>CAZBNG010000001.1:0-91804 GCA_964493095.1 uncultured Pseudobdellovibrionaceae bacterium
GTCCTGTGTCCCGTTTAAAATACCGCTCATCGTTTCCGCAGAGCAAGTCAGCGTGGTAGTAGCTTCCGCATCTTGGTTGCTGAATACAGGCGAGGCACCCGTACCATCGACAAAAATAATCCCCTCATCGCCTAAATTGATTTTAAAGGTTGTACCAAAAGGAGGGGCAAGAGAGAGTTTTTCTTTAATTTTCTGTGTGATGTCTTCCAGGCTCATATTTTCATTATAGCCGTTTCCCCGCCAAAGCCCAAGCGTCAAAACCCATTGTCTCATACCGCAGGGGGTGTTAATCTGTCACCCTGACGTTTATTTGACGGGAAATGCCGGATTTTCAATATGTTCCATAAAAAAATAACCTTCTTGGCATTCGCTTCTATCACGGGATTATGCCTTCTCTCGCCAACCGCGCATGCCGTACAGCCTCCCGAGCCGGAGCTTTACTTTTATCCCGCCAAAGGATGGGTCGTGCGGACAGGGCCCATTATGCCGGTCATAAAGAAACCGCAGAACCCGCAATGTCATCTCACTTCCGAGTTTAACAACGGCTTTATCCTGCAATTCAGCGGCTCCGCAGACCATATGGATACTGTGAGCCTTGATTTTCGTCAGAAAATTTTTGAACAGGGCAATTCCTACAAGACGCTGCTCGTTATTCCCGGCCTCATGGAAAAGGCCGTAGAGGCCCGCGCGGTAAGCGGAGAGGTACTTTCCATTGATCTTGCCCGTGTTCCGGGTTTTCTTGCAGCTGTGCGCAAAGGTAGCACGCTGGATATGCATGTCGAGGAAAACCGCTTCCGCTTTTACTTAAGCGCTATTAACGACGCGCTGTCAAAATACGATTCATGTACCCGTGATCTCGGCCCTGCGCAGCCGGGGTTAAGCGCGAAAAACCAGCAAAAACCGCATAAGCCGATCCCAGAGCCGGAAAAAACTCCGGAAATAGCTGTATCAGAACCTGCCAAAGCGGAAGAAACCGCTCCTGCAGGAAACGAAGCTCCCGCGTCTCCCCCGCTGGAAAAACAGATTACCGCCGGGTCTGCAGACGAACCAATCAAGGTCAGCATCGATGAAAGCAAGGGTAAAGAAGAGGAAAGCGAGTTTCCTGAGCGTATTCGCGGACGCCGGCTGAGCAGCCTTCTCGCGGAACAAATGGATGATGACGCCCTCAAAGCGGTAAGCGATCATTCCGCCGAAACGCCGGAAGAAACCGCCGTTAAAAACGAAAGCTCTGAGAATACGGTTTCTGAAACGTCCACCCCGGCTGCTTCCGTTAACTCTGAAGACGCGGCTTCCCCCATGCCCGCCGCCCCGCCTCCCGCTATAGAGACTGTAGGTACGATGAAAACCAAAACACAGTGGCCGGAGGAACGCAAAGAAGTCGGACATATGGAAGTAGATTTCACCAAAGTAGGTCTTGCTGATAAAAACAGAGATTTAACTACCCAGGAAAAAGGCATGGCCAGCATCGAAAACGCCAAGCTTATGGACAAAATCCGCGAACTTGAGGATTCCATAGATGCGCTTAAGAAACAAAATGAGATACTTGAGAACGACCTTGAAAAAATGCCTGAAGATGTAAGTTCGGCAAGTACCAGTATTGCTTCGGATAACTGGGACCTGGAACGCGCCACAATGCGCTATAACGAGGCGGAACGGCAGATTAAACGCCTGGGTATGGAACTGGCGAAGGAACGCGCGCAACGCGCGGCAGAAAAAGAAGAGCTGGAAAATATGCTTTTCGACCCGCAGGTTACAAGCCAGCAACAAATAGCCAAACTTGCCGAACTGGAAGAAAAGCTTGCCACGGCACAAACCAAGCTACGTGAACAGCAAGCCCATTATGAAGCACAGATCAAGGCACTGGAAACCAAAGTCCAGAAAAACTAAGACCTGTCTGTTACGAATAATAGTGATTTAACCAGTCATTGGCGTAATTATCGCCGAGCGCCGCAGCTTCTTCTATCATTTGGAAACCCCGCCGTTCTTCTTGTTCAATAATTTCTCCGCGATATTTCATCAGGCCGATAAAAAAGCAGGCGCAAATAGGGGCCCAATTTTTATAATCACCGTTTTCATCGCGGCCATCTTCATATATTTCAAGAAATAATTTATAGGCTTTTTCACGATCGCGCGTAATCCAGTCGCCATAATAGAGCCAGATAGCCCACATACATTTGCCCATATCGTTGCCGCTATGCTCTGCTGATTTCTGAGCGTAATCCAGAGCTTTACCTATGTTCCTGTGATCGGGATTTTCCGAGTAAACACGCGCCAACCGGTATTGCGCATAACCGCTGTCTGATTTTACGAAGTATTTAATAGCTTTTTCACAATCCAGTTGATCTTCAGGCAACCTCCCGATATTTCCCAAGTAAATATCACCCAGATGATCAAGAGCGCCTGAAGCCCGCATCATAACCGCTTCATTTAAAAGCCGGATGCCTTCGTCCAGATGGATGGGAAACCCATGCTCCCCGGTTACCAGCGACAAGCCGTACCAGCGCAGTGCTTCAGGGGATGATTTGTCTTCTATGGCCTCTTTGGCGGCGGTAATGATTTCAACGCGTTTTTGCGCCAGCTCCAGGGGATCAATGTCGCTTCCCGCAGCAAAATTTTCATACCTTGATAATTTATCGAAAAAGCTGGTTTTAACAGCACTTAGATTAATCATCGGCTTTGTGGCCATATAACCTCCCCAGAATGATTGCGATATTTAAAATTTTACATAGATTTTTAAAATTTCGCAATTTTTTTTAAATTGGGGGACAAAAGCCTTAAAAGTCTGCCTCATCCGGCGCCATAAGCGTATCCGCGCCCGCCGTTACCATTTTAAAGCGGGAATCGGCATCGGGAAGCATACGGGCCATAAAGAAACGCGCAGTTTTAAACTTACTCTCTAAAAACTCTTTGTCCCCTTCACCTTTTTCCAGCTTTTCCTGAGCCGCCAGCACGATTTTGCACCACATAAAAGCCAGCGCCACCAGGGCAAATTGCCGCAGGTAATCAGAAGACGCAGCCCCCGCTTCATCGGGGTTTTTCAGCCCCCTTTGCGCAATAAAGGCCGTTGATTGCTGCAGTTTTGCAAATGCCTTTGCCAGCGGGAATATAAACTCCGCCATGGCCGAATTTACCTGCTGCTCTTCAATAAACTGTTGCACAGGATGAAAAAAGCGCCGCAGCAAACGCCCAAAACTCTGTCCCATTTTACGCCCGACAAGGTCAAGCGCCTGAATGCCGTTCGTCCCCTCATAAATCTGTGCAATTCGCGCATCACGCACATACTGCTCCATGCCCCATTCCGCAATATAGCCATGCCCGCCGTAAACCTGCAGGCAGTCATTGGCAATCTCGCTGCCCGTATCCGTCTGATACGCCTTGATAATGGGGGTCAGCAGGGCGACAAGGTCATCGGCCTTCTGACGCTCCGCTTCATCGGGATGTTTATTAGCAATATCCAGATTCATACCGGTCCAGTAAGCAAGCGCCCGCGTTGCTTCGATCACGGATTTGGATTTCAGCAGCAGGCGACGCACATCCGGGTGCACAATAATCGGGTCGGCGGGCTTATCCGGTGCCTTGGTGCCGGTTATGCTGCGCATTTGCAATCTATCCTTCGCATAGGCAAGGCCGTTCTGATAGGCAATCTCGGCAATGCCAAGGCCCTGCATCGCCACGCCAAGACGCGCGGCGTTCATCATGGTAAACATGGCGCGCAAGCCTTTGTGCGGTTCACCCACCAGCCAGCCTTTAGCATCGTCAAAATTCATGACGCAGGTTGAATTGGCGTGAATGCCCATTTTATGCTCGATAGAGCCGCACATAACGCCGTTCCGCGCCCCCACACTGCCGTCGTCATTGGGCAGGAATTTCGGAACCACAAACAGGGAAATTCCGCGCACGCCTTCGGGCGCATCGGGCAATTTGGCCAGCACAAGGTGCACAATATTTTCGGTCAGGTCATGCTCGCCCGCAGAAATAAAAATCTTGGTCCCGGTGATTTTAAAGGAACCGTCCTTGTCCGGAGCCGCCTTGGTTTTGATCAACCCCAGATCAGTACCGCAATGCGGTTCGGTAAGGCACATCGTGCCCGACCATATACCCTCAATCAGTTTGGGCAGGTAAAGCGCCTTTTGCTCATCGGTGCCGTAATGGTGCAAAGCCTCATAAGCCCCCTGCGAGAGGCCGGGATACATTCCAAAACTCATATTGGCGCTACAAATCATCTCCTGCATCACCGTGTTCACCATCACCGGCATGCCCATTCCCCCATATTCCGGGTCCGCCGCCAAACCGCACCAGCCGCCTTCGGCGAATGTATCGTAAGCTTCCTTGAACCCTTTGGGAGTGCGCACCACGCCGTTTTCGTAAACGCAACCTTCCTTATCGCCGCTCTGATTTAAGGGGAACAAGACACCTTCGCAGATTTTTCCGCCTTCCTCGATAATCTGGTCGATCAGGTCCTGCGATACTTCTTCGTAGCCCGGCAGACTGGAGAGCTGCTCGGCTTTTAAAACGTCGTGCAGGATAAATTTGATATTTTCGATTGGAGGATTGTAAACAGGCATGAAAATCTCTTTATTTACGAGTGGATAGGCTCTTATTAATATAGCGCAAAATAGGGGGAATTTCAGAAGAAAAATGAAAAACTTGTATTTTTATGTTAAACAATATATATTCTGAAAAATTTTATGATGGGAGTAATAAAATGACATCTTTAACAAAATCAACAAATCCTGTTCTTAGGGGAGAAGGGCCAAAACCGCTCTCTGTTCAACATGCCCCACCATGTGCCGTGCTCGATGCTTATACTGAAGATTCTTTTGGGGGCGCTGATCCTGAGTTGGTTGACGCCGCAAAAGATTCTTGTCGCTGCCCGACTTGCACTGGCTCCACCTCATCAGCAATTCCAGAAACTAACGCTCCCGCCCCTCGTTCATCATAAACATGAGTTCATCGAGAACGCGGTCGGGGTCGGCGGCCTGAATTTGACGTTTGGCCTGCTCCATGGCGGATTTTTGTTTTTCCGTCATAATGGCGGCGATTTTGTCCAGCGTTTCCTCGCCGATATGAACGCGCGCGGCGCGGACATTCTCCATCGCCTGCGCCTGAATTTCCTCGCGGCTTTGCGGGGCTTTTGATTTACCCTCTTTACCGGATTTATGATCTTTATTCTTCTTTCCCCAGAACATGTCTTTCAGAGTACAGGCAAGACCTTAAAATCCTCTAAATAATTCCTATAATTTTACCCTTAACGGGCCGGGGAAATGCCTTTAATTTGCCCGTAAACCATGACAAAAGACCCAATCATGATCAGCAGCCCGCCCGCCAGCACATGACCGTCAAAGTGCTTCACGCCGAAAAGCAGAAAAAGGAAAAGTAGCGTAAAAAGAGGATAAGAGATTTCCGCAAAAGCCGTATAGGCCGGGGAGATATTCTGAACCGCATACATGCTTAAAATCCAGCCAAAACCCGGCAGGATTATTGTCCCCAGCACCATAAGAAGAGTTGAAGGTTTTTCGGAAAGAAAACCGAAAGAAACCGCCTCCCCTTTAAACGCCCATAAAATGAACGCCATGCAAACCCCGGCGGCACTGCCCAGAAACAGGTAAGTGGAAACGTTCAGGCTTTGCATGACCCGGCTGAGCATGGCAAAGCTCAGACCGTAACAAACCGAAGCGATCAAAGGAAAAAACGCAATCATGTTTTACCCGTTACCCTAATTTCTAAGCGGCTTGCCCTTTTCCAGCATGTGTTCGATGCGGGCCATGGTGCCTTCATTTTTCACCAGTGTCGCAAATTGCTGCAACTCCAGCTTCAAAATATCCTCTTCGGAAACGGGCTTTGTCCAGTCCGCATCCGGACCGCCGGAAAGCACGGTGGCGAGGTGACCGGACACCACCACATCATAATCCGTGGCGCTGCCGTTTTTGCGCAAATCGCCCACAGCCATATCCAGCGCCATTTTTCCGGTTGGGCCGGGAAGACGGATATCCTCCACCTTTTCGCGGGGTTGGTAATTTTTGGCCAGCTCTAGTGCACGCTTCTTCGCATCATAAAGCAGGCGGTCGCGATTCATCGTCACGCCATCGCTTTCACGGAAATAACCGATGTCGATGGCTTCAAAGGCCGATTTGGCAACTGTCGCCATACCGATCGTTTCAAATGCTTTACGCGTTGCGCCCATCGGTGAGACGGGTGGAGAGAACCAAAGCGCGTCCTTGCCGAATTTATCGGCCTTGGCTTTATAGGCAGCTTTCTCGCGTTCCTGTAGCCGCAGGATCATTTCCTTACATCCACCCCAGCCGGGGATCACGCCCACCCCAACCTCGACCAAACCCGTATAGGTTTCGGCGTGCGCCTGCACGGCATCGGAAGCCAACAAAATTTCGCACCCCCCGCCCAGCGCCAGACCGCTCGGCGCGCTGACCACGGGGAAGGGTGCGTATTTCAGGTCCATGAAAATCTTCTGGCCCGCGGCGATAAATTGCTCCACCTGCGCCCACATGGCGATATTGATCATGAACAACGCAAGGCCGAGATTGGCGCCGGCGGAGAAGTTGGACGCTTCGTTATAAATGACGAGCGCCTTGTAATCATTGTCCTCATCACTAACCAGCTTGATGGCCTTGCCGATCATCTCAAAAATCTGCTCATCGAATGTGTTCATCTTCGATGTCTTCTCAAGGCAGACTACGCCATCGCCGATATCCCAGAGCGAAGCGCTGCCGTTTTTCTCAAGCGGTTCGCTATTCAGCTTGATATCGCTCAGCAGCAGCACGCCGTCAGGACGGATAATCTCGTGATATTTTCCATCCGTACCGAAATAGAATTGCTTGCCGTCTTCGATTTTGTAGAAGCTTCCCTCGCCGAGTTTTGAAAGAATTTTGGGCACATCAATACCCTCTTCCTTGAGCTTCCCGGCCAGCCATGCGGGGCCGAGATCATCCATCATCTCGAACGGCCCCTTCTTCCAGTTATAGCCAAGCTTCATGCCCTCATCGATGTCATAGACCGTATCGGCAATCTCGCCCACAAGGCTCGCAGCATAGGCCAGCGTCTGCGAAAGCACTTTCCACGCATAAACGCCGCCCTCATCTTCGGCCTCGACAACAGCGCGCAGACCTTTCTTGCCCGCCTTCACAGATTTCAGCGCCTCCGCCGCTTTCTTATTGGATTTTTCGTACTGCGCTTCGTCGAATTTATCGACGCTAATCGCCAGCGCCTGTTTTTCCTTTTCGCCTTTGGCAGAGTCCGGATTCAAACGGTAAAACCCGCCCTTGCCTTTACGGCCTGTGTAGCCCACTTCGATCATGCCGTGAATGAATTTGTAATCTTCGAAAATATCGCGATACGCATCTTTTTCCGGCAAGGTGGATAGCAAAGAATCCGAAAGCTTGGGCATCAAATCAATCCCCACCAGATCAATCAAACCAAACACGCCCGTCTTGGGAATGCCGACAGGGCGGCTCATCACCGCATCGGCGACTTCGATGGAAATACCCGCCTTGATGGCTTCGTTCACACCGGCCGTCAGCCAGAACACACCCAGACGGTTGGCAATAAAGCCTGGCGTGTCATTACACTGCACCACGCCCTTGCCCAGACGCACATCGCAAAACTCGCGCACGGTTTCCACCGCATCCTTGCGGGTCTTGTCACTCACTACCAATTCCAACAGACGCATATAGCGCGGCGGGTTGAAAAAGTGAGTAATCATGAAATCTTTGGCGAAATCATCGCCCTGCCCCTCCGCCAGTTTCTCCAGCGGAATAGTCGACGTATTAGAGGAAATGATGGAGCCTTTTTTGCGGTGCTTATTCAAAAGCGCATACGTCTTGTGCTTGATCGCAAGGTCTTCCAGCACCACCTCGATGATCCAGTCGCAATCCTTCAGCAGGTCCAGATCATCCTCCAGATTGCCCGTCGTAATCAGCTTCGCATTGGATTTGCGCATAAAAGGCGCAGGATCGGCCTTAAGCATTTTGGCAACAGCGTCTTTGGCAAGGTCTTTGCCTTCTATCTTGATATCGAGCAGGACAACCGGCACGCCCGCATTGGCGACTTGAGCGGCAATCCCGCTGCCCATCACACCAGAGCCGATAACGGCGATTTTATTGATGTCAGTCATCAAATCGCCTCCAGAACCGTCGCGATGCCTTGGCCGCCTCCGATACACATGGTGGCCAGCGCGTATTTCTTTTTCTCACTCACAAGCAAGCTTGCCGCCTTACCCGTAATCCGCGCCCCTGATGTCCCCAGCGGGTGACCAAGCGCAATCGCGCCGCCATGAAGATTCACAATAGAGCCGTCAATGCCCATTTCTTTCAGCACGGACAAGCTTTGCGCCGCGAAAGCTTCGTTCAGTTCGAACAAATCGATATCTTCCAGCTTCAGTCCTGCGCGCTCCAACGCCTTTTTCATCGCCGGAACGGGGCCGATACCCATGATTTCCGCTGCACACCCTGAAACGGCGATCGACTTTATCCGCGCCAGTTTCGGCAATTTGTGTTTATCGGCATAGGCTTCGGAAGCCACGATCACCGCCGCACTACCATCGGTCAGCGGCGAAGACGTGCCCGCCGTAACCGTGCCTTTTTCATCAAAAGCGGGTTTGAGGCCGGCCAACGCTTCTTGCGTGCTATCGGGGCGGATCGTGCCGTCTTTGCTAACATCACCAATCGGCACAATTTCCGCATCAAATGCACCGCTTTCGGCGGCCTTGGCCGCTTTCTGGTGGGAGGCTACAGCAAATTTCTCCTGCTCTTCACGAGAAATCTCATATTTCTTGGCCAGATTTTCCGCGGTTTCGCCCATCGACATGTAGGCTTGCGGATAGATATCCCCCATCGCGGGGTTGGGCATCGGGTTAAAGCCGCCCATCGGAATGCGGCTCATGCTCTCGACACCTGCGGCGATAAAAACCTCACCCGCGCCCATTTGAATTTGCCCGGCGGCCTGATGGATCGTCGTCATGGAAGACCCGCAAAAACGGTTCACCGTCGCGCCCGCCACCGATATGGGCAAGCCCGCCAGATTCACAACCAGACGCGCGATGTTAAAACCCTGTTCCCCTTCCGGGAACGCGCAACCCATCAACAAATCCTCGATATCATCAACGTTCACACCCGTTTCCTCCACCAGCGCCTTAACCACGGCGGCGGCCATATCATCAGGGCGCACCTTTGCCAATTCACCCTTATTCGCGAAATGCATAGGGGAGCGTTTAAAACCACAGATAACGACAGATTTTTGCATGAAAAAAGCCTCTAAATTATTACTGATACGGTGAGAATCACCTGAAATATTTACAAAGTTTATAATGATATAGCGCGCGGGTCCATGGCTTTCCACGCTCCCGCTAAAGACCGCCCTAAAGGGCCTGCCGATATTCCATTTGACACGCCTGCCAAAATCAGGCACTTGAAAGTTCCCGGCGCAGCTAAACAGCGCGCAAGTAAGATTTATAAGGAGAAATGATATGGCCGCTCAAGCACAACCTAAAGGCTTTAAACGCATTTGCACCAATTGCAGCACCCGTTTTTATGATTTTGGAAAACGTCCTATTGTCTGCCCGAACTGTAGCGAGGAATTCACGGGCGAGATAAAAATTCGCAGCCGCCGCGGTCGCTCCGCAGCAACGGATGAAAGTGCCGGGCAGGTTGCAAGCAAAGGAAAAGGCGCAGCAGGAGCCGCCAACGACGATGAAGATGATGAAGACGAACTGGAAGACGACGCGGATATTATCAGCCTCGACAGCCTCGAAGACATGGAATCGGGCAGCGACGAAGATGAAGACGATGCAAAAATCGATCTGGACGACGATATGGATCTGGACGATGACATGGATGACGAAAACGATGAAGAAATCCCCGATGATCCGGAAGCCGATGCCCTGGCGGATGAGGCCGATCTGGACGATGGGGATGAACTGGAAGATAAGTAATCCGGGCCGTTGCGTATGCATTCCGCCCGTATAAAACTTCCGGCTTCTTTTAAAAATTCCGATATAGCCAATTTGTGTACGGCTTTTGAAGACGACACACAAGAAGGTACGGCCCTCGCCGTTTCCGCTATTCGTGATAATCATAAAAAAGATACGGACTGGACGCTGGAGTGGATTTTTGAAACTACACCTGACATACCGGCCCTGACAAATCGGCTGGAGTTGCAAGCTGCCGTCTTTGGAATTGATACCGCCGCAATAAAAAACGCCGTTTGGGAAATTGCCGGTGTTCCTGAAAAAAACTGGCTGCTGGAAAGCTATAAGCAATTTCCTGCTTTTTCTATCCCGCCTTTTTTCATTTACGGTGCCCATCACGAAGGAAACGTGCCAAACGATTTGATCGGTCTGCAGATAGACGCTGCCACCGCATTTGGATCGGGCGAGCATGCCACCACTGCGGGTTGCCTGCAGGCCATGAAAGCACTGGAAACTGAAGGGGTGTGTCCGTGGAATGTACTGGATATGGGCACGGGATCAGGCATTCTGGCTGTGGCGGCATGGAAGCTTTGGAAGACCATGATACTGGCGGTAGATATCGATCAGGAATCGGTGAATGTCAGTGTGCGCCATCGCGACCTTAATAAAGTGCCGGACGGTGCCACGGGCATGACCTGTGTCCAAGGCGATGGTTTTCGTGTCAAGGTCGTAAAAGAACGCGGTCCCTATGATCTCATTATAGCCAATATCCTTGCCGGACCGCTGATTGAAATGGCCCACGATTTAAAGAAAGTCAGCGATGAAAACGGCTTTGTCATTCTCTCCGGTATGCTTAACGAGCAGGCCGACAGCGTTCTTTCAGTTTACGAGGCGGAAGATTTCATTCTTCACAACAGACTGGAAATAGATGAATGGACCACGCTGGTGCTAAGAAACGCTCTTTAAACGACGTCAGACCTTGTTTTCCTCTTTTTTAGCCTGTTCATCCCTTTGTGTTGCCATACGCTTGGTGATTTCGTCTTTTATTTTTTCTTCCACCTTGGCACGTTCATCCGGCGGCAAGGCTTCAAGCTCTTCTTTCGTCAGGCCCATCTCGCGCAAAATCGCTTCATAATAGCGTTCTTCAGGCGTCTTGCTCATATAATCCAGAAATTTCTGCTTGGCTTCCTCGGATTTCATCCGGGCCTGTTCCTTTGCTTCGGCAACGGTTTCTACAACGGCCGTCTTCACCTCTTCCGGCACATCGCCCTGCGCCATTTGCTGTGTCATATATTCCGTGTGCGCCTGCCGGGTTTTTTGCAACTGCTCATAAAGCGGATCCTGTTTCATAGCCTCGTAATTAATCGTGGGCTTAGGCTGGGGTACCGCGTTAAATTGCTGCTGCGTCATAGCGGTGGCAGATTTTACCACTTCGCCGCCCAGCATTCGGGCAATATATTCCGCGCGGGCCTGCGCCAGTCCGGGACCTGAAATCACACCATTTGCTTCGTTAGGGAGATTTGCCTGTAATGCACCGCCCAAAGCATTCGACGTTTTCGTCCAGCCGTGATTGTCTATTTCCGCAACAGTTTTTCCGTTCACGACAACCTGCGCATATTCCTTGTATGTCGGGTTTTTCGACGTATCGGGCATCTGCATGTAACGATGCTCCAACATGGTTTTCTGAGCTTCCATGATGCGTTTGTACAAATCATCAGGCAACTCGGACACGGGGGTCGCTTTAAGACGAGCACTCAGCAATTGAGCATTTTCAAGAGAAACAGCGCTTTGTGAAACCGTCATGTTTTTTTATCTCCTAACGCTACCCTGCCTTCAAAAAAGCAAGATTTATGCCAGTTAAAGAGAGAAAAAGCGGCGTTTACTCCACCGTGACCGTGTTGTCTACTTTGGGGGTAAGCTGTATCCGCATCATTTACGCAGCCTTTTTGTTTTTTTTTTAGGTTTAAGGGTAAGTCATTACTACCATTTATTAGGGGTAGCTTAAAGCGGATGATGAGTTCATGTTCGCTTTTCTCTTTCTCGTAAAATACATCGATTTTATTGATATGCGCTTTTAACAGCGATTGGATTAAAGCTGGATCAACTGGCTTCCCTACAACCGTTTGAGGCTTATATTCAAGCTGCCGCATGGCTGTTATAGTACTGTCATCAATCTGTAGCTCTTTTATTTGGACTTCGCACTGCTCAATCTGCATTTCTGTTGTGCTGAGTACAGAATGAAGGTTCTCCAGAATTTTATCGGCTATTCTTTTATCTTGTTTTCCCAATATTTTGGCAGCTTCTACATCTGCTATGCTTTGAATGGTATTGTTTAGCTCTTTCGTCAAACGTTTTTGTTTATTTTGAAGCTGTTTCAGTTTGATGTCTTTATCCTCTGCTTCTGAAGTTTGCAGCGTTTGGCTTGTATGCTGTTTCAGCACCTTATTCACCAGAGTTTTGTTCAAAATAAGCTGCAAAGCTTTTCCCGTGACAAGGGCATCTGTCGCTTTGATATTCAACGAGCGAGTCATTGAACAACCTTTGCCCCGCTTCCATTTATCCTGATCCTTTGGAGCTGATTTAACCCACTCTCTTTCCTTTTTTGGGCAATAATAGAGATATTCGTTTTTATCTTCCTTAATCCGCCCGGACATTGGCGATCCACAATGACCACAGTACAAGAGATTGCGCAAAAGATAGAAGCGCTTGGTTCTGTTATTCTGTCCTCTTCTGGCAAATATTTGCTTACGTTTTTCCTGACAGGCATTCCAAAGCGTTTTGCTGATAATTGGAGGACAAACACATTTCACAACCTCGTCTGTTTTGGAATCAACGTAAGTATAGTGGCCTACTGGATGTGTGTTTTGCAGAAGCTTTTGAATAGAGCCTAATGACCAAAGCGCTTGTTTTCTTCTGGTGTTTACACCAGCCTTATCTAGCTCTGACTTGATCCATTCCGTTGATTTTCCTTTGCTGTACCATTCATATATTTGCTTCACCCATTTGCTTTCTTCAGGATGCAATACGAGCTTTTTGTCTTTGATCTGATAGCCGAAAGGTGGAGGCCCGCCCATCCAGTACCCTTGTTTAATACGGCTCAACTTTCCAAGGCGTGTTCTTTCGGTTCTTAACGCATTATCGAATTGCGCCAATCCATCGAAAATTGTCTTGATGAGCTTATCGTGCGGATTATTGAGATCGAATTTTCCGCTCTGCGTATACAGCGTGACACCGTGTTTTTGTAAAGCCATACGAATGGTTTGAGCCGTGATCTCGTTTCTCGATAAACGGTCATTGTTATAGACCCACAAATGCACGACATTTCCCTCATCCATTTCAGAAAGAAGCGAGAGCAAAACCGGCCTATTTTGCAAATCTTCGTAATGCGAGCTGGCCCCGCCCTCATTCCAAATTTTGTGATTGAATCCTAATTCCTCCGCTTTTTTAATCCCAAGCTCTCTTTGAGATTCAAGCGATGTACCTTCATCTTGCTGTGTTTGTGTCGAAACGCGGGTGTAGATATGGAGGGTTTGCTTGGTCATTATCACGAGTTTTTTGAATTCAAGGTTTGCATAGTTTAATTCTTAAACACTTTCTACGACTACCTCACTAAATTAATACTGTTTGAGAAATTACATAAAGAAACTTAGATAAAACAGAAGGTTGGCGTTTTAACAAAAATACTTGCTTATTTTCCGTAATTTAATATATAAAGCCCCATGCAAAGTGAAAAATTATTATCATATTTACAGCAAGCCGTTGATCAGCTTCTGGAGCAGGAAGAGTTTGAAAACGGTTGGGGCTTTCGCAAAACGCAAAGACAAGCTTTAGAAGCCTATCAGCGTTACTTATATAACACGAGTTATACTGTAGCCCAGCGCCTTGAAGGATTCTTTGAAATGGCAACGGGGGTTGGCAAAACCGCTGTGTTTAGCGCCATCATCGGAAAAGCACATCAAATTGCAGAGCAAAACGGTGATGTCTTACGCTCCGTTATCGTTGATCCAACTCGTCCTCTTATCAAACAAACCAGAGATGACTTCATAAGAATATGTCCTAGTTTTAATGGGAAAGTAGGACTATATGGGGACGGTAATAAAGACCTTGAAAAACCTGTTACAATTATAACGTATAATTCTTGGATTGATCTCTCTCAAAGAGGAGAACTTGGCTCTCACAATGTCGATATTCTGATTTCTGACGAAAGCCATAAAGGCACATCCTATCGGCGCGTTCGTGGACTTACGAAGAATTATAATGCCAGAACAGCCCGTCTTGCATATACAGCTACAGCACACTTCGATACGGTCAAATCCGTCCGTTTAAGTCATAAACGCGAAATTTTTGCTAAACCTCTAAAAGAAACCATGGAAGAAGGAGCGGCAGAACTGACTTCTTATGTTCAGGCGCAAACTATGGTTATACGTGTGCCGCCGAATGATTTTATGCGTTCGCCTGAATATGACGCCATGCCACTATTAGACCGTGTTAAGTACAGAAGGGAATTAAGGCAAGAGGCATGGAATAAATACGCCTTAGAAGTTTTTAAAAATGGCGTTGATATTCACACAAGGGAACCCTTGTCGGATAATCAGACACTTTTCTGTGTCGATGGTATTAATCAGGCAAACCGACTGGAGCTACTTCTTAACAGTGATGAAGAATTGCGAGCAAGAACAAGAAGACAGAAACGACAGTGGGTAAGCGCAGCTATACACTCTCGCTTACCTTCATATCAGGAAGCAGAACACCGTTTTGAATCTTACAAACGCGGTGAAGGCATGGCGGCTATCACCGATGAAATGCTGAAAGAAGGGATCGATCATGGCCCGATCAAAACGATTGTTGATTATTCACACGGCTCTATTGTCGATAAATTGCAAATTCTGGGGCGCGGAACACGTAGCTGGTGGAATGACGCCAAAGACCGCCATGAGGGTTTAACGTTTGTCGATACAATTATTTACATCGGTGACGATAATCCAAAAGCGGACAAGGTAGCAAGAAATCGCGCTTTACGCGCTGCTGTCATGGTGAAGGACCTCTTAGGTGGAGATTTTGTACTAAACCCTGGCGAAGGTATTAAGCAGCCTAGTCCTTCTATTGATATACCCCCGCAACCGCCTTTATTTGAAGGCGATCCCAATATCCAATATTTCACTACAGCGGAAGAACTTTTTCAGCTTGATAATGAAATCGAGAAACTCCGTCAGGGTTTAATCTTGACTATGGACGATATCATAGAAGCAATAGAGGCGTATCGAGAAATAAATGAGGGCGACACCCCGACACAAACTTCTGGAGATATAAGAGAAGGGGATTTAGCAGGCTTAATAACTTGGAGTGGCGTAAATTCAGCCCTACCAGAGGGCAGGAATAGTTTAAAGGATGATCCAGAATGGCAAAGACTAAATCAAAAATTGGGCGATAAAAATCTAACGCTATATACCCTTCTTATTGAACTTGGCTATCGAGCTCCTCCTTTAACGATGGCGCTTATCGTCGAAACGATTGATGCTTATCGAGCGGCCCATGAAGGACAAAATCCGAAGCAAAAAGCTGGTGATGTAATGGTGGGGCCACTAGCAGGATTAGCAAACTGGGCAGGACTGAATAGCGCTTTAAGCTTGGGAGCGAATGGTCTAAAAGACGATCCAGAATGGCAGAGATTGAATGCAAAGCTTGGTGACGGAAACTTAACACTTCCGACACTTCTTACGGAATTAGGGTATAGGGATGCACCCATAAAATTAACCATGCCCCTTATTGTCGAAACGATTAATGCTTATCGAGAAATTCATGAAGCTGACGAGCAAAATCCGGGTCTTAAATCCGGTGATGTAGAAGAAGGCCCTTTAGCCGGTTTAACGAATTGGCGTATATTAGAGGACTCTTTAAGACGAGGAGCGCATGGTTTAAAAGACGATCCAGAATGGCAAAGACTAAACCAAAAATTGGGTGGCCATGAGAATTTAAGGCTCCATACGCTGCTTATTGAGCTCGGATATAAGGCTCCTTCTTTAACCATGTCCCTAATTGTTAAAACAATTGATTCTTATCGAGCAGCCCATGAAGGACGAAACCCAATAGAAACAAACGATACAGTTGAGAATGGGCCATTAACGGGATTAATAAAATGGTATGGAGTTTCACGAGCTTTAAAGAATGGTGCAAACGGCCTTAAAGGCGATCCAGAATGGCAAAGACTTAATGAGAAGCTTGGTGATGGAAACTTAACACTTCATACACTACTTGTTGAACTCGGATATAAAGACGATTCTTTACGGTATACAATGAACATGATCGTAGCCACCATAGATGCTTACAGGTTGGCACATAGCGGACAAAATCCAAAACAAAGAACTGGTGATATAACAGTAGGACCTTTAGCAAAGGTGACTAATTGGGGGACATTAAGCCAAATTCTAACCAACGGTAGAAATGGTTTAAAGGATGATCCAGAATGGCAGAAACTTAATAAGAAGCTTGGTGATGGAAAACTATCACTTCCGACACTCCTTACAGAATTAGGGTACAAGCATATACCTTCACAATTAACAATAGCTCTTGTTGTCAAAACAATTGATGCTTATCGGGAAGCGCATGAAGGGCAAAATCCAAATTTAAACTCTGGCGATATAGAAGAAGGCCCTATGGCAGGAGTAATGAAATGGGGAACATTAAACGACAATATTAAAAGAGGAATAAGGGGTTCAGAAGATGAACTTGAATGGCGACAATTAGAAGAAAAATACGGAAATAAGCTCTCATTAACGAAAATGTGCCAGGAATATCCGGCAGAACAGAATGTAAGTCAGGCATATGAGCCGTTAACTCCTGTCGAAATGTAATTTTTGTTCCAAAAAGTCTTTTTATTTTCCATAATTTATGGTATAAAGTCCCATGCAAGATCCGGAACAACTATTAAGATATCTACAACAAGGGGTTAACGACCTCCTTGAACAAGGTGCGTTTGATAATGGGTGGGAGTTTAAACTAACCCAAAATGAAGCCCTCCGTGCCTATAAAAATTTTCTCAATGATGAACGTTTAACACCTGAACAGCGCCTTAAAGGGTATTTTGAAATCCCCACAGGTGTAGGTAAGACCGCTATATTTATCGGCATTATAGCCGCCGCCCATAAAGCTGCCTTTAGAGACGGTGAAGAGCTTAAAACCGCTATCGTTGTTCCCACGGTTCAGCTTTTGGAACAAACTCGAAAAGCTTTTGAACTATTTGCGCCTCAATTACACAATCAAATTGGCCTGTATGGAGGTGGCAGGAGAAGCCTATCGCATCCCCTTACCATCATGACCTATGATGCATGGTACGACCTATCGCAAAGCGGAAAAATTAGCTCCGAAAATATCGATATTCTTATCTCTGACGAAGCTCACAGAGGTACGTCAGAGCGCCGGATTGAAAACATCAAGGGTATCTTTAATGCATTAACCGCACAAATTGCCTTCACCGCTACCGCACACTTTGATGAAGAAAAATCGGTAGAAGCCAGCCACGAACGTGAAATTTTTTACAAACCTATGCGAGAGGCAATTAAAGCAGGAGAGCTTTGTTCTTATGTTCAGAGCCAACGGGCTGTTATTCGTGTTGAGCCTTCTGACTATATGCTGTCAGAAGCTTTTACAAAGGCAACAGAAGGCGACCAGATAAAATATCGCCGAGCCCTAAGACAGCGTGCCTGGAATGACTTTGCCGTTAAAGCTTTCAGAGAGGGGCGTGATGAGCGTACAGGTGACTTGCTGACGGATAACCAAGCGGGTTTCTTTGTTGATGGAACTCAGCAAGCTGACGAACTTGAAGAATTGTTAAATGCAGATAGCGAGCTACAAAGACGAGCTACAGAACAGGGCAAGAAAGGCGTTGCCGTTTCCATTCATTCTTATATGTCTCCAAAAGAACAGAAACGCAGGTTTGAAGCGTATCTGCGTGGTGAATATATGGCCGTTATTGGAGACGAGAAGTTTAAGGAAGGCTTTGACCACCCGCCTATGAAAACCATTATCGATTACCCACATAGCTCGGTGGTTGATAAACTCCAAATTCTGGGACGTGGAGCACGTCAATGGTGGAATGAAGCCAAACAGCGTTACGAAGGTCTCACGGTTATTGATACCGCTATTTATATTGGTTCTCCCGATGAAAAAGAAAATGAGCAGTTGAAGAATAACGCTCTCAGATACTCTGTGTCTGTTAAAGACGTTCTAGAAGAATCTGCCGTTTTTGCCGATGATGAAGAAAGCTGGTTCCCCAAGGGTCGTGGCGGCTACGGTTCAGGTAGGAGAGGCTACGGTCACTACGTTTTTGCAGACAACCCTAATATTGAATACATTACAGATCTCGAAGAAATTTATGCTCTTGAGCAAGCCATTGATAAAATATGCGAGGGTTTTGTACTCAGAATGAGTGATGTCATAAAAACCATCGATGCATATCGTGAGGCAAATAATGATAAGAACCCCGCAAAAAAGTCAGGAGAAATAACCGAAGGGCCTCTTGCTGGCCAAAGTAATTGGCGAGCGCTGGATGCTTCAATACAAAAAGGACAAAAGGGCTTAAAAGAAGACCCGGAGTGGCAGAGATTAAATGACAAATTAGGAGAAGGAAAAGTTACACTCTCTAATCTTCTTGTAGAGTTAGGATATAGAAAACAACTTCCCAAATTAACGATGGATATTATCATTGAGACCATCAATGCATATAGAGAAGCTAATGAAGGGAAAAACCCAAAAGCCGCATTAAAACAGATTGAAGATGGTCCTCTTGCAGACTTGATGACGTGGGACACCCTTTATGCCGCTCTTGTAGCTGGGGCCCGCAGCTTAAAAGAAGACCCTGAATGGAAAAGACTGAACCAAAAACTAGGAAAAATTACCCTTCCCGCTTTACTTGCTGATTTAGGCTACAAAGACCAGACTCGCGAAATAACTATACAGGAAGTTTGCGAAACTATCGAGGCTTATAGAGCAGCACATAATAATAAAAATCCAACAGTGAGTTCAGGAAATATGTCTGAAGGCCCATTGACCGGCTTGTTGGAATGGGGGCAGCTCAATCAAATGCTAAGCTTAGGAAGTAACGGTTTCAGAGAGGATGATGAGTGGCAGAGGTTAAATGAAAAACTAGGTACG
Source organism: uncultured Pseudobdellovibrionaceae bacterium (assembly GCA_964493095.1). GTDB lineage: Bacteria > Pseudomonadota > Alphaproteobacteria > Micavibrionales > Micavibrionaceae > CAYXSX01. The sequence continues at coordinate 19,070 of CAZBNG010000001.1, forward strand.
GTTACGCTTTCAAGTCTGCTTATTGAATTGGGATACAAAGAAAAACCTCTGGAACTAACAATAGCTGCCATTCGTGAGACTGTTGAAGTTTATCGAAGAACACACGATGGTAAAAACCCATCCCAACATTCAGGGGATATAACAGAAGGATCTTTAGCAGGCTTAATAACATGGGGCGGACTCAATAGTGCTCTTCGTGTAGGTGGCAACAACCTCAAAGAAGATCCTGAGTGGCAGAGGTTTAATAAACAATTGGGCAAAGGAAAAACAACACTGCCTAATTTTCTTATAGAATGCGGCTATAAAGAGAAGCCCTTGAGGTTGACAATCGCTTTTATTCTTGAATTAATTCAGTCGTATAGAGATGATAATAATATGGCGAATCCGAGTGCTACCTCACAAAATATCGAAACTGGCTCGCTGAAGGGTATGAGATGGGTAGCCATCAGTGAAAGCTTAAGAGATGGTGCATATGGCTTAAAAGAAGACCCTGCGTGGCAGAGATTAAATGAAAGATACAACGGTAAACTTTCATTATCGATAATATGCAAAAAATATCCAGCTCCAAATCCAGCTCGGGTTTTCGAACATGCTCCTCATTTCTCAAATGACTCCTAATTGTGATACTTTTAAGTATCCTGCAGAGTTCGTTTACTAGATAATTTGCACCACCTTCTTCTGTGCTTCAACGTCACATTCGATATACCGTTGGGTCATTTGGAGGGAGGAGTGCCTTGCAAGCACCTGTACATCACGGATCGAGCCGCCTACCGTTGAGATTTTACGGGCGGCGTTCGTAATAAAGGTTCTTCGGCCACTATGTGATGAACAACCCTCGAAGCCGAGTTTCGTATACCAGTTGCGAAACATATTCACGATGACCTGCGCCGATGTGCGTTGTCCTCGCTCGGTTTTGATAATCCTTTCGCTTCCATCTTCGATTTTGCGCAGGGCTTTATATGCGATTAATGCGGCTTTTAAGTCCTGATTCATCCAGATCACACCGCCTGACCTTCCTTTCGATGCCGCATTTTGCAGGTTTATAACATCCGCTATCCGACCTTCCGCATCCGTAACCATTGACCAGGTTATAAACGCGATTTCCTTCGCCCTAAGACCAGCCCGAACTGAGAGCAGAAAGATCGCCTTGTTCCGTTCAGGGTGCCTTGTCGTCGTTAAATACGAAAGTAAAGCTGCCTGCTGATGCTTCGATAATGTCTTGGCCTGCTTTCCGAGTCCCATAATGTCGCTCCTTCGAGTATAAAAATTACCGATGCGAACATTATCTAATCAGTTTTAGAAAAGGCAACGGAACGCATTCCCTCTAAACTGTTTGTGACCTTGGGTTCTCGAATGACCGATTAGGAAATGGAAATAATATAATCAATGTGCTTTTTGCCCTATGGCTTCTCCTTGCCCCATAGAAGCCCGTACAGAGCTTTAAATTTTATAGGTAGGTAAGTATACCCTTAATAGGCACTTTTAGAGCATTTAATGTATATGTCACACAAATAGAAAACTATTAAACCATTGATTTATAATAAAAAATAATAGGGTGCAGCCTAAAAAGAAAGAAGGCCGTTTTACCTCGAAAAAATTGCCCCTCGATTTTAAAACGAATCACCCCCCACCTCTAGCTCGCAAATTTACAAAAACCGATGAAAAAAAACGTGGAATCATTTTCCAAAAGTCGAAAAATGGCAAATTTTTTTTAGCTAGCTCAAAATTATGATGCCTCTCTTTAGCCCATGGAAGCTCACACAGAGTGTTTTACTCTCACTGGTATTTCCTTACCTCAAAACAGCATAAAAGAAGCCACTTAATTGGGTTTCAAAATTATCTAAATTACTGAAATAATTGATTTTTTCGTGGTTTTCTGTATACTTATCACATGCTTAATTTTCTTTATCATCCACTTGAAAAACGGTTTTTCTTATACCGAGGAACCACATTTTTTAAATATTACGGAAAATTAAAATTAAGCATAAGACGGTCACATGGTGTGGCTGTCATCAATTCTCGTAACGAAAGGATAAAAACATTATGAGAAATAAAGAAAACCCAAAAGTAAGGAATGAACACACCATTCCAAAGAATCTCGATTCGGATCGAACCTATGTTCTGTCCTATGTCTATAACGGCGATTTCGCCAATCAGAAAACAATGGCTTTTTCTGGCGCGGAAATCCAAAAGGCATTGAATACATTGCCTCCAGCTTTACTGGAAGGAGAGTTCGCTGAGAGCCTTAAAGAAACCATACACACCAATATAGTTGTAGGTGGCCGCTTGTTGTTAAACAAACCTCTATCAAATGAACACCCAGAGCAAACCGTAGACATGATGAAGAGCGCAAATAGCGGATGCGAAGATGCGATGAAACTTGTCCGCTTTGGCTTTGCTGTTTATCTCGGCTTGAATCTGGATGAAATTCGGGAAAACGACTCCTTAATGCCCGAAACTGAGGAAAACCTTTTGTTCGTCTTTGATAATGACTACAGCGAGATGTCGTTCGATGAACACACCCTACGTAAGCTCTCCCAATATTCTAACTGCCCCGAAACCATCAAAGTGCAAATGAAAGGGGTACAATCATGACCTATTGGATTGACAACGAGCTTATAATAGAGGGAACGCCAGAGGCTGTTAAAAAAGTACTCGACAGTATCGCAGGGCCTCAAAACGAAAACGGCAAACGTTGCCCGATTGATTTTGATGAAATCGTTCCTCGCCTGCCACAGCGAGAATACAAAACCTTTAAATCACAAACGGATTGGCTGAGAGATTATTGGGGGACTGACCGTCTTCCCGCTAATCTCCAACTTGTTACCCCGAAACAAGGGTGTGCTCATATCCTGTTTGAAACAGCAATGACGCCACCTATACCGATTTTGAAAGCTTTGAAAGAGCAGTATGGCGCAGATGTAAGCTTCAAACTGCAATATTTCAACTTTCAAACAGGAGAATTTGGTCAAATCGACTGTGATATCCGAAAGCTAGACATGCTTATCGATATACAGCGTAAAGAACGCCGAGAAATCGAAGCGTACCTTAAGAAGGTTGTCGGCGATAAAGCCTGGCAAGATCTTCAACTTTCCGATTCTCAGACTTCAAATTAAGCGATTAAAAAAGAAAAAAGTTGGAGGAAAGGTTCACCCCTTTCACAGAGAGGACTCCAACATTTTTCTTACCCATTCAGTCAAACAAAAAGGAATATAAAATGACTACACATAATCCTCTTATAAACTTTAAAAAGACATATACCCTCGTATACATATACAATTATGACGCGGATCAAATGGAAATGACCTCTTTCACCGCAAAAGAAATCCATGAGGCCTACAAAACCTTACCAAGCTATAGAGGCCGAGTTTGCACCCATCATGATTTGAGAAAAAGACTGCAAGAAAAAATCGAAACCGCAGGTCGTTTGAGATTCAATTTACCACTCATAAAAGACCGCCATACACGCGATGTAATTCGGTACATTAACTGTGCATATAAAGAAAATTGCTGGAATTGCCAAAAAACGTTGCGGGATGATTACGCCAGTTACTTGGCATTATCCCTCCACAAAATCAGTGAACAGCGCAAAGACGTTAAAGACTTAATAGGAGAAACCAACCAAGAGATTCTCTTTGTCTTCGACAACGGCCCATCTCTTGAAAACAATTCCCTAGATAGCCTGTTTGTTGACGCGAACAAGACTGCCCAGACTTAAACACACTAAACATAAGAGAAGTTTTGAAGAACGCGATGCTCAACAAATCGTTGATGCAACGCTTCGTTAAAATCCTCTTATGCTTCACTCAAATATTAAAACAAAGAAGGATATTAAAATGACTAAACAATTAAAACACAACGAACTAACAACCACAGACAAACAGGCCATAAACCATTTCTATACGCTGGTTTGTGAATACGATAAAAATTCCAATCAAGAAGGAACAGAAAAAGAAACGTTCCACTTTTCAGGCGTGAGCGCACGAGACATAAAGAACGCTCAATGTGCTTTGCTTGACGATCTGGATACAAATTTAAAACACGATCTTATCTCAACTCTAGAACGGGAAATTTTGCTTCTGGTTCAGGCAAAAACAGAGCATATATCCAGAGAGTTATACGATGAACAGTCGTATTTTTTCAAACATTTGAAGCACAGGGAAATATATAAAAGCCTTGCTCTGTATACAGCGCTGAACTTTGAAAACCTTGAAGACTACAGTTTACGTTTAGTGGATGACCCTAAGAAAAGAAATGCCGATGCCGATCTTTCTAAATATCGTGATGCGTTAGTTTTCGCAAAAACGTGTATTGATAAAATCACAGAGCTCAACATCATTGATAAACAAAAAGAGTCTGTCGAAGCCACAACGCATGTTGGAGAAAACGGTGAGCTTATGGGTTCTCGAGGGATATTTTTAAATCGCCTCTACCGTTTTTGTTATCAGTACAAACACAATCAAAACGCTACCAAAACAGTGTCGATGGTTTTATCAGGCTGGGAGCTTGAAAGCGCTCTTGAAAAGGTTTCAACGACAAAAGATAGCGATGCACAGCTTAGAATCGAAATAAGCACAGAAGACACAGTAAAAATATGGGGCAGGCTTCGATTAAATTTACCTCTAGGAGATGATCCTTATTTTGATGGAATTATCGATCTTGTAAAAGACGCGTTAAATGGGTGCGTAAATTCGCAAATCAAGGTCAGAGAAGACATTGCGTTACATATGGTGCTTTGCCCCACCTTTCTTTTTAACCCGTGTGGAACCGTTTATTTTAGCGATTTCAACTTCGATAAAAATAAAGACGGTGATGACACGGGTGATTCTACAACTCCTGATGCCTTTTTGATAGAGCAAGCCTTTGATGTTATGCACGCTAAAACAGCGGAATATCATAGGCAAAACTGGGAAGTATAAAACGCCCGAAACGCACCGCATAACCAGCAAAAAACGCAATAATATTGCGCGAAAAATCCGGTGCGGTTGCATAAATAAATTTATGACTTACAACACAACCAACCATCACTATAAGCGGCTAAGCCAAGCTTTATTGCCTTGGCTTAGCACGCACGCCTACACGCATTTTGTGACGCTTACTTATAACCAAACAGATTTTTACAAACCCCGACAAACGCTTGCGATTGCAAGGGATAAACTCAAGCATTTCCACGCAAAATTGGACGACAAACTACTAGGGAGCAGTTGGTATAAAAAACCACGAGAAGAACGCACGTTTTTTATAGCGTTCCCCGAAAAAATAGCCACGAATATGCATTACCATCTTCTTATGCGCCTCCATAAAAGGCATGAAGAAACATTCAAAGCAGCTGCTAGCAACATATGGAAGAGCATTGTTAGAAGCGGCACATTTGATTGTCAGGCATTTGATACGGCTCCAAATCCAGAAGGATTCCTGTCGTATGCAAGCAAAGAGCAGGGCAAAGCTCTGAACTTTAACAACAGCATAATCAGCACTGAATTTCTTAACATGTAGCACAGCGTATGGTGCGGGAGACTCCTACACTTTATACAAGCGCTATTTCATCAAGCCTTCGGCCTTCATGTTCATGAGAGACTCTCATGCAGCAATAAATGAGTATTATTTAAAACAAAGGATGGTTAAGAAAGAGGCATGCAAAGCATATTAAGAGCGTAGCTCTTGATTGCACCATTGTTAAGACTTTTCCATTGAAGGTAGTTCGATATTAACCCGTCCAGAAACGACATCTAATGGCATTGCCGAATATTTAACCTTATAGCCTTTTCTCAGCAGGTATTTTAAGTACTGTTTATTATAAATGCACATCTGGAACAAAAGTGATAATCCGCCTGTAAATATCATCAACAGCATCCAGACTGTGCCCGCAATGTAATGCCCTCTTAACAGAGGAACAAATCCACCGAAAAATAAAGATGTCCAAGAAAACCCTATAGGGGCATTTTTAAATTTTCCCGTCTGCGGGTTCTGCATTGTTAATGTTGTAAATGCCATATGCTGAAATTCCTATGTGTTGGTTTTAACCTACGGTAAATGTAGGTTATATACAACATAATTCTTCGATGAAAGAACTTAAAATTATCGGAGAAAACATCGTACGATTGCGAAAGGCAAAGAATTTAACGCAGGAAGACCTTTGCGGTATGGCTCAAATTGACCGTAGTTATCTTTCAGAGATTGAAAACGGCAAAATGAATGTAACGATTAAGTCACTGGTGACGATTGCTGGTGTTTTGGAATGTGAGTTAAAGGATCTAATCTTGCAAAAATGAGTACAGAGCCTAATGAAAAATCCCGAAAGGAAATAGCCAAAGTTCTGCAAGTTCAGTCGCGTGATTACGTGTCTTCAATGTATTGGTCTTGTGACGCTATAAACGCTGAGAGCATTCTGCGTAATGGATCATGTTTTTTCTTGCAAATAGGCGATAATATTTTTGGAGTAACCGCTAATCATGTATACGAAGCATATCTTCAAGCGAGAGAAAAATATCCAGATCTGATCCTGGTCATCCACAACACAATTATGAAAGATTTTGATGACCGCATAATTGATCGTGACAATGTCGCAGATATTTTGACCTTTTCTGTGTCACCAAATGAATTCAAAGAAATTGATACAAAACCTTATCGTTGTCCTGAGGATCGCTGGCCGCCAAAACCGCCTGTGGTTAAGAATGGCGTTATTATGGCTGGATATGCTGAGGCAGATATGAAGGTTTTGGATTCAAAAAACGTCGAATTCACACAAGTTTCAAATCTGCTAATCGTTAAGAGTATTGATGAAGATAAAGTTGAAATTCAGATTGAAAAAAAGAATCTACATTCTGTAGATGAACATGAATTACCCTCCATGACAAAAAACCTGAGCGGGTATTCCGGCGCACCTCTCTGGACAGTATCCAGCGATTTGCACGAGAATTTTCGATTAGGCGGCATCATCATTGCGCAGTTCCCTGCTAAAAATGAAGATGAGGTCGTGGCGATCTACGCAAAGCGCCCGGAATTTATATTGCCCGATGGAAAATTGAATAGAGACGAAAATGGGCGTTGCACACCCAAATATCGAGAATAATACCATTCAAGCTATTAACGTCTTACAGCTTGCTTATCCGCTTGAACTGTAAGACCTGACATGATGAAGCAGCTCAACATCTATTAGAATATTTTTGCCGTATTTTTACGTATTGCCATCGGGAAGTATTCTTTTGCCTTTGAGAAAAAACAAATTGAATGCACCATCACATAGAAATTTCATAACAATTAAATCTTTGGTGTTAATCGGCTTGCTTAGAGGGGTTTTGTTTATGTAGTGATCTATAAGCTCAGTAGCTCTTTCTCTATCTTCTGCATCTGAAAAATGTTCATCTAAGTAGCTATTAAAGTTATCTATAAAACTCCCCATATAAACTTGAGATAATTGTACCTCTAAGCACTTTGCAAAGTTTACAAAGACTCCTTCTTTCGAGTCCCAGTGAGGGCTTCGTATTCCTAGGAATGTTAAAGCCTCTAAGTAACGATTGAACTCTTCAAATTCATTAATTTTAGGTCCATGTGGCATTTTAGACAAAAAAGCCATCACGCCTTTCATTTGTTCTTCTTTCAGAGTTAGTTTAACAGGCCAAATCATATCCATTGGCTCTTGAGGACTGATCTCTAATTTTGACTTGTTTTCTAAATCATGGACGGATTCATAAAAATTGTCGGTTCTTTTGGTAGGATACCACCACCAAAAACCCATAGTGGCGGTATTAAGCGCCACCAAAAATGTTCTTAATAGCCCGTAAGACATATGCCAGACAGCCTCAAGAGGAACGTCATCCTGCATTATAATTTCGGCAACTATCTCATCATTATTGCTACCTGCGGGATATAGCTTCAACCAATCAATTTGGTCATTCCATAGTTGCAAAGCCTTTGGACGTATTGCATGGGAGGCACTGTAAAAACGAACCTTAACTTTCCATTTGTCAATTGAACCGCTTTTAGGCAGGTTTTTGGAGCGTTCTAGCTCTTTTTGAAACGCTTGATCTTGCTCTATTTCAAAACGTTTAAATTCGTCCTTTAACCATTTAATCCACTCCTTGTGTCCGGTTTCATTTAGTTTATCGATCGACGTTTTTGAGAAGATAAATTTACGTTGTTCAGGGTTCTCTGATGCCCGAACAAACCATTTTTGAGTATCTATTTCATCTTGAGGGATTGTATTACGTCTTTTTTCGCTTTTGGCCAAATCTAAACGGGCTTTTCCGAAAGACACTATGTTCTTAGCTTCTTCTTTAGTGATCTTATCTCTTGGTAGTAAAATCTCTTCAGCTTCGTGATCAACATATGTTGCCATCAGCCTTTTTGCATGGACGTCGTCTGCAAAGCTTTGAAGTTCTTCAAAAAACTCAGGTGTCATTTCCTGTCCATCGGACATACCGCCAAAAACAGACCAAAAAAGCTTTTTCACATGATCTGATTGCCCTTTTTTTAACCATGATGCAGGGTCTTCTTTAATCCTTGCCACTGGATGCAGTTTGACTAACTCTCTTTTTCCCAACTCCTCTAAGGCGAGCGCGGCTAGATGATAGGCGACATGATGAACTCCTTTTTCAAGAGATGCCTCTGCCGCCAAAAGAAGATCTTCGGCTTGCTGAACACAAGCTTTAAGAATTTCATGCTCTTTTTTTGATAAATGACTCATATCTCTCTTTTCTAAGAATCCGATTATACACTACTTTGTTTCAATAAATCTGGTTCACAGAAAACAACCATGTGAATAGAAACGATTATTTAAAAATCACAGAAACAGCATATCGAAGTTCTCAATTGCATCTGGATACTCACGCTCCAATCTCTCATCCCTGATCTTTTTCTTTTTGATAATGGAATGAGCATGAGCGCTTCTAAACGATTTCCCACGTGGAGTTTTGAACCCGTTTTTGTTCAAAAAATCAGCAATAGCATTGTATGAGTGACCTTCACTCTTCATCTTCAAAATCATGCTATGAAGTTGCCTTTGGTACGGTGAATAAGGGCTTACAGCTAATTTGGCAGTGCGAATAACAAGGTCAAAAGTGGCATAAGCCCGTAAGCCTACGCCCCCTAACGTCACTACTCCACCGTGACGGATTTTGCCAGATTGCGCGGCTGGTCAACATCGGTACCCTTGGTCACCGCGACGTGATAGGCCAGAAGCTGCACCGGGATCGCGTATAAGATCGGCGCAACGAACGGATGCACCTTATCAAGGGAAACGCTCCATGTGACTGTATCTTTAAGCTTTTTAGCGCCCACCTCATCACTGATCAGGAAGACCTTGCCGCCGCGCGCCACGGTTTCCTGAATATTGGAAGCGTTTTTCTCAAACAGCGGGTCGTTGCCCGGTGCAATACAAACTACCGGCACGCTGTCATCAATCAGGGCAATAGGCCCGTGTTTCATTTCCCCGGCCGCATAGCCTTCCGCATGAATATAGGAAATTTCCTTGAGCTTCAGCGCGCCCTCCAGCGCAATCGGGTAAAGAGAACCGCGCCCCAAGTATAGAACGTCACGAGCATGAGCAACCTCCTTAGCGATTTTCTGCACCGCTTCATCGCATTGCAGGATATCGTTCGCCGCCGCCGGAACGTGGCGCAGGGCCTCGGCCATATCGTGCTCCTGCTGCTCGGTTACCAGTTTTTTGGCACGCGCCGCCGCCAGCGCCATACAGGCAAGCGTCGTAATCTGGGTGGTAAAGGCTTTCGTCGACGCCACGCCGATCTCCGGCCCGGCCAGCGTATGCAGGACAAGATCGGATTCCCGCTCAATCGTGCTTTCGATGGTGTTGACGATAGACAGCACCTTTTGCCCCTGTGATTTGGCGTAACGCAGTGCTTCGAGCGTATCCAGCGTCTCCCCCGATTGGGAAACGAAAATCGCCACGCCGCCAACGGGCATCGGCGCCTCGCGGTAGCGGAATTCGCTCGCCACATCGATTTCACAGGGCACGCGCGCAATCTGCTCGAACCAGTATTTGGCCACCATGCAGGCATAAAAGGCCGTGCCGCAGGCCACGAGAGTCAGGCGCGGCGCGGCGGAAAGCGCTTCAACTACATCATCAGGCAGGGAAATTTTACCCGTGGAAGGATGCACATAGGAATTAAGCGTATCACCAATCACAGCGGGCTGCTCATAAATTTCCTTGAGCATGAAATGCTCATACGCACCCTTGCCCGTCGTCGCGCCACTCTGGGCCGTAATACGCACCGGACGCTCAACGGACTGGTTGTCATTCACGTAAATCTGCGCGCCTTCACGGGTGACTTTCACGCGGTCGCCGTCTTCAAGAAAACAGATTTTCTTGGTCAGCGGGGCAAGGGCGTAAGAATCGCTGGCCACGAACATTTCCCCTTCGCCGTACCCCACGGCCAGCGGCGTACCGCGGCGCGTGCCGATCATCAGGTTATCTTCGCCCGTGAAAATCATCACCACGGCAAACGCGCCTTCCAAGCGGTCGAACGCGGCATTGGCAGCCTCCAGCGGCGCCATACCCTGCGTCATGTAGTGACTGACCAGATGAGCGATAACCTCAGTATCCGTTTCGGTTTCAAAGCGGCACTGGTGCTGCAGTAATTCCTCTTTCAGCGCAGCATAATTCTCGATAATGCCGTTATGCACGACGGCAACCTTATCGGTGGCATGCGGATGCGCGTTATCCTCCGTCGGGCCGCCATGCGTCGCCCAGCGTGTATGACCAATGCCAACTTTACCCGACAGCATCCGCTGTTTTAATTTTTCTTCAAGATTGACCAGCTTGCCCTGCGCCCGGCAGCGCTCGATTTTTCCATCCTGCAGCGTGGCAATGCCGGCGGAATCATAGCCGCGGTATTCAAGGCGTTTCAACCCTTCCACCAACAGAGGGGCCGCTTCTTTTTCCCCCAGAATACCGATAATTCCACACATGCCTGCTTTTCCTTTTATAGCCAATCAGTTTAATCTGAAAATCTAGCCACAAACACGGCATGGCACAAATCACGAAGTTTTGCGGTTTATTTCAAGACATTTCTAAAACGGGACCATCCGGAACTGTCCCTGACGGGCGAAAGTCTATAGATTCCAAAATATCGACGTGCCCTCCGACACAGGGATTAATAGCAAATAAAGGATCGTCGTAAGTAATCGGCATACCGCTATGAATGGCATAAAGATCCCCACCAGCCGCTTTAAGAACAGCATGCGCGGCAGCTACATCCCAATGAGAAAATACGTATCTTTCTTTAAGTGGACCGCCCTTATCAGCTCTTTCATGCCAGATCAAATCTGCCTCACCGCAAGCAACCATGCATATTTGTTCTCCGCCAACCGCCTCTACCGCATTATAGAGGTAACCATTTACTGTCTCCGGATTTTTTGTTCTACTCCAGGAAACGGCACAACGGATAGTATATCCCTGAAAGCCCCGCTTAACCCGAATTTGCTGCGGCGCCTCATCACCAACCAGCATATAGGCCCGCCCATCATTGCCCGTATAATAAAAGCGCTTCTGGGCCGGAAAATGACATACACCCAGAATGGGCACTCCGTTTTCCACAAGGGCAATGTGAACACCAAACCCCGCTGTGGGTTCGCCAGGCTCTTCATTGAGATATGTTCTGGTTCCATCCAGAGGATCTACAACCCACCGCACAGATGACTGGAGTGCTTCCGTATTTTGTTCCGGGGTTGCCTCTTCAGAAATAACGGGAATATCAGGTGTCAGTCTAAGAAGATTGGTAATGGCATATTCACTGGCTAGCTTATCGGCCTTCGTTACCCGGCTACCGTCCGCTTTCAGCTCCCACTCAACTTTACCCCAGTTCGGCAGAAGGATTGTGTCTCCGATTTGTCTGGCAATCTCTAAAACCGGTTCAACTTTTATAGTCATACTCAGTCACTCAGTTTGAATTAAGACGCTTTCTTCTTTTGCGCCTCTGCTCTTTTCTGGGCTTTGATCTTGCGGAATTTGGCGGCCCAGCCCTTGCGAATTTCATTTTTGCTGCGCCCGACGGACAGCGCATCGGCGGGCACGTCTTCGGTAATCGTCGAACCCGCAGCAATAAACGCACCATCGTCAATGGCAATCGGCGCAACAAGGTTAACGTTGGAACCCACCATCGCGCCCTTGCCGATCACGGTCTGATATTTTTCAAAACCGTCATAATTCACGGTAATAGCGCCGCAGCCGAAATTGGTTTCATCGCCCATGATACAATCGCCGACATAAGCCAGATGGCTGACCTTACAGCGATCCCCAATCGTCGATTTCTTGACCTCGACGAAATTGCCAATGCGCACATCTTCGCCGATTTTCGATCCGGGGCGCAGACGGGCAAACGGCCCCACAGTCGTTCCCTTGCCGATTTTAGCCCCTTCGATATGGCTAAAGGCCTTGATCAGGACATTATTGCCAATCTGCACGCCTCCGCCAAACCACACATTGGGCTCGATCCTCACATTTTCACCGATTTTGGTATCGTGGTGGAAATACACCGTGGCGGGGTCCTGCATGCTTACGCCCTGATTTAAGAATTTTTCGCGCAGGCGTTCCTGGTAAATCTGTTCATGCTGTGCCAGCTGCACCCGATCGTTCACACCCCAGATGTAATCAATGGAAAGCGCAAAAACCTTTGTCTGCGCACCGTCCTTTTTTGCAATTTGCGGCAGGTCGGTGAGGTAATATTCCCCTTGCGCATTTTTATTGCCGATCTGAGGCAGCCAGCGCAGCAGCTTTTCCGCCGGAATGCAGTAATTCCCGGCATTGCAGATGAAAATCTCACGCTGCTCTGGCGTGCAGTCCTTTTCCTCGACAATCGCCTCCAGCGTATCGCCCTGCCCCATAATCATGCGGCCCAGCCCTGCGGGATCGGGTGGAATGATCGCCATGACTGAAAGGCCGTTATGGGCGGCCATCTGGCGCAGCAATTCCACGGAGGTAAACGGCTCGTCGCCCATCAGAACAAGCACGTTGCCCTTAAACCCCTCCAGCGCGGGAAGAGCGGCTTTCAAGGCATCGCCCGTACCATTTTGCTGCTTTTGAATGACGCTTTGATGCGGTTTTACCAGCTCACGCAAATTCGCCATGTTCGGCCCGGTTACCACGATAATGCGCTCGGGCGATAACTGCTCAACCTGTTCGATCAGAATGGAAATAATCGGTTTTCCCGCAAGCTCGTGCATCACCTTGGGCAAAGGTGATTTCATGCGCGTGCCCTTACCGGCGGCGAGAATGACGACAGCTAGCGGTTTACTCTTCATAACCCGCCTTATAACGCGCTAGCGGCGGGAAGTCGAGGATGTTATTCACCGGCGCGGTTTTCCGCGACATAAAACTCATCGCCGCTTTTATATTCGACCAAATGCATGAACAGGGCCCCGTATTGGGTTTTAACCATGATTTTTACCGGAACGGCGGGACCCTCCCGCGAAACCTTGCCCATCCAGACCGTCGGCATGGTGCCGCGTTCACGTCCTTGTTCCTGTATGGAAAGCCAGCCGCGGGGTTTTTTGGACCATCCCCCCGCGATCGGCTTAACTTCAACCGTGCACATTTCCGCAGGGCCGCCGTATATATTATAACGAGAGGGCTCAAGAACCACGCTTTTTTCCGGCCTATAGATCATCTCAAAACGGCGTTTTCCATCAAAAACCTCCGAAGATCCTTCGCATTTTTTCCCGCTGCCCACGTTCTCCATAACGGCCAGTGTTGCCGTTAAAGCATCGGTTGTGCCTTCTGTAAGCCCCTGCTCAATATCCTTCTTATAGGGCGGCTGGTCTTTGTCGGTTACGACCAGATCCTGAAAACCACCGTTTCGGCTATAATTATATTCCTTGGTTTCTTTTTCGCCGCGCCAGACGGCCGTTGATTTATGTAACTCCGGCTGATAACTGCCGTTCTCGTTAACCCAACCGTAAGTTTCAAACGTGCCTTCCCAGGGCGCCAGTTTTCCCAGAAGACCGCGCGTCTGGGCTCCCAACACAACGTCATAGCGGCCGGATTTCCTCATATCGATATCCAGCGTGGCCTGAACCGCATGAATCCCGCCGGCGTAAACTTCATAAACCAGCGTCTGTAAACCGGAATCAGACGCTCTCGCGGGGAAGGCCAGACCGGCATACATTGCCCCGGCCAGAACCGCGCCCGTCAAAACTTTACGCATATTGCCCCGCAAGCCGGACCAGTTCACCGCCCATGCCTTCCTTGAATGTTTTAACACCTTTAGCCGTTTCATCATTAACCCCTCCAAGGTCCAGATCATATACCTGTCTTTCTTTCAAAATCCTTAACGCGTCCCATAATAAATAATGATGCGCATTCGCCTGCCGTCCAGCATCCGTAATCCAGCCCGCCTGATAGGTCGCACTACGCCCATGACACAGAATTAATATAGCGGCAATCGGTTCGCCGTCCAGTAATGCCCGGCCAATCAGCATATTGCCCGACGCGCCAAAACTTTGGCCTAAAGCATGCAAAAGCCGCACAGAAGGGCCGTTATAGCCGCGCTCTTTTTTGTCCGCGTCGTAGCGTTGCAAAAACCAGCGCAAGGTTTGGCCTTTTTTATCCCAATCTACAACAATGCCGAAACCCCCGGCTTTTGAAAGGGCCGCACGCCAATTTTTCTTAAGCCCGGAGCGCAGCGTTACCAGATCCGGTTTCAGGTCCAGCCAGATCGTTTCATAACCCGGGTTATTGTGACGCTTCAATCCCGTCTTACCCAACCGGGAAAGTAAGTCAGGTGTTTGAGGGCATTCAGGAATAATCCGGCGGCGGCGGCCAAAACGCCGGGGAAATTCGGCGTTAAACTGCCGCCAGAATTCTTCAATTTGATCAGGTGTGCCTTCATCATACAACCAGAGGGGGCCGCGATCTACAATTATAGCATGTAACCTGTTTCCCCAAATCCCTGCCTCCTGGGTTATAAACAATCCGGCGGGTTTATCATTGATTTCTATTATGCCCGCGCGCGCCTTTAGGCTAAAAAGCTCGCTGGTCGCCTTTGCATAATCTGTGGATTGCAAAATACTGGAACGCCTTACCTGCGCAAAAAGCTGCTCCCAGCTCTCCGAACCCAAAGCGTCCCACCTATACTTAAGATTGTACATGTAAAACAAAAGATATTACACTAAAGATTAGTTAATATGTAAAATAAAACTATGGGTTACGGGGCAAGCATTGAACCCTCACAACTTTTAGCATGTTTTTTTGCTGAATGCGA
Source organism: uncultured Pseudobdellovibrionaceae bacterium (assembly GCA_964493095.1). Lineage (GTDB taxonomy): Bacteria > Pseudomonadota > Alphaproteobacteria > Micavibrionales > Micavibrionaceae > CAYXSX01. The sequence goes on from CAZBNG010000001.1 coordinate 34,285, forward strand.
AAATCATCTTGGATTTTTGCCAAGCGAACATGACTTTAGGTGCGTAAGTGGTTTAGGGCAAATTATACAAGGGCGGCAGGTCATCATGCCTTACTGCCCCGATGATTATGGGGATATAGCAAATTTCTGGGCCGTTATGCGTTATGAACGGGGTGATGGTACGATCGAAATAACCTACGGCGATAAAAATTTCCGGCTGGAATCGCATTTTTACAGCGGCCCGGTCGAGCGTTATGGGCTTAATGATATCCTGCAAGCCTCACAAAAACCTCCGGCCGTTATTTTACCTCTCTCGGCAGTACTCGAAATTTCCTTTCTGCAAAGCTGCATAATTACATTGGCGGAAACTTTACATGCCCATATCGATTGTTTTATAGAGCCTTCCCAGCACGTCTTAAAACGCGCCGGGCGCATTCGCCGGATGTTTCTGGAACACCGCATCAGGGAGGATTATCGCCGCGAACTGGAGGATGCTTCGCTAAAAGCAGCGCGGGCTTTCATTTTGGAAGATTACAAAGCTGTCATTTTCTGGCTACGCCCGTATCAAAAAAACCTCACCCGGACAGACAGGAAAAAATTGGAACTGGCAAAAGAACGCTTTTTGAAATACTGAGTTTTGTTGCAAAATACTTGCCCTAAAGCCTGTTTTGTGCTGAGTTTCTGGGGTTTTAACTTATAAAGCAGGAAATATCATGAGCGCACAAACAGCCACACCGCTTCCCGAACTCGAAACAACTATCGATCAGGCCTGGGAAAACCGCGCACAAATTGACACCTCAACCAAGGGCGAGGTGCGTGATGCCGTGCATGAGGCCCTCAACCTGCTGGACAGCGGAGAGCGCCGCGTAGCCGAGCAAACGGAAGGCGGCTGGCAGGTCAATCAATGGCTGAAAAAAGCGGTTTTACTGTCTTTCCGTCTCAAACCCATGAAGCAGATTGCCGGCGGGCCGGGCGATGCCCACTGGTATGACAAGGTGGACAGCAAATTCGTCGGCTGGAGCGAGGAAGACTTTGCCGCCGCCGGTTTCCGCGCCGTTCCCAATTGCACCGTGCGCCATTCCGCCCATATAGCTAAAGGGGCCGTACTTATGCCCTGTTTTATCAATGTCGGCGCTTATGTGGATGAAGGCACAATGATCGACACATGGTCAACCGTGGGGTCCTGCGCGCAAGTGGGGAAAAACTGCCATATTTCCGGCGGCGTGGGACTTGGTGGCGTGCTGGAGCCGCTTCAGGCCGAACCGGTAATCATCGAAGATAACTGCTTTATCGGGGCACGCAGCGAAATCGCCGAGGGTGTGATCGTGGAAACCGGGGCGGTTATCTCCATGGGCGTGTTTATCGGCGCTTCCACCAAGATTATCGACCGGGAAACCGGAGAAATCTTCCGTGGCCGCGTACCGGCGTATTCCGTTGTTGTGCCCGGCACCCTGCCCGGCAAAGCGCTGCCTGATGGCAAGCCGGGCCCTAATCTCGCCTGCGCCGTCATAGTAAAGCGCGTGGATGAGCAAACGCGCTCCAAAACCAGCGTGAACGAGCTTTTGCGCGATTAACAACTTTTGCGTGTTTTTTCATAATTTTTTGTTGTTTCTAGCCGCGAATCCATGCTAGAACCCCCGCACTATCTGCGTAAACGGGGAAGATTCTATGCAATATGCCAAACAACCTTCATCCTTGCTTAAAAGCTATCGAGCAGCTCTTGGTCCGACAGGATTTCCGGAAACTCTGGACGAAAAACGCCTTCGCTACCGACTTTACTACGATCAGCAGATTTCTTACATACGGGAATATTTTAAACTTAAAGGCTTCCCTGTTGCTGACATCATTTTGGATGTTTTACTTGAGCGCAAAGGAACAAAGCTTCGAAAGGATGATTACACCCCCGATTACGGCCATGAAATCGACCAACTCCTCGCCCGCATAAGCGCCATTGAAGCCGGCATTGAAAACGGCACAATTAATCTGGAAGAAATCGAGGCAGAACATGGATCCATAGAATCCATGTTTATTGCCGTTCTGGTACATGACCTTGGCGAAGATTTTGGTTTGATGCCCCAAGATCTGGAGGATCTAATACATTCACGCTTGGTAAGACGCTCAGATATAAAGCCACAGGCACATTTTGAAACTATAATTTCGCGGGCAGGGCAAAGCATGGAGCGCCTGACGCATGACCGCCACTACACCATTGCAGAGTTTCAGAAGCAATTCGGGCAAAACCTTGAAATCCCCATTCCACAGGGAGACGAGAAAAGAAGCCTTAACGATGATATTAAGGACATGCTTTGGGAGCAAATGGATGTTCTTCCTGATCATGGCCGTGAAAATTTCCAGGCTTTTGTGAGAATCCATCCAAAAACCGGTCAACCAAGAATTACAGTCACACGATATAGCAGAGGTACCGAGTGGGGTGCTGAGTGGAACCTATACATGAATGTAGTTATGCGCATGGCTTATGAGGCCCTCGTGAAATTCGGCGACAGCGCCAATGGCATGACATCGCGTCTTTCCATTAAAGAATTCACAGCATTTGGCTATAGCAGGTATTTAGGGAAAAGAGTACAACTTCATGATCTGAATGATGCTACATGGCGCATGGCAGCAGCATTTGAAGAACTGGCAAAAGATTTCGAAAGTGTTGGCGGTATGATGGGTGTCGCTTATATATTCGGCAGCATATTTGTCAATCATCATCCTGACTTTAACAAAAATGGGGAAAGCGGCTATTCCGCACAAAATCTACCGCTAGATGAGGACGGTATCATACATATCAACCCGCATGATTTCTTTGAGCGGGCGCTTCAATCCTATGTTTACACCCCCGGCTTAAGCCACCCGATCGCCAGATTCATGCAACAGTACAAGGATGTTGTTGAGCTGCACAAAGGCGGTCCGTGGGAAGAGGATGTGACCTATCTTTATGAACAGACCCGCGCTTGTTTGATCAAGCATTTTACTGCACGGAATGATCTTGGGTTGAATATTCAGGAGCTTATTGATAATCCTGAGAATGTTAATCCTATGCCGCAACTTCTGGAAAGACTTCGCCGTGGACACCCTAACCCTGACCCAAAAACTGATCTCGTGCCCGTCGGTTACGCCTGACGATGCGGGGGCGCAGGTTGCGCTTGCTGAATTTCTCGAAAATCTCGGATTTACGTGCCACCATCTTACCTTTGGAGAGGGTGAGCAGAGCGTCCCGAACCTTTTCGCCCGTATCGGCAGCGGCAAAGGCCCCCATCTATGCTACGCTGGTCATACGGACGTTGTGCCGCCCGGCCCGGAAGAGGCATGGAAGCACGGGCCCTTTAACCCGGTGGTGGAAAATGGAATTTTATATGGCCGCGGCGCGAGCGATATGAAGGGCTCCGTCGCCGCTTTCGCCTGCGCCGCCGCGTCTTACATTGCCAAACACGGAACCCCCGAAAACGGTTCTATCTCCCTGCTCATCACGGGAGACGAGGAAGGCCCGGCGCTAAACGGCACGGTCAAGGTTCTGGAATGGATGGAGCAAAACGGCCACATCCCCGATGTTGCCTTAGTGGGCGAGCCGACAAACCCCGACCATCTAGGGCAGGAAATCAAGATCGGACGGCGCGGTTCGCTCTCCGGCACGCTCACGGTAAAAGGCAAGCAGGGTCATGTCGCCTACCCACATCTGGCCGATAACCCTCTGCCGCAGCTCATCAAGATGCTGGGTGCGCTGTGCGATTACACCTTTGATGAAGGCACGGAATTTTTCTCCGCCACCAATCTGGAAGTCACCTCCATCGATGTCGGCAATACCGCCAGCAACGTTATCCCGGCGCAGGGCCGCGCGGTGTTTAATATCCGGTTTAACGATACATGGAGCGGCAAAACCCTAACCGCCAAGCTGCATGAAATACTCAAAGGCGTTGGCGGGGATTACGAGCTTAGCCTGCATGAAGGATCGGAGTGTTTCATCACCCGGCCCGGCCCTTGGTCGGAAATCGTAAAAAAAGCAGTCGCGGAAAAAACGGGTAAGACGCCGGCCCTAACCACCAGCGGCGGAACATCGGATGCGCGCTTTATTCACAAATACTGCCCGGTTGTGGAGTTCGGCGGGATCAACGCCAGCATTCACCAGATTGATGAAAACGCCGCCGTGGCCGACCTTGAGAACCTCACATCCATATTTGAAAGAATTATAGAGCTGCACTTTGGCGCTAACGGATAAAATCCATAAACGCCTCGGCCTGCGCGTCCCCCAGGATGACCTGCTTGCGTCCGCCGGAGCTCTCCAAAGTCACGGAATTAAAGGGTATGGCGGCGCTATGGCCGCGTTTTATGCCAGTTTCAAGAATAACCTGAAGCGCTTCCGCGCGGCTGCCCAGCGCGGCGAATAAAACCGTCTGCACCTTCCCGATCGTCTTGCCGCTTTTTGTTTTAACGGGGGCGCCTTTCAAGGCACGGATACTGAAAAGACCATCATCTTTGCCTGAGGCCGGTTCTATCTGCGCGAGCAGCGCGGGATACATTTCCTCGATTTTATTGGCATCAAAGCCAATGACATAGCCGCTTTTCGAAGGGCTTATACGCAAATCGCGGTAGTTCAGGAAAACCTTTTGCTGAAGATGCAGACGGTTAAACTCCGTATAAATGCTGTTAATCGTGCCGTTTCTGGAGATAAGCACATCGCGGATTTCTCCGACAATCCTGTTCCTGTTATCGACCATCTTGCCTTTGAATATCTCTTCAAGCGTATTGTAATCGGCGGTGCGGGTCAGGTTGACACGGTTCAGTTCGGTCAGGGTCTGGATATAGCGGTTATATTCCACGCTGTCCTTCCTGTCCTGCGCAAAAGCAGGAAAGGCGGTGAGAGCGCAAAATACCGTGAAAACTGCAAAAATCCGCAGGAATATGGTCGATGTATTTATTTTCATAATGAATTTATAGGCGACCGGTCCGAAAATTTCAAGGATTTTCGTATAACCTATTGAAATTTAATAAAATCAATAATCAATACGCATCAGGTAAAGCCCGTCCGAAGGGGCCGTCGGCCCAGCCTTGGTGCGATCCCTGGCATCCAGAACGGCGGCAACGTCATCGGGGCTCCATTTGCCTTCCCCCACCAGCACCAGCGTGCCCGCCATATTGCGCACCTGGTGATGCAGGAAAGATTTCGCCTCGGCGGCGATAAGGATTTCCTGCCCGCCGCTGACAGCATCGCTCACAGCGGTAACATCCAGCCTGTCCAGCGTACGCAGGGGCGATTTCGCCTGGCACTGCCCGTCGCGGAAAGACGTAAAATCATGCGTACCCAGCAGGCGCTGCGCCGCCTCGTGCATGGCCGCCGTATCAAGGGGGCGCTTTACATGCCACGCCAGCCCCTTATCCAGCGTAAGCAGCCCCGTACGGTTGATAATGCGGTAATGATAGAGTTTGTTCTTCGCATCAAAGCGCGCCTGAAAATCGTCATGCACCACTTCGGTTTTTACAATCGCCACAGGCGCCGGGCGCAAATGCGCGTTGATCGCTTTGGTGATTTCAAAGGGCTCCATAGGCCGTGAAAAATCCTCCAGATCCACATGCGCCACTTGCCCGCGCGCATGCACGCCCGCATCTGTGCGCCCCGCGGCATGCACCGTGACCTGCTGCTGGCAAAACCCGGCAATCGCCTCCTCAACGACCTGCTGGACGCTAATCATATGGTCCTGCCGCTGCCACCCGGCGTACCCCGCCCCGTGATATTCAATTGTCAGCTTGTAACGTGTCATAGGCTCACATAGCCCCCGTTAAGCGCGGAAGCAAAATCCATCGGGTTTTTCCCAGCGGGCTGGAGCTTCAGAATTTGCAAAACGCTCCCGCCGCCGCAGGCAATATGCCCCTTTTTATCAAGGAACGTCCCGGGCTTTCTGTCGGTTTTTTCATCGGTCAGGAGTGCTTCCTTTATCTTGAAATCAGGCGTGTACGTCCCCGGCCATGGATTGAGCGCACGGATCTGGCGGTCGATTTCCGCGGCGGGTTTACTCCAGTCTATAAGGCCGTCTTCCTTTTTCAGCATAGAGGCATAAGTGGAAAGGCTGTTGTCTTGCACCTCAGCTTTTAACGCCTCAATATTTTCGAGCACCTTTAAAATTAGCTCCGCACCCTGTACCGCAAGCTGGTCATGCAGCATTGAAGATGTTGTGTTGGGCGTAATGGGCACCGTGGTTTTGGCAATCATCGGCCCGGTATCAAGCCCTTCTTCCATCTGCATGATAGTAACGCCGCTTTCCGCATCACCCGCCCAGATCGCGTACTGGATCGGCGCCGCCCCGCGCCAGCGCGGCAGGAGCGAGGCATGAATGTTCAGGCATCCGTAGCGGGGCGCCTCCAGCGCCGCCGGTGGTAAAATCAGGCCATACGCGGCCACGACCGCCACATCGGCATTCAACGCTTTAAATTCCTCCAGCGCTTCGCCCTTCTTCAGGCTTTGCGGGGTATAAACGGGAATGCCGTGCTCCCCGGCCAGTGCATGCACGGGGGAGGGAACGACCTTCTGCCCGCGTCCTTTAGGGCGTGGCGGCTGGCTGTATACCGCGATCACTTCGTGCGGGGAATCAATCAGCGCCTGCAACGCCGGGACTGCAAAATCCGGCGTGCCCATAAATACGATTTTCAAAGGCTTGTTAACCATGAGGTTTTCCTACCACGCTCTTACGCGCAAAGTCGAGCGATAGTGAAAGTATCAGAGGGCTTTCACAAGCTTCTGCGCTTTTTTCAGGATCATGTTGCGCTTCAGGCTGGAAAGGTAATCGGTAAACAAAATACCGTTCAGGTGGTCGATTTCATGCTGGACGCAGTGTGAAAGCAACCCGGAAGCTTCCATCTCCGCTTCCTTGCCGTCGTAACCCAGGTATTTGACCCGCACGATAGCCGGGCGTTCCACATCCGCGTATTGCTGGGGAATGGACAGGCACCCCTCTTCCATTACGCTCATTTCCTCGGATGCAAAAATAACTTCCGGATTGACCATGAAAATGGGAGCCGCTTCTTCTTCCTCATCGCGGCGGGAAAGATCCATCACCAGAACCCGGTTAAGCAGATTCACCTGGTTGGCGGCAAGGCCAATGCCCGGCGCGTCGTACATGGTGGCAAGCATCCTGTCCATCTGTTTGCGGATGTCATCGTTAACCGTTTGTACGGGCTGGGCTTTTTGTTTTAAAACCGGGTCGGGGACCGTGATAATCTTGTATGTATCCATAAGCAATGAAGTAAGGGGTTTGGCGGGAAAGGTCAAGAAAGCTATGCAGGATGGCGATTGAGTCCCGGGGCGCAGCTGTGGTTAAATACTCCCATGAGCTATATTGCACGCGCCATATCGAGCAGGGAAAAGTTGCTCGCCATTAGTCGGCCCCATTGGATTTATGTGGCCAAAGGCGCAGCCTGGCTGATTTTTTGTGTCCTCACCGGATTGGCGCTGGAGCATTTTTTATATGTTTACTTCGGCCGCAACGCTATCAATTTTAACGTCGATCTCTGGCTAGTGGAATTTAACGAACGCCGCACCCCCTTTCCCTGGATTTTCGATTTTATGGGTGTGGTCATGTTCTGGTCCTATTTTTCGATTTATGTCTCACACGAGGTGGGGCTGACCGACCAGCGTTATATTTATAAAAAAGGCCTGTTCTTTATTACTGTGGAGCAGGTCGATCTGGAGGACATCCGTGCCGAAGACGTTCACCATGGTCTTCTGGGCTGGCTTTTCCGTTACGGCTATATTCATCTGGACGCCCTGTTTACCGAGGATTTATACCTGCCCGCCATGAGCAAGCCCTACGCGCTTATCAAGGAATCCCACAAAGCGCGCGCGAAGCAGCCCCAGACAAAATACGACAAGGAAGAGCTTGAAGTGAACCTGGAGCGGATAAGCCAGCAGGAAGACGCCGCGAGGGCGCATGTTAAAATCAAGGCTCTGCACGACCGGGTTTTACGGGTTTTCCGCAAGGCCGCTTAAAGCATAATATTACCTTTTATATTGACATAATTATAATTCGCAATCTATAGTCCGCGCTCGGTACGATAATTAAGGGAAAGATTGTTTATGTCTTTATATACGAGACGCCGCGTTTTAACTACTTTAATTGGCGGAGCCGCCGGGTATGCATTATCAAAGACTGTATCGGCTCTGGCAGTATCTGGCACGGAGCACGAAATCGCTTTGCATGAAAGAACCCTGGCAGAACGGGTGCGGGCCGCCGCTCTTGCGAAGCGGGAAACATTTAATGACACTGCACCTGTTTCTGAGGATCCTTCTACAAAGGCTCTGTTCAAAGCCGTAGCTCTTGGCGCCGATCTCGGGGCGAAAAAATGGGCTTTTTATTCTAATATCCTTCTCACAGGGGCAGGAGGTCTGGCGGGCCTGTTCTGGCCCTGGTCACCTAAGCCCGTTTCTTCTCCTGCTGATCCTCAGCCGTAAGATTGAGTGCGCGCGGCGCTTCCTCTATCGCCTGCAATTCCGGCAACTCCTTATCAGCCGCACCGCCCTGAAGTTCCTTAAATTTGCGGGCGGCAGGAAGGACAGAGCGCTCCAGCGAACCTACCGCCTCGTCATACCCCTTCATCGCGCCCTGCAATCCCTTGCCGATCTTTTCAATGTGCCCGGTAAAGCTCAGCAGCCGCTTATATAAATCCGTACCGCGCTGGGAGATTTCCTGCGCGTTTTTCGCCAGTTCCATTTGCCGCCAGCTTAGCGACACCACGCGCAGCAGGCTCATCAGCAACGTAGGGGAAGCGATGATCACGTTCTGGGAAGATGCGAAATCCACAAGCTGCGGGTCACCGCGCAGGGCCATGGAATAGATGTGCTCAGAGGGCAGGAACAGCACGGTGAAATCCGGGCTCTCTAAATTTTCCCAGTATCCCTTGCGCCCCAGCGCCTTTACATGTTCACGCACCTGCCGCGCCAGATTGCCCATCAGGGCGGCATGATCCGCCTCGCTCATATCCTCGGAAAGACGCTGCACAAAATCGTTCAGCGGGGCCTTGGCGTCGACGATGATCTTGAACCCGTCCTGCATGTCGATGACCGCATCGGGCCGCTGGCGTCCGTTTTCACCCTCGATGCTGACCTGCGTGTGGTAGTGCACGCCTTTCATCAGGCCGGATTTTTCCAGCACACCCTCCAGGATAAATTCTCCCCAGACACCCTGCGCGCTGGGATCGCGAAGCGCCCCCACCAGCTTGGCCGTCTCGCGGCTCAGGTGCTTAAGATCTTCCCGCAGGGCCTGGTCCGTGCCCTTCACCTGTTCAAGCGCCCCCGACATAGCCTTAAGATTTTCCTGAACCGGCTTCATAAGCTCGTCAATAGCCTTGGCGCGTTTATCCAGCTCATGCGCTCCGTCGGCGTGATGTTTTTTGAATGTCTCTTCCGCGCGCTGCAAGAATGCCTCATGCGCCATTTGCACGGCTTCCTGCGCTGTTAGCCGGAAACGGTTTTCCATGGCCGAATCCGTTCCGGAAGCCCGGCTTTTGAAAAACAGATACGCCGCGCCAGCGCCCAGAATAAATCCGATTAAAATAAATGCTATAGATTCCATCATAATCCAACCCCGTTATCCCGACCGGAGCGCGTCAGCGCAAAGCGTAGGGATCCCGTTCATTGTTTGCCAGATCCCTCGACTTCGCTCGGGATGACGTATAATGTAGTCCTTATGAAGAAGCCCCGTCAAAAAGAATCCGGCAACGCCCTCATATATGTTCTGGTTGCCATCGCTTTATTCGCCGCGCTTACCTTCACACTGGGCCGCCAGAGTGATACCGGGGAGAGCAGCGGACTAGGGGAAGGACAGGCCGAGCTGATCGCCACGCAGCTTATCTCCTACGCGGCGCAGGCCAAACAATCTCTCGATCAGATGCTATACAGCGGCGCGAATATCGATGATATCGACTTCACCCTGCCCGGCGACGTTAATTTTGAAACAGCGCCCACCACCGATAAAATCTATCATCCTGACGGGGGCGGCCTTATTCCCGGCAAGCTTCCCGCTAACGCCATAGACGAGAACATCGCCGATCCACCCGCAGGTTGGTACATGGGCCGGTTTAATAACGTGGAATGGACCCCGAGTGCCGCTTACGACATCATTCTCGTCGCCTACCAGATCAGCAAGCCCATCTGCGAGCAGATTAATCTGAGCATTAACGGCTCCGCCGCCATCCCGGTCATGGGCGATTCCATTATGGAGACAATGATCGATGATTCCCTGTATTCTTCCGGCACAAATGTGGAGCTAACGACTGACGGCTCCTCCACGATCTGCCCCGAATGCAACAAAATGCCTTCCCTGTGCGTGCAAAACGCGGCGCAAACGGCCTATGGCTTTTACACCGTGCTGGCCGACCAGTGATTTTTAATCGAGATATCCCGCCATGGCGGCGCGCATTTCCGAAAGGCCCGTGCCTTTATTTGCGCTGGTGGCCAGAATTTCGGGATAGGCTGCGGGATGACTTTTAAGCAAAGTGGAAATCTCCTGCGTAACCGCCGCCAGTTCCTGATCCTTTACTTTATCAATCTTTGTTAAAACGATACGATACGACACGGCTGCTTCATCCAGCATGGCCATAAGCTCTTTGTCGCTGTCTTTCAAACCATGGCGCGAATCCACCAGAATGAAACAGCATCGCAATGTCGGACGCCCGCGCAGATAAGCCCTGATCAGCTTTACCCACTCTTCCACCAAAGATTTGGAAACCTTGGCATAGCCGTAACCGGGCATATCGACCATATAAAGTTTTCCGGCAAGATCGAAATAATTCAGCTGCTGCGTGCGCCCCGGCGTATTGGAGGTTTTGGCCAGCGTCCTGCGGCCCGTCAGCGCATTCACCAGGGAGGATTTCCCGACATTCGAGCGACCGGCAAAGGCGATTTCCGGTTTATCGGCAGCAGGTAGCTGCCCCAGCGCCGCAACGCCCAGCATAAAATCACAGTTCTGTCTGAACAGGTGATCCGCATCCTGGGTCATTGTAATGATTCCTATTTTTTCTTTTTTGATTTCTTCGGCTTCGGCGGCTTGATCGGTGCTGGCGGCGTGTCATCATCCTCGCCAAACAGCGCGTCTTCAACCCTGTCCTCGGCCATCTCCGCTATCGGGTGAACGGCGGGTCCTTTTTCTATAGACTCTTCAAGTTTCTTCTCTTCTTCCGTCTCCCCGAACAGGTGGATGGGAACGCCCAGAGAGCGCATAATGATCATCTGCTGAATGACCGACAGCATCGCGCTGAACGTCCAGTAGACAACAAGACCGGAAGCGAATTTGGACAAAACAAAAGTGATGATAAAGGGAAAGTAATTGGCCATATCCCGCTGAAACTGATCCTGCGGCGGCGGGTTCAGCTTCTTCTGGATGATCATAGTGATAAGCATCAGGCAAGGCCATACGCCGATCATCAGGAAATGCGGAACCTCGTAAGGCAGCAATCCAAAAAGGTTGAATACGCTGGTCGGATCGGGCGCGGACAAATCCTGAATCCATCCGAAAAACGGCGCATGACGAATTTCAATCGTTACAAACACGGTTTTATATAGCGCGAAGAAAATCGGGATTTGCAGGATAATGGGAATACACCCTGCCATCGGGTTTACACCTTCACGCTGGTAAAGGGCGATAAGTTCTTTCTGGAGCGCTTCCTTGTCATCGCTAAATTTCTCGCGCAGCTCAAGAACCTGAGGGCTGACCTTTTTCATTTTGGCGAAAGAGCGGTAAGATGTGTTAGTCAGCGGAAACGCCGCACTGCGAATCAGGATTGTAAGCAGGATAATCGCAATACCCATATTGCCGACATGCTGGCCCAACCAGTGCAGGATATAGAAGAACGGCTTGGTCATGAACCAGAACATGCCGAAATCCACCGCTAGGTCCAGATTGGGAACGTTCAACTCTTTTTTGTACTTGTTAAGAAGAAGAACGCGCTTTGCGCCGGTAAAAACATGGCTTGTCGTTTCGCCGGATTGCCCCGGTGCAATTTTAACGGCGGCGCCCAGAAAATCGGTCTGGTAGCGGCCGCGCGCTTCATCAACCGGGTCCGGTTTATAATTAAAAGTATATTTCGCCTGTTGCCCTTGTGGCGGAATAAGCGCCGTAAGCCAGTATTTATCGACAATGCCGATCCAGCCGCTGTCACCTTGCGCGGTTGTTTGCGGCGTTTTTTTCATGTCCTTATATGTGGGCTCGACCAGTTCGTCACCGATATACCCCATCGGCCCTTCATGTAAAATACGGGCGTTTTGCAAATGCGCCGGCAGGCCTGTCTGGGAAATAAGCGCATAAGGATAAAGCGTCACACCCGCCCCCGTGTTGTTCACCACGCGCTGCGTCACCGTAAATACATAATTCTCATCCAGCGCGATTTGCCGTTCAAAGCGAAGGCCCGATCCGTTATTCCAGCTAAGCGTCACCGGCGTGGAGGGAGTAAGATCCTGGTTGCCCTGCACGCGCCAGCGGGTTTCAGCACCGGGAACCTTTACAGTTTTATCGGCAGGCACCCAGCCATATTCAATAACGCGGGGACTTTGTGTTTCGCGGGGAGAAAGCAGCACGACGTTGTTTTTCTTCTCCAGCGTTTCAAAATAATCTTTAAAGGCAATGTCATCCAGGCGTCCGCCCGTCAGGGAGATTGAACCGAAAATGTGATCGTTATTGATGACCAGACGTCCGCCCGTCTTTTTATCTTTCTCCAGAATTTCTTCGCGTGGAAGGATTTCAATTTTTGCGGCTTCGCCGTTGGCGATCGCAAGCTGGTGAAGCTGTTCCTGTTGCTGCTGGGCTATGCGTTGTTGCTTCATGGCCTCGGTATGAGGCTTCATAAACAAGGTGTTGTAAGCGAAGTACAATACGATGGCAATAACGGCGAAGATAATCATATTGCGCATATCTTCGGGATGCATTTTGTCGTTTGGCTGCATGAATAAACTGGCTCTTTTCGTCTTTATTATTTCGGCTGACGCTGTTTATAGCGGATAGAACGGGGACGATCAATCGACCATTCAAATTCCTCAGGCACCGGGTCGAAATAAGACGCGCGGCTCCACGGATGACATTTTAAAAGGCGGGCAAGCGCCAGAAAAAGCCCTTTAATTGCCCCGTGTTTTTCCAGTGCCTGATGCGCATAGCATGAACAGGTAGGGTGAAACCGGCAATTGCGCCCCAGTAGGGGAGAGATTAAAACCGCATACAGCCTTATCAAAAATTTCAGGAATTTAACCATATCAATTGTTTAGCTATGTTTCACGTGAAACATTTAGAGAACATTCTTCCCAATGTCCCATTTTTTTAAGGCACCATTTCAGATCCTCGCAAAGCGTCTCATAAGGGCGCATCGCCGTCAATTGACGCCCGATCAGCACGTAATCGCAGGATTTTTTAGCATAAAGGGGCAAAATATCCGCCGCCACGGCGCGCAAGCGACGCTTGATCCGGTTGCGTTTAACCGCCGATTTATCGGTTTTTTTGGTAACGGTATAGCCGACGCGGGTTTGCTCCAGCGCATTTTCGCGGGCCTGAAGCACAAGACCGCGGGAAACCCATTTACGGGCCTGCGTGTTCATTGTCACAAAATCGGCGCGATTTTTAAGAACCGTCAGGGATTTTTGCTGGGATTTACTGGCGCGCATGTCCATGCCGCCTTTCAAAAAAGTTTAGGCGCTCAGGACCTTGCGGCCTTTGGCGCGGCGGCGGGCCAGAATCTGGCGGCCATTACGGTCAGCCATACGCGCACGAAAACCATGGCGGCGTTTGCGAACAAGGCGGCTGGGTTGGAATGTACGTTTCATGGCTCTAAGGCTCCAAATTTCTATTAATTCGTCAAGTGGGAGGTTTATAAACGCCTTTCCGGGCGCGTGTCAACAATTAATCGTGTTTTAGCCGCCCATGGCCTTGCGCATGAAAAACCGTTTGGCCGGGCGCAGTTTTGAAACGGCGCGAAGCCCCGCGCGGCGCAGCAGCTTTACCGGGGGAATGTTGTTGGAAAACAGGCGCACCAGCCCGTCCGTCACCGCCACCATTGTCATATTATCGAAGCGCCGTGCGCGGGAATAAGTCGCCAAAATCTCCGGCGCACCCGGATCGGCGGCATCTTTCAGCAGCGCCGCCAGCGCCCCGATATCGCGGAAGCCCAGGTTAAGCCCCTGTCCGGCTATCGGATGAATGCCATGGGCCGCATCAGCAACCAGCGCCATACGCTCCGCCGTATATTCCCCGGCATGGATGAGCGACAGCGGATAAGCAGCGCGCTTGCCGATAACTTTTATCGCGCCGTATTCTTCTGGAAAACGCGCTTCCAGCGCCACCTGAAACGCCGCGTCGCTGTAATGCATGAGTGAATCCTTTTCCGGCCCGTGCTCCGTGAACACCACGGAAGAGCGATGCTCGCCCTTCGGTCCGTCGGTCATGGGCAAAATGGCGAACGGCCCTTCCGGCCAGAAATGCTCCACCGCCGCGTTATGGTGCGGATTTTCGTGGCCGACGTTAAAAATGACGGCACGCTGGTTATAGGACCAGCGGCGCGCGGGCACGTCCATCCACCCGCGCATCATGGAAGAACGCCCGTCCGCCCCCACGGCCAGCTTTGCAGAAATACGGGAGCCGTCCTCAAGATCCACATGTACACAATTCTCCCCATGCGCAAAACCGGAAACCGCCACAGGTGCAAGGTGTGTCACATTTTTAAGTGATTTCATGCGTTTCAAAAGCGCGGCGCGCATATCGGCGTTCAGCACGATCCAGCCGAAACTCTCGCCCGCCACTTCCTCGCTGAGAAAACGCAGGAGAAGCGGGCTGTCACCGTCCAGAATCCGGATGTCGCGAATGGGACAGGCGTCTTTTTCCAATGCGCTCCATATCCCCGCCCGTTCCAGTATTTTTTGCGATCCGAAGGAAACCGCAGTCGTACGCAAATCCTGCGTCTTTTGCGTAACGGGCACATCCCGGTCGATACATACAACCTTGTGGCCCGTGTCTCCCAGCAGGCAGGCAAGACTCATCCCCGACAGGCCGCCGCCGATAATGGCAATATCATAGAGCTGCGTTTTTGATTTCCGGACCATGTCCCGTTTATAAGCAAAGCCGAAAGGAATTAAAAGCGTTAACGGTAGCGCGAGCGGCTACTGCCGCGGAAGGGCAGGTCGTATTCAAGGCCGAAGCGGAATTCCTGTGCCGAGTAATCTATCTGGTAACCGTTTATTTCAAGATCGTCGGACCCGATATAACGGTACCCCCCCGTCAAAGCGAGATTGGGAGACATGCGGTATTTGACGCCCGCCCCGATATGGTACGCAAAAGTCGTATTGTCGCTGGAAGTCGTCACAGCGATGCCGGAAGTATCGACAATGTTGGCTTCATGAAATCCTACACCCAGACCGGCACCGACATACGGCTGGAGCTTCCAGCGCGGCATGTTGAAATCATGATACAGGCTGAGGAACAGGAACTTGCTGGAAATATCACCGCTGGTTTCGTATGTGCCGCCCGTGCTGAAATCGGCACTGGATATATCGCCTGTACGGTAGGAAAGCTCTGCTTCAAGGCGCGTATTACGATTGAGGCGCAACCCCAGCGCTCCGGCAAAAGAGGTCGCGTTATCAACTTTAAAATCGCCGCTGGCACCGCTTGTCGATTCGCTGAAACTCATTTCATTGAAAGTGTTAAGCCCCAGATAACCGGCAAAGTAAATCCTGCTGACCTGCGCATAAGCGGGTAGAGCAAAGGCAGCGCAAAGCGCAGTGACGGTCAGAAGTGATAAATGTTTTATCTTCATTGCAGAGTTAAAGCCAAAATAAAAAACGGTCGACGCAACCTGATAAGGAAGTCTATCAAATATGCCAAAAGGGAAAAAGAGAGAACAAAAAACTATACGCTGATTACTGTTTTTAAGAAGAAACGGGACAGTCAACACGAGTCGGCAGGTCGGCGGCAATCGGCTCGTCGTCGATCATCTCGATCATACCGGAAGGCTGCACGGCAAAATTGGCGATAAAGAGGGCATTGGAATAAAACACCACCGCATCGCAAAGCCAGTGCCCCTGATCGTTTTTACCCTCAAAGGAAGCCGGACGGATCGTACCTTCGATAACAGAGCGTGTCGTATCATCCATTTCCTTGGGCATGTTAGGGTCATCCATGCTCTCGGCAATATAGAACGGACCTTCTTCCCCACGTACGAAGAAACAGAAGAAGCGTAAATATTCGAGAACGTTTTCGTCGGTAACCTTGATCGGCGCCTTGGCGTTAACTTCATGAATTGGCGGAGAGGTACCGTTCAGACGGAAAAGGTTTCCCTGATCCGTCAGGTAATAAATGCAAAGTTTTTTGTTAACCCAGTTCGGATCCTGTACGCGCACAAGCGCCACACTGTCGTAGAAAGGCAGCATGCGCCAGTGCACCTGGGTCGTATTGGCGGACACGCGGTGTTTATCGTCGATAGGATTAATCTGCTCTAAAAATCCTGCCAGTTCGTCGCCTTCGACAGGATTCCAGTTATCATCGTGATACATAAAAAACTTCCTTGCTTGGTCACGCCACCTAAGTCTGCCCATTGTGCGCAAGAATTCCGGCAAGTTCAAGCCCCGTTTTTACAAAATACGGGAAAACCTGTTTGATAAACTCAGCCGCGACAATGTCTTAGAAACAATTGCACGAAAGCGGCTATCAGAAAGAACTCACCCAGCCACCAGCCCTGCCACAATCCGTACCCGGTAGCCGCCACGGAAAGGCTCGCTATAAAAACCGGCAAAGCGCACCGCGCAGCGGCGGCAGGCAGGCGACTGAAACGTTTCAGTAAATCGGCAAAAAATAAAACCGTAAAGGTAACGCCCAAAATCCCGAACTCTATCCATATCTGAAGAGCAAAATTATGCGGATGCAGGATATCAACTCCCTTTTGATATATCTGGGCAGTATCGAACGCCTTCACGGCGCGGGTGGCCTCAATCCCGAAACCGTAGAAAGGCTGCTGCAATGCATAGCGTGAAACGTAGTCCCATATTTCCAGCCGCTCGGCGGCATAACCGTTTTGCAGCCAGGGCGCGTCATGGAACGTGCCCGCCAGTTCCCTGAACGCATACTGGGAAATCCACGGCGCGGCGTAGAACGCCGCTGCAATGCCCAGCCCCAGCAAAACCCATGATACTTTGCAGCGATAGGGAAAAAACAATAAAAACAGCACGCCCAGAAGAAACGCAAGCTGCGCCGACTGGCTGCTGGTTTTGTAAATAATCGCACCGGCAAACAATATTAAGGCAGCCAGCACGGTCTTTTTTATCCGGCGGGAATAAGGGCCGTAATATAAAACGGGAAAGGCGCAAAACAAGGCAAGGACAACGCACACTACGCTACGATTGAGATGGGAGAGATTAAACTCGTCCGTTATGGACTGCCCGTGAACAAGGTGATAAAGCGGCGCTTTAAAATAAAGCTCCCCGGTGAGAGCAACCGCCGCAACCAGGACGCCAAGCGGAAAAAGACGCGAAAAGTCTTCCCGCGCCTTTGGCCCGGCCGACTGCACCAGCCCGAGCAAAATAATCCCCGGAACGAGTATGGGTATCATACGAAAAACCCGGTCCACGGCGATTTCGGGGTTAAGCGCCCAAAAAGCGCTGAGCCCGGCCAGAACCAGAACGCCCAGAACCCAGAACAGGACCGGTCCGGACAAAGTCACCCGCCATGTCCGGCGGGCGGGAACGTAAAAACAAAAGCCGATGATCATTATAACGGCCGGCATCAATGCCATGGCACGCGGAGCGATAACTCCCAGCAAAGGGATGAAAGCAAGCATACCGACCATCAAACGGTTAAAACCGGTTTCACAGCAGGATACGGAGGCGGGAGATTTTTTTGCAGGGGCGGCGTTCATATTTTCTTGTATCGCGGTCAAAGCCGCGTTGCAAGCAGACGAACAGGCTTATTACGAAGTTATTCGCCGGAACGTTTGCGCACCAGATACGGGGAATTGTCTCCGCTCAGGCGCGGCGCACGAACGGTGGGACTGTTGGAATAATCACGTTTTTTACGCGGGGGTTCCTTCTCCATATCGGCAATCGACAACGATCCGCCCGCAGAAGGCTCATACTGCGAAAGGAAATCCGCAAACATATCGGGCGCATCCTGCAGGGCCGCAGGAGCCGTTTCAGAAAAACGGCGGCCAAACTCATCCGGCGCTGCCGCCAAAACCGGTCGCGCAGTTATAAGAATGCCTGCGAGAACAAACAGGAGAGCGGTAAGACGCAGTTTCATGACGGTTCCTTCCTCTTACAGTTTTAACAAAGATCGGAAGGGATGACAATTTTTACTTGAAATATGCACCCGTTCTTTATAGGTTTGCGCTCATCCTTCTTACGGGGGCCCTTAGCTCAGCTGGGAGAGCGCTTGCATGGCATGCAAGAGGTCGGCGGTTCGATCCCGCTAGGGTCCACCAATCATTCTTTTCTTGATTTTTTACGGTAAAGGGTCGAGGGCGACACGCCCAGCAGTCTGGCGGCGCGGGGAATATTTCCGCCGCAGGTTTTCACGGCTTTCTCGATAATTTCCTGTTCCACCTCCCGCAGGGGGCGGATTTCCGAGGGTGAATCGAATCCCGAAAACCCCGCCGCGGCGGCAAGTCCCTGCCCCGCAGCCGGCAGCAAACGGGGAAGGGATTTAAAAGAAACCGGAAGCATGGATTTCGTTACTATGCCACCATCATGCATACGCACCACCTGGCCGATTACCGAGCGGAGCATCGTCACGTTTCCCGGCCATTTATGGCTGCAGAAAAACGCCTCTGTTTCCGGGGTAAAGCCGCTAAAACTTTTCCCATATTTTTCAGCAAACTCATACAGGAAAAACTGGGCGATATCCAATATGTCTTCTCCCCGGCGGCGCAGGGGCGGCATATGAAGGGAAAAAACGCTCAACCGCGCATAAAACTCGTCTGAAATCCGCCCGGCATCAAGTTCTTTAAAAACATCCGCGCGGGTCGCGGCTATAAACTTTATTGCCTTAAAGTCCAGAGGAGGGCCAAACCCGGAAGAAGTTTCCCGTTGCAACAACCGCATAAAACGCTTTTGCAGAAAAAGGGGAAGAGCGGCGACTTCATCCAGAAATAACGTTCCACCATGCGCCAGAGAAGCCCAGTCCGCGGCGGGCATAATGTCTTCCCCTAAAACAGCTTTTGAAGCGTTGCCTGAAAAATTGCGGCAATCAATCCGCAGAAAGAATTTATTCGCATGATGACTCAAACGGTGTAAAATCCGCGCACAAAGCGTTTTTCCCGTTCCCGGCTCGCCTGTTATAAAAACCGGAAAATCGGCGCGCGCAGCGCGTTCCACTTTTTCGTAAACCGCCTGCATAAGGGGAGAGATACCTATAAAGCTGTGCTCGTAAGCGGTATCGTTTTGCAGACTCGCAAAGTCCTGCTTTTTTATCGTTGCTATACGCTCCATCGCCACACAATAGCGCCGTCCCGATGAACCGGTACAGAAAAAACACCGGATCATTCCATGGTATTAAATCGCGCAGAGCGTAAAAAAAGCCCCGCAAAGCGGGGCTTAGGAAACCAGATTATTCAGCCGGACTTCAGCGCTGATTCATCAATTGCAGCACATGAATGAAAATAGCCACAAAACTGATATACAGATTAAGCGCGGAAGACCATGCCATGCGGCTATTCGCCTCTGTGCCGTGAGCGGCATTGTACATTTCTTTCGTGCGCTGCGTTTCAAAGGCCGTAATGCCGGAAAACGCGAGGATCGCAACAACGGAAATAACCATCTGGACCTGGCTTGAGAAGCCGACAAACAGCCCGACTACACTGATGAGAAGCACGCCGAGAATCGCCATAACGGCAAAGGTGCCCAGAGCCGTCAGATCCTTTTTGGTGGTATAACCATAAATGCTTAAGCCAGCAAACATACCGCCCGTTATAAAGAAGGCGCGAGCGATAGATTCCCCGCTAAACGCCAGGGCGATCGTTGAAAAACTGATTCCGTACAGCACACTAACCGCTATAAACGAAGCCATCAGCTTGCCGGAGGACATCCGGACCGGATTAAAACCGAACCATACGATCGCCAGCGGCGCGAACATCACCAGATAGGCCTGCGGACCGCCCAGAAACAGCGACAGAAGCGCGGGTGAGCTGGCCACCAGCCATGCGGTAACAGCGGTCACGACAAGACCCAGCGTCATACGGTTATAAACGCTGCCCATGTGATTACGCAGGTCGGCATCGACTGCCGAACCCGTGCGGGACTGCGGTATTGAATAACGATCAGACATCGTTTGTTTCCTCCATTTGTTGAGGCATTAATTTACCCTGCCTATTATATAATCCTCATTTTAGCAGATTTCAAAGGAAACCGGAAAATTTCGCTCTTTTCCCTGTTACCTTCCACAACGCATTGAAACCCCCAATGATTATGCTACCTTAAGGCCATGAGTCTGTTCACCTCCTCACAATTCGCCTCCTGCGCCGAAACAGGCACTGACTGGCGCGATACCTCCAAAAAGGTTCTGGAGCAGCTGGAAAGCGTGCGCACGGAGGGGGCGGATTTCAATTTCGGATTCCTTTATCTGTCGGATCTTCTGGCCTCTGATGCCACCAGCATTCTGAACCTGTTCCGCTCTGTTCTGAACATTGAAAACTGGGTGGGCTGCGTCGGGGTAGGGGTGTGCGGCACGGGCTCCGATCATATAGATGAGCCCGCCATCTCCGCCATGATCGGGCATTTCGATGCGGATAGCTTCTGCCTGTTCCCGCCGCGCGGGGAAGGTGCCGGGGAAGGCGATCCTGAAAAAACCAGCGGTCTTGAAACATGGCTTAACAAAAACGATCCCATGATCATGCTGGTACACGGGGATCCGCTGGCGGAACAGGATCCGGCGCTCACACTCCAAAAAGTCTCAACGCTTACCAATGCTTTTCTCATAGGCGGCTTGTCCTCATCCCGTACGGAACACTTCCAGGTTGCCGGCGAACTCAAACGCGGCGCCCTGAGCGGCTGCATCTTTTCCCAGAATATTGCCGCCGCTACAGCGCTGTCGCAGGGATGCGCCCCTATCGGCCCCCTGCATACCATCACAAAAGGGGACGACCATATTATCGCCGGGCTCGACAATCTGAATGCCGTAGAGGTCTTCGAAGGCGATTTGCGCAGCATGACCATTAAAAAGATCGATAAGGATCCGGACGAAATCATCCTGGATAATCCAGACGAAATTCCTGAGGAGTTTCAAAGTCTTATTCAGGGAGAAATCCATATTGCCTTCCCTGTCTCAGGGTCCGATCAGGAGGATTATCTCGTGCGCAATATCATCGGAATGGACCCGGATGAAGGCTCTTTGACCGTGGCGCAAAATGTTTTAAACGGGGAAAATGTCCTGTTCGTTAAACGCGACGATGACACGGTAAAAAGCGACCTTTCCCACACGCTGGTTAAATTGCGCGAACGGGTATTGCGGGAAACAGGAAGCTTCCAGCCCAAGGGCGCTATTTATATTTCCTGCGCCGCCAGGGCTTTTTCCAATTTCGGCGGCAATAAAAACAACCCGGCCGCAAAGGGCGGGGGAGAAATGGCGCTGGTGCGCGATATCATCGGCGATGTGCCGCTTGCCGGATTTTATGCCGGTGGCGAAATTTCAAACGCCCGGCTGTATGGTTATACGGGAGTTTTGACCTTATTTCTTTAAACGACTACAATTAAAAGATAGCTTGAAAAAGGAAGCGCCCAGATGAAAAATTTAATCCTGTTTCTTGCCGCCGCGCTTATGCTGGCGGGCCTTGTCACAAGCGCCGCACGCGCACAGGATGCCTTGCCGCAACTGCCCGACCCGATTCAAAACCTGGTTAATGACGGGGCGCAGATACGTTATCTGGGCAAGGACCACGGCTTCGACGCATGGCTGACCATTAAAAACGGCCAGGAACAATATTTTTACGTTCTGCCCGACCGCAGCGCTTTTGTTATGGGTGTTTTATTCGACGGCACGGGTAAAGCGGTAACGGTCCAGCAAGTACGACGTTTACAGCAGGAAGGCGATGAAATGCTCGACGCATTGGCTTCGGACACACCTTCGGCCAACAACGACACGGACGCCTTCGCCTTGAAATCCCCGGCTGAAAAACTGTTCAGCGATATCGAGGGCAGCAACTGGGTGCCTCTGGGCGCGGCCAACGCCCCCGTGGTTTACAGCTTTATCGACCCGCAATGCCCGCATTGCCATGCGTTTATTGACGACCTGCGCAAAACTTATCTGCCGGAAGGGCGCATACAGCTGCGCCTGATCCCGGTGGGGTTCCGCGAAGAAACGCTGGCGCAGGCCGCCTTTTTGTTGGCTGCGCCCGATCCGGGAGCGCGCTTTCTGCGTCATATGGACGGCGACGAAACAGCCCTGCCGGCGAGAAAGGACATCAATACGCAGGGCGTACAGCGTAATTTGTCTATCATGCAGACATGGGGGCTGAACGTAACACCCTTGATTATATACCGTGACAAGGCGGGAGAGGTTAAGATTGTACGGGGACGCCCCAAGGACATAGCCGGCTTTATTGCCGATTTGCCGCCCGCCGGCTAGGAAAGCACGGAAATTGGCTTGTATCAGGCACTCATTCGCATTTATAATTGCGTTTGTCAGGGTTATGTTCCGCCTTTTTCCCCAAAGGGCCATATCATGGTTAAGCATCTTAAGTAGGTCAGTTTTTTAATGGATCAGCGCGCGCAATATCTCATTCAGGTTATGGAGAAAATCGGCGCTCCCCTTATGAACGGGCTGGCGGGGAAAACCCCTGCGTCCGGGAACGAGCAGGACACGGCGCAAACCATTGCCGAACTGCTCTCCGCCTGCGTGAAGTTCGGTATCGATATCGGCAATATGATCGATATCAATAACGCCGGGCCCGAAGGCGACGATCTGCGCATTGCTTTAACGGCGCTTTCCAGTCCGCTGATCGCGCATTACTATAAGGAAGCCGGGCGTGTACCGTCCGAGGGGGACAGCAAAAAAATGATCGCCGCCCTGCAGGCCGTCATGACATTTTCGGAGAATTTCGCTCCCGATCACGACAATACGCAACGTCTTGAAAATATTTCCGTCAAAGCACTGGAAACCAATATTCACTACATCGATGCGCTTACCCCGGCCATCAACGCCATCGCCTCTTTTGCTTTCGGGCAAAGCGAGACAAAACTTCTACTCGATATTTCAACGAAGCTCACACAAAACGCCTCCTCCTTAAGAAAGGCGCTGCTGGGAGAATCCCTGCCCGATGCCGATAAAAAAACGGCGGAGCTCGCCCTTTTACGTACTTTGTCGAGACTTTATGCCGATTGCCATAACTCAGAGGTAGCCAAAGTCATGGCCCTGAATGAAGAAGAGCGCATAAATGCCAGCATTTCCGTCGAAACGGTATGGAGCGCTTTTGAAACCCGCAGCGCCATGCTTCAGGCGCTGGCCGAAAACCTGGTGCCGAACGGAAGCGCAGCAACAGGTGCAGGAGCGGCTCCGGCAGCGCCCGCAGAGCCGGATTCCCCGCCACCTCAAAGCCCGGACGAAACTCCTGCACAAGCTCCGAAAACAGAGGTTCCGCCGCCGCAAACCACACAAAACCAGCCAGCCACTCCCGCGCCGGAACAAAAAGCCCCACCGCCGCAAGACGCTAAAACCAACCCCATGAGCATGTTTGCCAAGCCTAAAACTACAGAGGCACCGCCATCTGAAACGCCTCCCGCTGCTCCTCCCACGGAAACGCCACCGCCGGAAACCCCGGCCACACCGCCTCCCGCCGAAACACCACCGGAAGAACCGCCATCGACAACACCGGAGGAAAATTCTGAAAAACCTGCGGATAAACCGGCGGGCAGCCCTATGTCTTTTTTCAAGTCCAAACCTAAAAAGGATGAGAACAATGATTAACCGTAAAAAACAGGATCAAAAGAATGAGCGTTAAAGTTCTCGCCTCATGTCTGATACTCGCCGCCCAGACATACTCTGTGCCCCCGGCGGTTCTGGTGGGCATTTATAAAGCCGAGGGCGGCAAAATCGGTCAGGAAGTGCCCAACAGCAACGGAACCTACGATCTTGGCCCTATGCAGATCAATACGCTATGGCTTCCCGAGCTTTCCCGGCACTGGGGGGTAAGCGAGGAAACCGCCCGTAAATGGGTTCGTGACGACGCCTGCACCAACACGGGCGTGGCCGCCTGGATTCTACGGACACACCTTGATGAAACCCAGAGCTTGTCCAAGGCAATCAGCTATTATCACTCCCGCACCCCGCAATACGGCGAGCGTTATAAAAAGCGGGTTATCGCACTGATGAAAAAAAGCGGGCTGGTGAAAACACGCTAGAAATTTTCCCAAAAACGCCTTCCCTCCTGAAAATTCCACATAAACGCCCGAATATCCACAATTATACACATAAGCACGGGGACAGTTTCGATTGTTATCTTGCGGCGGTTTGCGGGGGTGATTAATCTGGACCCTATAGATCTATCTTCTAGCTTGGATATATCCCATGGCGTCCAAACGCGCGGCACATAAAGTATTTTTTACAGGCCTGATGTTCGCCCTGTCTTTAGGGCTTGCTGGCTGTGGATCCGTGCCTGACCATTTCAGCAATAAATCGCCGCAAATTGTAGCATCCCCCGACAAAGTGTCCTCGATGCTTGCGGAGGCCGCAGACCGCGCCTCGGACGCGCTGGAAAAGCTGGCCGCGGTTGAATACGGCAGGAGTCCGGGCATAGCCGTTGCCCCGATCGCCAACGCCCCGCGGGAGCTGCGCCGCGCGATTACCGTGAACTGGGTAGGGCCGGTGGAGCCAATAACAAAAACGCTCGCCGACCGTGCCAGCTACCGTTTCCTGACCGTGGGCGCAACACCGCCGACGCCAATCGTTATTTCACTGGACGTTGAAAATATGCCGGTTGTAGACGTTCTGCGCGATATTGGCCTGCAACTGGGTGAACGTGCCGATATTCGCGTCGATGCGGAAAGCCGTACCGTGGAAATTCACTATCCCACGAACGGGCAGGAGGGTTAGGGAATGTCTCCGCTTACCCTGAAGCAGAAACAATTTACGCTTCTGGCCGTATTGTTTGCCGTTTGTGCGGTTTTTACCTTTCCCAGCTACGCCCAGCTTGGCCTTACCGACGATGCGCCGCCGCACGAACCCCCTTCACTGGAACAGCTTAAGCATCTGGAACGTGACAACCAGACCGTATCCGATACCAATAAACTTCCTTTCGACATCCGCGAAGATGCCCTTCGCGAAGCCGCCATTTCCTACGGCGCGCGCGGCGGACTGGCCAAACGCACCTTTGAGATCCGCCGGGAGCTGGCGAGCCGGGGGCGCTACCTCGATAAGGTCTTTGATTTCCGCCAGTTACTGATCCCCGCCCCTTCGGGCCTGTTGATCGAACCGCCAATTATTTCCGAATCGATTAACGCCATGCTGATTGATACCGGGGGACAGCAAGCCGCCGTATCCGACCGGATTTACAATATCATCAGCAACGCCAAGATCACCTCCACGGCCCGCACCTGGCATACATACCTTGAGCGTGAATGGAGCGCCGTCGAGCCTCCCCCCGATATCCTGCGTCCCGAAAACGCTGAAGAGCGGGCGCTCTGGGAGAAAAAAGTCGAAGAGGGGTGGCAAAAAGGTTACGAACAGGCCAATGAAATCTTTGCCGACGACCTGAACAGGCTCGTTGCCGACTTCATGGGCATGATCCGCTATCGTACCCTGCTGTCACAGGGTATGATTTCCGCGCCTTACGCGCTGCAGGTAGACCGGGGCATCACGGGTGACGGTAATGAAATGCGCATAGGCGACCGCGCCGTGGAAATCACAGGCGTACCAACTCTCATTACAGAGGCTAATCAATGGCAACCCGCAAACCGGTAAGTCTCCTTAAGGCCGACGACAATATCGCGGAAACCTGGCCTGACGAGCCGGACCGTTTTACCGACGAGCATGTCGATCCCTTCCTTTTATGGTGCGTAAAGAAGAACTCCTCGGATGTGACATTCCAGTCGGACCGCCCGGTTTACAACGAGATTCACGGTACATTATACCCTGCGACATACCGTAATCTTGATGCGGCGGACATGGCCGTCCTGCTGACAAAAATTTACGGCCCGGAAGCGCAGGCCCGTCTGGCCTCGGCCCGCGATCTTGATGTTTCTTACGAAATTCGGCCCGACCGCTATACGCGTCACCGTTTTCGCGTCAACATCACCGCCGTGCTTTCCCGCGGCCGTGACGCCGCGCAGATCACCATGCGTGTTCTTCCCAGCGAACCGCCGACGATGAAAGATCTCGGCGTCGAGGAGGATATCGTCAATAACTGGGCGCCCCGGCAAGGCATTGTGATTGTCACCGGGCCGACGGGGTCGGGAAAAACCACGCTACTGGCCGCCGGTAACCGCCTGCTGCTGGAACGTCCGCGCGGATGCGGCAAGATGCTGACATATGAATCTCCTATTGAATATGTTTACGATTCCATTCATTCGCCGCGCTCCCTCGTCGCGCAGAGCGAGATTCCCCGCCACCTTCCCAATTTCGCTCATGGCGTGCGCAATGCCCTGCGCCGCAAACCCGAGGTAATCCTTGTAGGAGAGGCCCGCGACCGCGAAACCATCAATGCTTCGATCGAAGCGGCGCA
This sequence comes from uncultured Pseudobdellovibrionaceae bacterium, assembly GCA_964493095.1. Classification (GTDB taxonomy): domain Bacteria; phylum Pseudomonadota; class Alphaproteobacteria; order Micavibrionales; family Micavibrionaceae; genus CAYXSX01. The sequence goes on from CAZBNG010000001.1 coordinate 60,922, forward strand.
GACAGGTCATGCCGTCTATACCACAACGCACACCACAGGCGTCGCCAACACCGTGCAGCGTATGCTTTCCACCTATGACATGAGCGAGCGTGAGGAACGCGCGATTGCCCTCATGGAAACTTTGCGCATGATCGTTACACAGTCGCTCGTTCCGCGGATCGGCGGAGGGCGGATCGGCATCCGGGAGTGGATGATTTTCCCCGACGAAGTGCGTGAAAAACTTATGGATATGGACTTCACCCGCTGGCCGTCAGAGCTTCACCGCATGATCGCCTATTACGGCCAGACAATGGAGCGTTCTGCCGAAATAGAATACGAAGCGGGCAAGATCGACCGGCGCGCCTATCTCCTGCTTTCCGCCAGTACCGGCGCGGGCAGCTAAATATTTCCCCAAACCGCTCATTTTAATTTATAATATCTAGGTAAATGGCGTTTTGCCCGCTTTCGCGGCATCAGCGCCTGCAAAACAGGGGACACTGTGACCAAAGAGATTGATAACATACAGGATAAGCTAAACTGGCACTGGCGCAACTCCATGCGGCCCGTGCGGTTTTTCGCTTTCGACGCCCGCGCGGCCATCATGATCCCCGTTCTTCTGGTCTATGCCCGCCTTTCCACTATCCTGATTACCATAGCCCTGATGTTCTTTTTCCGTTTTCTGGAGCGCAAGGGCCTGACTTTTCCCGCCGCCCTGCGCGCGTTTCGTTCCTGGGTGGTCACGCCCAACAGGCCCGGCTGGATCGGCGTTCACAAAAAACGTTTTACCGATTTCGGTTAGCCCCAATTTCCCGCTACAAACAACCGCTTGACCCTTGTGTTTTACAATTGCGCCCTTTATCCTCGTAATGGTCTCGTGATATTTGCGAATTGAAAGAAAAGGGCTGGTTTTCATGCGCGCTTTAACGCTTTCCTGTTTCTCCGCCGTAATGGGTTTGAGTATCACCCTTGGGGCAAGCGCCGCTTTCGCGGGATTCCAATGGTCTCCTCCTTCCGAGCATGCACCACCGCCGCCTTCACATTCTTCGGGTGAAAAGCCTGTTATGCTGCAAGATGACAGCACGCTCAATGAACTGCCCACCGTTGATGCCGGGCAATCAACGCAGTCTCAAAATACGCCGTCTCCTGTCATACACCGGCAAAATGTCCAGCCTACGCCGACAACGTCACGTCAGCCTGCGGCATCGGCGGCGGCATCTTCCGGCCTGCGCATTCCCCCGGTAACTTCCGGGCCTTTGCCCAAACCGGGTGCGCCCATTTCCCTTCTCGAACATCCGCCTGAGGAGCCTTCGGCGCCGTCAGCCAGCCCGCAACATAATGGTAATGCGCCCTATGTAGCTTCACAGCCCATCCAGTCCGAACCCCTGGCTCCTCCGCCGACACCCGGCGAAACTTCTTCCATGCAACAACCCGCACAGCTAAAGGTAAAAACAGTAGGAGGAAGTGGACAGCAGGGTGACGCAGAGTCTCCAACGGCAACGCCTTACACAAGACGCGAACCCGTAAAGCGCATGAGTCCGGCCACAAAACCGCTGGCCAAACCAGCGATTACCCTTATCGCAAAACTGCCGGGAGAAAACGGTGACTATTCGCCGGTTAGCGGCTTTGGGACCGACATGCCGCTGGCACTGGCGCTGCAGCAGGTTGTGCCCCCTTCTTACGGTTATATTCCGGAAGGAAAAGTGGATCTGGGAGCCCGCGTATCCTGGAGCGGCGATGGCCGGCCATGGGATGCCGTCCTTAATGAGATGCTGGCGCCTCTGGGTCTGACCTCGGAAATACGCGGGAAAAACGTTCACCTTCGTAAGCAGGACGCTCCTATAGAAATGGTGGAACAATACGTTGACACGACCCGGGCGGCTTCAGCGCAAAAACAGCCATCGGCCACGTCTTTTGATGCGCCCGCAAAAAGCAGCGGTTCCATGGAAAAACCTTCGGAAAGGCCCGCTTATTCACGGGCAGAAAATCCTGCCCTGTCGATGACCTCGGATATGTCCCGGACGGTGCCATCAAACGCCCCGGTAACAACGGGAAGCAAGCTCTGGCAGGCTACGCAGGGAGAGAGCCTGCGCACTATTCTTACAACGTGGAGCCAAAGAGCGGGCTTTTCCCTTGTCTGGCAATCACCACAAGATTTTTCGATCACTTCCGACATACTGGTTACCGGAAGCTTTGAAAATGCGCTGGATATTCTGATGCATTACGGGCTGGGAAGCGCTGCGCCGTCATATGAATTAAAGCCCGGCATTCTGGTCGTAAAAGATTAGTGACAGACTTTTACTAGATATAATTCACAAGACTGAGCTTGCTGATACTTGCCGTCACGCTGTAAGAAGCCTCCATCTGAATTTGGAGGATATTGATCTTCAGCGCCACTTCGTTAATGTCGGCGTCTTCCGTATCGGAGATTACGTTCAGTAGCAAATTCTGCGTATCCTGGTGTTTTTTGCTGACTTCATCGATCCGGGCACGCGCATTTTCCAGTTTAAAACGTACACCGTCGATTTCATCAAGTGCATTGTTTACCATCGACGTCATCTGGTTAAAAACCGCGTAGAAATTTTCCTTCTGCTCTTGCAGCGTATCGCCGGGGGCTCCTTTTATATCAGGAGCATTGGGCGGCGCATTGGGTGGGGTATAAACATCGGCAATCGGCCCCAAGGCGGGGTTTTTAAAGAAGGAAACCGCCACCAGAACATCCCGGAATCCTTTATCATTAGCCAACGCCGTATAATCTATATCCGCGTTTTCATCAACGCGGCTAAACACGCTGCCTGCGGTGCCGGAGCTAAGCGCCGCGTTAAAACCCACGATACTGTCGGTCATCGCATCGGGATCGACGCTTGCATCGCGACCTTTCAGGGCATTTATGAAGCTCGCTGTGGTAATGTTATTTGCGCTGCCCTCGTCTTTCCAGTTTGAAAAAAGGGTGGACATCGCCGTATCAAGAATGCCGTTATTGTCAAAAGGCTTGGTATTTGTCTCCGCGCCGCCCAGAAGATAACGATTGCCTTCTTTGGAATTCAGAAGTTCACCGACAAAGTCGAAAATACCCTCGGCAAGATCCTGCAGGGTTTTAAGGTCAAGATCAGGATCGCCTGACGTATAACCCTTGGCAATATTGTCGTTCGCCTCCGTAGACGGATTATCATAGTATACAATATCGCCCTGCTGGTGTGCCCCCTGCTGGGAAAACCCGACAAGCAGATTTGATAGCTCTTTAACCTGCGCCTGGAATTCCTCAATAGCGTTCAATGTCAGATTAATCCGCGTATCGGCTTTTTTCGCATTGCCGATGTAAGTATCCAGGGACTTAAAATCGGCGCGTGTGCGTTTGGAGGTCAGAACGTTTTCCCCCAGACCGGAAAATTTTTGCGTTTTCTTTCCGGTCGCAAGCTGACTGTTAAGATTGTCAAACTGTAATTGCAGTTCCTTCAGGCGATCTACCTGCGCTAAAGACTGACCTAACGTTGAAATGGCTGTCATTTTCCTTTTCCTTTTTCTTATCCGAAGCCTATGGCGTTCAGGAGTTCTTTAAACATATCGTCTACCGCGTTAATAACGCGGGCCGAGGCCGAGAAAGCGTTCTGGTAAAGAATAAGGTTGCCAAGCTCCTCGTCCAGATTAACCCCGGATTCGTTTTGCAGTTGCTGCTCTAAAATATCTTGCAGGGTACTGTCGTCCTCAAGGTGCCCTTCGACGGTTGTTAACTCCTGCGCTTGCTGGTTCACCATTCTTTGTGCGTAATCGATCAGGTTGATGGCGCCTACAATCTGCGTGGAAATGCTGGCATCGGGCCCAAGCAACGTTTCGCGGAACGCCAACGTGGGAATAGGGGGCGTTGCCGAAGCGTCGGTTTCAGACGCATAGCTGGTTGCCGTCACCGGGGAGTTATTTTGAATCGGGCCTGTACTGTAGGTTCCGAAAAGAGCGGAAACGATATTTACACCGTCGTCAATACTGGCGCGGGTGCTGCCCCCCGCGATACCTGTGGCCGCATAAGTTGCCCCGTTGGTTTTAAAAGAGCCGCCGACAATTTTCAGATCGCCGCCAAAATCCGGATTCGTGTAATCGTTTCCGGGGCGCAGCCGCAGGAAACCCGTATCTGTGCCCGCCGTGGCAAATTGGGACTCATCGACAGCCAGACCGGGAACGGCATTCAATTGTGCCACCAGTTCGGTGATCGTATCGTTAGGATCAATCGTGATACGGGTCAGCGTATTATTACCGACAGCAATATCAAAATACGGATCCGTAGCCTCTACCGTCTGCGGTGACATACCAAGATAGGCAAAACCTGTTTCAGAAAGCCCTTCCGTACCCGCCGCTGCAATGGTGATATCGCTGGTTGCGGAAAAATTAAGCTCTCCGCCGGAGCCGATACTAACCGTAGGGGCATAGCGGGCCACAGCAGGCGTACCGGTTATAATGGTGTCTATTTCATTCTGAATAAATGCCCGCAGTTGCTCGGCGGCGTTATCGATCGTTCCGCCACCGACAGGATCCACCGCACCGATTTCAAAAGCGCCACCCGCATCAAATGCGGCATCGCGCAAATCCACCGTAACCGTCTGTGTACCAATCGCGAGATCGGGATCGGAAAAAGCAATTGTAAAACGATCCGTTTCAGACCCCGGAGACGTCCCGAAAGCGGTGGCGCTTCCCGCCGCAAGCATGGCGGCAACGCTGGTATATTGCGTCAGATCGGTATTACCGTGCATGTTATTCGTCGAGTAAAGCCCCAGCCATGTTTGCAGGTCGTCACCGCCTGTATTCAGCAGATCGACCCCTGTTGTAGATTCAGCGGAATTAATGGCCTGCTGATAATTTAAATCGCCAAAAGTAAACTGCAGAACGCGGCGGATAACCTGATTTGAACCTGAAGATACCGATTCACCCGTTGTTCCCTGCTGCAAAAGCGTACTATCAAGTAAAATTGCCGCATTCACCTGGATATCAGAGGCAAAGCCTACATACGGAACAGACGTGGCCGGCGGTCCGGCATCGGGATCAGGCGCCGTATCGGCGGGCACTTTACCGGTAGAATCGGTAAATAATTTCAGACCCTGGGCTTCAAAACGCATCGCCAGCTTATGCGCCAGCTCATCCAGCTGCGCCAACTGACGTGGAAATTTGTCATCCCGCAGATCAATAAGACCACCCAGCTTTCCATTGGGAGACGTATCCGTAATATCAATAGCAGACGCCAGCGTTGAAGGATCGCCGTTAAACTGCTTGGGTACGACATAGATACCTTCTACGGAATCCGGATAATATGTCGTGGCGGCCAGCGGCTTGGCATTAAACATGAGCTTTCTTGCGTTCTCATCGGCAAGCTCCACACCCTGGTTCGTTTGCACGACCATGACGCCGTCGCCGCGTTTAAAAAAGCTTATTTCAATTAAATTGGATAATTCTTTAATAGCGGAATCACGGTCGTCTTCCAGCGCCGCCGTACTGCGACTCAGGTTCAGGCTGCTTTGAATCTGCTGGTTTGCCACGGCGATCCGGTTCAAAAGACTGTTAATATCGGTAACGGTCTGCTGCGCTTCCGTCTGGGCATCGTTACGAAGAGAGTTAATCAGCGTTGCCAGATCATTAATTTTCGTAGATACGTCCTGCGCTTCATTGACAACGCTGGCCTGCAGAAAAATATCTCCGGGAGTGTCCGAAAGCGCGGAAAAAGAATCCTTCAGACGGGAAATTTCTGCCGCAATCGACAACTCTGCATCCGGCGGCCCGTGAAACTGCTCAACCCGGCTTAAATAGGACTGTTGAATGGTTGAAAAACCCACCGCGCTTACCTGTGTCCAGAGATCGCGCGAAAGGTTCAAACTGACGTTACGAACGATGGTCTCGCTCGCAACTCCCACTGTAAGCCCTTGAATCGATTGTGAAGTCTGCCCTACCAGCTTTCTCGTATAGCCGGGCGTGCTAACGTTCGCAACATTGTTGGAAATGTTGCTGATCTGCTGTTGTGCTACTCTCATGCCCGAAAGGGCGGCGTCCAGACTGGCTAAACTCATTTATGCTTCCTTGCCTTATTTTTCGGCTTTTTTGTTCTGAATGAACATATGCAAGGAAGATGCCAGAGCGCTCCGACACAGAATGTTTTTAGAAAAATAAAAAAATATTTGAAATCAAAAGATTATACAGCTGTTTTTTAAGCGCTATTTTATAGAGCTGTTTTGCACAGCCGTTTTCATCTCGCTGTTCGTGGAGGAAAGGCGTTGGGTCACGGCTTCCTCCACCATCATGGCGATCAGCATTTCACGGCGCAGGGAAGATTCATATGCATCGCGAGCCTGCATAAGCTGAATAGCCTGCATGGACACATCCATACGCTTTACGTTGGTGGGCTTGTCATAGAGATTGGTGTAAAAATCAGGGTTTTGCAGCATCTTTTTGCTTAAAACGTCCATTTGGGCATAGTAGCTGGGATTCTTGCCAAGCATTTTCGTTATTTCATCGTCGGAAAGGCCGAATTCCCGCATCATGGACTTCATGTGGGCGCCACCGCTTTTTTCCGCTAAATCATTAGGTTCTGCCGCTTTCATCGCCGCTATGCTTACAAAAGAATTATGCGCTACGTTTTGCATCGCGATAACCTGCCTTATATCCATAAATCCCTTGTACTTGCTATCAAGCTCACCTTTAGGATTTTCAAAAGTGGAGGGCCCGTAAAGATTTTTACCCATGGCAATTATATCTTCAAGATCCTCCGGCGCCTCTGCCGCTTCAAAGTCCAGGTCAAGGGTCGCAGGCATGTAAAAAGTCTTTGTAAAATCAATGTCTTTGTTCAACCGTTGCTTGTCTGGCGCGCTACTTCCGCACATCCCGCTTAAACCGTTGTCGTTGTCATGAACATCGCAATAAACCTTTTTAAACTGTGCAATGCGGAGAGCCGCATCATTTGAGGGCCCGTCAGCGGAACTGCCGCCTTCCTCATTGGTGTAACGCGCCATAAACACCTTATTGAGCGCCTGTTTGGTAGCGTATGACCGCTGGTCTGACGCTGCAATGGAACGCATAAAAGAGCCCACACGGCACATTTCTTCGCTGGGATGATAGTCTTTAACCGCCTCGGCCTGAGTTTTCTGAAAAGCGCGCTGGCTTTGCAATATCTGATTGGCGTCAAAGAACGACCCGATCATCTGCATCTGCTGCAGGGCCTGAACCGAAAGCTGTTCCGTCATTTTCATCAATGAACGCACATAATTGGTCTTAATCAGGTCGATCTGTTTTTCGTGCTGTCCCGGGAAACAGGTGCTCAGGTCAATATTGTGCAGTATCTGAATCTTACAGCCCAGATTTTTAAAAACGTTAACGCCGTCCGCCGTCGGTCCGCCGCCGCCTACGGCAAGCTGCACCTTTACGAGAAGATTGGAAGATTCGGGGCGAGTATCGTTCAGGCCGTAAAAGGCAACTTCAACCTCGCTGTTCGGAGCGTCATCGGACAACTTCAGAACATTCATTTCCGACAACAGGCCGGACCAGTCCGTACGGGTTTTATAAATTTCTTCCCCGTGCCGGATTTCAACATCGGAAAAAGCCGGAAAACCGGAGGCGGAAAGGGAAAGCGCGGCGGAAACCGGGTCCTTCTTAAACAGAAGGTCAAAATCCTTTGAGGAAAACCGGTAAGCGATAATGTCTTTTTCCGAAGAAGGAAGTTCTGAAAAGGCGGCATTCCCCAAATCATCCGCCTTCACTTTGCTTCTCCGGGCTTCGCCGTCCGCCGAAAGAATTTCAAAGGAAACCTCCTCACCAGGAGCCAGACCTTTAGCGTAATTTTCCGAAAGCCCGGACGAAACGGAAGAATTGTCTGTCCCCGCTACTTTATCTGGAGGCGCTAAAGACACAAAATAAAGCCCCGCCCCCGCTATAATCGCCGCGGAAATCAAACCTAAAACTATAAGATTTCTTTTAAACGCCCTCATTACGGCGCCCCTCCGCTTCCCCCAATGCTCGTGGCGGGCGTAGTCTCGCCCGTTTGCGCGCCGAGCTCTTCTACCGCCTTGTCCTGTAGATCCATAACCGTCATTTCCAGCAGGACCGAGAGTGCGGCCTCGGAGCGCAGCTGGCTTTTCAGCATGTCAAATTTTTGCATCAGGGCGAGAGCCTGCAAAGCAACACCCTTACGCTCGACGTTGGCGGGTTTGTCATAGAGATTGGTATAGAAATCCGGGTTTTGATAAAGCTTTTTGGTCAGTATTTCCATTTGAGCATAGTAACTGGGATTTTCTCCGAGCAGTTTCATCGTCTCTTGCGGATCGGTAATACCAAGTTCTTCCATCACCCCCGCTAGAAATTCGCGCGACCCACCCGTACCCTGCGATTTCATAGCGGTAATCGCGTTAAAGGAGTTTTCCGCCACGCTGCGCTTGGCCACAAGAGAGCGCGCATCCATGTAATAGTTCTGCAAATCCGTAATTTCACGCCCAGGCGTATCCCTGAGAGTATTACCGCCCGGACGGTACAAAACCTCATGCGCAAAAAGATTGCTCGCCAGTGCAAATATGTCCGTTTCGTCGTCCGATGCCTCTGCACCGTCGTCTGTCAGATCGACGTCCAGGGTCCAAGGAAAATCAACGGTGCGGGCGTAATCGATATCTTTGTTAATTCTGGCGCGGCCCTCTGGCGGCGCGCCAGCGCCACATAACGTACTCAAACCGTTATTGTTGTCGTGAACATTACAATAGGTGGTTTTAAACTGCTTAATACGGCTTTCCATATCGGAAGACGGCCCAGCGCGCGCCGCCGTTGCCGTGTTGCCCAACTGACGGTCCAGCGAACGCTGGCTCAGAATAACGGCCGTAACGTCACTTTTTCGTTCTGAAGCCGCCAGACTCTTGATCGTACTACCGAATTCACACATGCCCGTACTGGGGTGATAATCCTTATGCGCCTGCGCCTGCATGGTCTGAAACAGGCGCTGGGTTTCAAGCTGGTTTTGGGCATCCATGAAAGACCCGAAAATCTGGACCTGTTGCATCGCCACGCTGGATAGCTGGTCCGCCATCATCATCATGGCGGGCAGGATATTGTCCTCCCAAAACTCCGTAATGATATGCGTCTGGTGTTTTTTAAACTCCTCATCCGTATGTTTGTTCAGATAGGGAACCGTGCCCACGAGACCATTGGTCTGATACCATTCAACCTCTTCCGTGGCGCGCACGGTCTGTTCACAAAGCGTACATCCTTTGAACGACGGCATCGGCGTATCTTGAATCAGGCTGCCGATGGGACCGCTCATACCGGGAATAGTTGTGCCGGGAGGAAGGGTTATCCCGCCAACCCCGGGGGGAAGCGTGACTCCCGGTACGGCACCAATACCGCCAAGACCGCTCAAGCTGCCTTTGATCGTGCTGCCACCAAAACTCCCTTTGCCAAAACCCTGCGCCGTCTGATGAAATGCAAACGGGGAAGCGCAAAACAAGACAAGCCAGAGAAGCACCAACAACGGCTTCTTTCTAAAATGGCGGCTCTGTTTTATAAATTTTTTCACTATCCCATGTCTTTCAATTTAAGGCCTCAGTTTTCCGTTCGCCTCTTTAAAACGCGGCTCGATCTTGCCCGAAAGCATAACGGACATCAGCATTTCCTGCCGCAACTGGCTTTCAAAAATCGCCCTGTCCACCATCAGGTCGATGGCTTTGAGCGCGGCACTTTTGCGCTCGACGTTGGCCGGCTTATCATACAGATTGGCGTAAAAATCCGGACTTTGATAAATTTTCTGGGCCAGAATTTCGAGCTGGGCGTAATAGCTGGGGTTTTTACCCATAACCTTGGTGATTTCCTTATCATCCATTCCCAGTTCCTTTAAAATCGCGCCCAGATATTTCCATGTCTGTGTGTCCGGCTGACTGTCAGGCCCCGAAGAACCGGATGACTTCAAACCCACAATGGCATTAAAGGAATTTTCCGCCACGCTGCGTTTGGCGGCAACGGCACGCAGGGCCATATATTTTTTCTGGTTGTCCTGATCGTCCAGATACGCGCCGGTAAGACGTTTTATAACATTGTGCCCGTACAGGTTATTGGCGAGGGCGATAATATCTTCTTCCTGACTGCCCTCCTTAATTTCGCCGTCCGTAAAATTCACGCTGAGCGTATGTGGCTCCTCAATCAGGCGTGTAAAATCAACGTCTATATTGCGTTTTTCCGGATCACTGCCGCCTGTTTTACCACAGGCACCCTCAAGACCCGTCCCCGGGACATCTTTAACCCATTGATTATCCTTGGGGTCGCAGTATTTGCCGACAAATTGCCGCCAGCGCGCGCCTTTATCGGTATCCGCGTTGGTTGCCGCAACGCCGCTCCTGCCAAGATGCCGCGCCATGGCACGCTGGCTTAACGCCAGAGCATTAAACCGGGAGAGCGATTCGCTGTGGGCCAGGCTGCGCACGTTGGTTCCGAACCAGCAAAAATCGTCACTGGGCTGATAATCCTTATGCGCTTCAGCCTGTAATTCCTGCAGGGTTCTTTGCGTATCAAGCTGGTTTTTGGCATCAAAGAAGGTGCCGACCGTGAATATCTGTTGCATACCGACGGCGGAAAGCTGCTCCGTCATTTTCATCAAAGCAGGCAGGAAATTTTCCAAGAAAAATGTTTTATACAGGAACGTGTCACGGTGCTTGTTAAATTCTTCCGAAGTGTGTTGGCTGATGAAATACTCGCCGGCCGCATGAAATTGCTCGATTACCGTTTTTGCTCTTTTTGTGTCTTCCGGATCGCATGGGCCGCAGGCCAGACCGCCGCCACCACCCCCGCCAGCGCAGGCCGCGCCGCCGCTACCCTCCATGCCGCCATTGGGACCGTCTCCCGGCCCGCCGGAATCACCGCCGCCTCCACCTCCGTCCGCGCCGCCGCCGCTCTCCTCGGCATAAGCGCGAAAAACCGGTATGGTTGAAAAGGAAACACACAGAACGGCGAGCAAAACGCCGACAAAACAGCCCTTTATAAACAGCCTGCCCGCCCCGTTAATCATTAAAAAACCCGTGCCGAAGTTATTATTATCATTGTCCTTTTATCATACCCCAAAAACGGACATTTTCGTAACCTCTTTCATTTTAACACAAGAAACCGGCAAAAGGCACGTTTCAATCGTTATTCTTTGTGATTTGGAACGATTGGCTTTTCAAGAGTCTCAATTTACGGTAAACAGAAAGGATATACGTCTTCAAAACACTGCGCTTCAAATATGACCGATAAAAAATCAAAAACGCCGGAAAATCAGGACGCTGCAAAAACTGCGCAGGATACGGCCGCGACAAACGGTAACGATCTGGGCGGGCTTGGCAAGGTCAATATCCGCAATGAGTTTTACCGCGACGGCTACCGCACTCTTCTGAAACTGAGCGTTTTACAAGGACTTGTCACACTGGGGCTTATCGCGGCAATGTTTTTCGTGGTTGCCGTACACCAACCGGAAAACCGTTACTTTGCGACCACGGAAGACGGCCGGCTCGTGCCCATGGTGCCGCTAAACCAGCCGAATTTGAGCACTCCGGCCCTGATGTCATGGGTGGCACAAGCGACAACCGAAGTAATGACCTTTGGTTTCAATGACTATCGCCGCCGTTTCCAGACCGCGTCGCGCAATTTCACCCGCCGCGGCTGGGAAAGCTTCAGCACAGCGTTGCAAAAATCTCGTATTATCGAGCTCGTTGAAACAAAACAGCAAGTTGTAACCGCCACCCCGCAAGGCGCACCGATTCTGCAATCCGAAGGACTATACGCGGGGCGTTATCAATGGGTTGTTCAAATTCCCATGGTTCTGACTTATCAGTCCGGCAGCAGTACCCGCAGCGACAGCCTGCTGGTTACACTGGTTGTCGTACGCCGCCCACGCCTTGAAAGCCCGAACGGCGTAGGGATCGAACAATGGATCGCCGTACCGCGCTAGCAATATCCATTTAAAAATTTTGCCGGAAATGCCGGGGGAAGCCTGTGTGTTATTTTCACTTTTTCCTGATTGAAGGATGACAGTCCTTTTTTTTATCGATATTCTTTGCGTATCTGCAGATACCCTTACTTTCGGATGGTTTTCATTTCCCATGCGTCTATTCAAATTCTATAGTTCCGTAACGAACCGTATTCTTTTGACAGCCGCTGTTGTGTTTGTGCTAACCGCTCCGATTGCGTCCAGTGCAATGGCACAGACGCCCCCGCCCCCTAATCTGCCTGGCAGCGCACAAACGCAAGACCAGAATCAGAAGAACCCACAAAGTCTTCCACCGGCAACCACCCAAAACAGCGCATCGGACAAAGAACTGTCCGAAATGCTCGGAACGGCGGAAAGTAAGGAGGATATCGAGGAAAAAGTGCGCGAGGACGCTTTTGATGCCGCGCTTCAGGGGCTGCTCCCGCTAAAGCCGCTCGAAATCCGCAAACTGCTGGAACATTTCGACCGCACCCAGGAATCCGTAGAGGTTCCCGTTTACCCATCGCCCAAACCTGAGGTCACCGTGCAAACCCTTTCTCTGGACCCGGGCTCCACGCCAGCCGTTATTAAGGTGGCTTACGGTCATGTCACCACGCTCAATATGCTGGACCTGTCCGGCGAGCCCTGGCCGATTGAAGATATCAGCTGGGCCGGTAATTTCGAGGTTATTGAAGGCGGGGCCAACGAAGGCTCCCACATCCTGCGCATTTCCCCGGAAAGCGAGTTTGCACAGGGCAATATCTCCATTCGGATGTTAAATCTCAACACCCCCGTTATCATGAGCCTGGAGACAAACCGCGATATCGTCCATTACCGTTTTGACGCCATTATTCCGGAATACGGCCCGCAGGCCGACACCCCGTTGATTGAAAGCAACGGTCTGGCCAAGGTAAATGCGGGCGGGGAAAAAGGACGCAACATTGCCTCGTTCCTGGCCGGTGTCTTGCCGGACAATGCCACGAGGCTGGCCGTTTCAGGGGGGGGCGCCGGAGACGGAAGAACAACGGCGTTCCGCGTAAACGGCCTTACTTATGTGCGTACGCCCCTGGTTTTACTGTCCCCCGGCTGGAATTCTTCCGCCGCTTCCGCCGATGGTATGCGGGTCTATGAAATAAAGGATACGCCGGTTCTGCTGCTTTCGGATAACGGCAAGATGGTGCGGGTTAAATTGTCGGAACGCGAGGACATTCTGGAATGATTAATAATATTCCTGACGATGACGATGATGACGACATGGATATCTCCATGGATGATGACCTGAATGACGATTTTCAGGACGATTCCGACGATGAGTTTATCGATGACGACGATGATGATGACGCTTTCGGAGATTTTGCCGAAACGGCAAAAACGGAAAACACGCTCGCCGATCTGTGGCAAAATAATCCGCTTTTTAAAATAGGCGTAATTTTCGGGGGCGCGGCGTTGCTTTTTGGCGTTATTATCCTCCTGAGCAGCGGTAAAAAGGACGTTGACAGCTCCTATGTTCCCACTGGGTCCGACGTGACGGCCGCACCGGGAACAACCGAGGCCACCCCCGCCTTTATCGATGCCGTTAAGGAGGCCAATCAAGCCGAAGTGGAACGCGCCATTCGCGAAGGCGACAGCGCCATTCCCGTTCCCGTAGATACGCCGGTCGGACGTCTTAAAGTTCCCGATCAGGCACAGGATGAACAGGAAGACCCACTTGACCGCTGGCGGCAACTCCAGCAGGAGCGCCTGGAGCGCGAACTGGCGCAGCAGGAAACGCTGGATCAGCAAAATCTGGATACGGGTAATGCCGGCGCGGCCAATGATTTCAGCGAGGACGTCAAGGCGCTTGCCGATGTTATGTCGCAACAAATGCAGTCCATCCTCGAAAACCGTTCGCAGGTGAAGACTTCATACATGATGATCACGCCCGAGGGTTATATGGAACAACAGGAACTGCTAAAAGCGCAAAGAGCGGCGGAACTTGCAAAGGCAAAAGCGGAAGCCGCAGCAGCCTTGGCCTCTCTTAACGGACAAGGCGGTGCGGGAGCCAACGGTGCGGGTGGTGTTAATGGAATAAACGGGGTCAATGGAGCCAACGGCAATGCTGACGCCGCGGCAAACGGGGCCGCAGGAGAAGAGGTGCAAAATATTATCTTCCCGGCCGGGCAAATCGCCTACGCCCAGCTCCTGACAGAAGCAAATTCGGATACGCCCGGACCGGTCCTTGCGCAAATTGTATCCGGGCCTTTGGCCGGAAACCGCGTTTTAGGCTCGTTTGAAACCCAGGAAGAGCGGCTTACACTCAATTTTAACACCATTATTATAGACGGGGTGTCCCAAAGCATCGAAGCCGTTGCGGTGGACCCTGACACAACTCTGCCGGCCATGGCGACCGAAGTTGACCACCGCTATATGCGGCGTATTTTCCTGCCTGCCGCGGCAGCATTCGTAAAAGGGGCGGCAAAGGCTATCGCCGAATCCGGCCGCACGACAATTACGATTTCGGGCGAAACCGTTTCGGAATCAACCCAGAGTGCCAACAAGGATCAGGAAATTGCAACCGGTGTGCAGGAGGCAGGAGAAGAGGCCAGCGATATTCTCAAGGATATGGCCGACGATACAAAAGTCCTGGTACGAATTGCCTCCGGTACTCCTATGGGTATTTTGTTCCTTCAGCCTGTTGTAGAATAAGACCGTAGCATTTACGATCGGTACTTGATAAAACTGTTTGGGAACTTTACTTGCAATTAATTCGTGGGAATAAAAGCAAGGTCACGTTGATCAAAAAAATACTGGAATACCATGCAGGACGAAGAAAAAAAACAAGACGCACCCTCACCCTCCGAGAACGAGACTCAGACGGATAACGATCATCTTGATACGGAGATGGATTCCGATCTGGAGGATTCTCTTGAGGACGATCTTGACGATCTGGATCTGGATGACGAAGATTTCGAGGACGCTTCATGGGATGATTTCAACGGCAACGGCGATGTAGCCAACGGCGGAAACACCGAAAAAAAAGCCGGCGGTAAGCGTTTGCCCAAGGGGCTTGGAAAAATCATCGCCGGCATTGCCGTCATAGGGGGGCTGGGCTTTGTCCTGGTTTCACTCAGCAAGCCGCAGCAGGAACCTTCAACAGGCCTCGGACCCGGCCTTGCAGAACAAACGCAGGAACCGGACGCGCTGGCGGACCCCTCCGTTAGTACGGGATTCATGGATAATCCCGAAGAGTTGGCTAAAAATCTGGAAGATGCGGAAAAACTGTCCCGGGAAAACGGCGACATGCCGCCTATGCCAACCCCGATCCAGGGGCAGGCCGAAGCGCCACAGGAAGAACCCGGTGCATTAACACCTATGCCTGACCCGGCAGACAGTTCGTCCGATTCCGCAGAAAATTTAGCCGCCGATGATCTCCCCATTCCCGAACCCGGCGAAAATGTCACAGAAATTAAAGCCGTCACGTTCGAAGAACCTAAAAATGAAGCGGAACAACCGACGAAAGTGGACTCTGTACAGATAGAATCTGAAACCGCCGATGCAGGAACAGCCCCCGAAATAGAAACGGAACCTTTGAAAGAACCAGAGAATAAAGGGTGGTTAAACGCAAAATCCTTTATGAAATCCCCTGAAACGGAAATGAAACCCGCCGAAGAAACTGCCGCATCGGAAGTTGTCGACACGGGGATAACCGAAAAGATAGGGGAATTGGAAACGTTCCTGCAAAACTCAAGCGCCGATACGAACGCGCAAATCAAAGCGCTTAACAATAAAATTGAAGAATTAACGAATCTGGTGGAATCGCTAGCGCAGGAAACAAGCAAAACGGCCAAAAAAGCGGAAAATGCCGAAATGCTGGCCAGCAGTGCCGTAGAAACGGCAAAATCAGCCGCTAAAAAGACGGCGGCAACCGCACAAAGCACCACAAAGGCGGCGGCCAGCAAGCCTGCGCCGACAGCGCCTGCCTCCAAACCGGTAGCCCGAAAGAAAAGCAGCCCTACCCCCAAAGCCGCAGCCACAACCAGCAGCAAAGCGCCCAACTGGCAATTGCGGGGGGCTGGTCCGGGACAGGCCATGATCGGCGAAAAAGGAACCAACGAGCTTAAAACCGTAAAAATCGGCGATAACGTTAAGGGCCTTGGAAAAATCACCTTTATCGGGCAGGAAAAAGGGAAATGGGTCGTACGGGGAACTTCCGGCGAAATAAGCCAATAATCTTTTATTATCAAACACTTAGCAGATTCCCTCTTCCAATCAGGGATAAATTGGGACAAATATTCCCTGTGATTTCCCTATTTTTTCATAAAAAATTAACATAAAATTTGCATATAATATTTATGATATTAGTGAAGGAGTATCACTAGGCGGGTTTTTAATGAACTTTAGGGCAACACAAAAATACGCATTTGGCGCCTTGATCTGCCTGCTGGCCTATCTGCAGGCCGGTGCGGCTCATGCCGGGCTGTTTGGCAGCTCAAGTTTCGGCTTCAGCGACATCGCTGAGAACCTTGTAAAATCCGTTACTGATCTTCCCGGCCTGCTTACCGGCATGGCTTACCTGGTCGGCCTTCTTTTAGGCGCCCTGGGGGTTAAAGACCTTAAAAGCCACGTCGAAAACGCCCAGCAAACACCCTTAAGAAATGCCCTTATCAAGCTTCTTGGCGGCGGGGCGATGTTCTCGCTGCCCATTGTCTATGACGCCATGCAAAACGCCATTAACCCGGGCGATGTAAGCTTCAGCAGCGGCGGCGGCGTTGGAACGTTTGTATCGTCAATTATCGGTTCGATTTCAGGCTTTGTTCCTACGGCCAATATTAACGAAATTCTCTCCAGCATCATCGATTCCATTGAGAAAGTTCCCGGCCTTGTGTCGGCTATCGCTTACCTGCTTGGTCTTTTGTTTGGTTATATCGGTGTCAGCAAAATCAAAGAGCACGTAGAAAATCCCGACCAGAAACCCCTGAAAGACGGCGTTGTTTACCTCCTGATCGGCGGCGCGTTGTTTTCTATACCCACTGTTTACAACGCGATGCAAAGCGCGATCGAAGGGGGCGGATCGGGTATCCTGAGCGACATTACCTCGGCACTGGGGTCAGCATCCATTTTCTACTCTTCAGAAGCCGGCGATCTGGCCTGCAGCCCTATCAGCATTCCGTTTATCGGGGCCTTCATCGGCGGAGATATTTCAGTCGGCAACGCGCTTTGCGGTATTATCCGCAATGCCGGGGCTTTGCCCGCCTTCCTGACCGCTATCTCTTACCTGTTTGGCGTGTTCTTAGGCCTCTGGGCTCTGCTGAAATTAAGAGACCATGTTCTTAACCCTTCACAGACCCCTATCTGGGACAGCGTGGCCCGCTTCGTTGCCGGCGGCGCGTTTTTCGCCCTGCCCGTAATTATCGATGCGGCACGCAACACCGTCACGCCGGAAAGCCTTGTTGTCTCAGGTTCATTTGTAAGCAACACCGGTTTTAACATCGCTTCCAGCGGAGGCGGCTTTTTTGACGATCCCATAGGCACAATTATCGGCGGCCTGTTGGGCAACGGCGGCGGCTGCACCCCCGGCGGCGGTGGCCTGGATACGGCCCTTGCCTGCTTTATGAGCGATATTTTCGGTCCGCTTCACGTTCTGCTTAATTTCTTCGGCGTTGTGGCCGGCACGATCCTGATCATGATCGGCATATCCCGCCTTCTGAAAAGCGCGCAGGACGGGGCACGCGGCCCGGGCGGACTGGGCACTATGATGACGTTCCTGGTTGGCGGCGCATTGATCTCGTTTAACTCCCTGATCCGGGCATTTTCGACATCCCTGTTCAGCAGCCCCGTTACTTTTACCTACGCCGAAATACAATATGGATTGTCCGGAAGTGCGCTGGCAAGCGCAAATACCGTCATCAGCTCCATATTACAGTTCATGATCCTTGTGGGATTGATAAGCTTTGTTCGCGGCCTTTTCATCATGCGTGACGTTGCCGAAGGCAACGGTCAGGCTTCGATGATGGCCAGCGTAACTCATCTTATTGGCGGGGCTTTAGCCGTCAATTTGGGGCCATTACTCAACGCTGTCCAGGCAACGCTTGGCATCGCGGGTTTTGGTGTAACGTTCTCTTAAAATATGATAGAATCAACAGAGGCGTTTTAGTCAGCAACATGCTAGAGGAGAAGTAAAAAATGTTAAAAGCACTGAAAAAATATTACTACGCGATGGGCGCAGGATTGACGCTGGGCTTGTTGGGCGACATGGGCACAGCCCATGCGCAAAGTTCGGGCGGAAGCACGTTCAGTACTATCGCCGAAAACATCAACACATCCTTCGAAGACCTGCCGGGCCTGATTACCGGCCTGTCCTATCTCGCGGGTACGGGTCTGGGCGTTCTTGGTATCATGAAAATCAAGGACCACGTTGAAAACCCGACACAAACACCTTTGAAAGAAGGCGCAATCCGTCTGGTTGCCGGCGGCGCTCTGTTCGCGCTACCTATCATCTACGATGCGATGTTCACGACAATCGATGCCGGAACAGGCGGAGATGTAGGAGCCGCCGGACTGAACAAGGTCCAGTTTAACGTTAACTAATAGCGTTAAGGCGGATAAGCAAGCTGCAATGGCGAACGTTCCCATCATTCTCGGCGTGGCACGTCCTGCAAAGCGTGTCGCCGGAAAGAAAAAGGGGAGCGGGGCTGGTAATACCGGCTCCGCTTCGTCCTCAAAGCCGCTCTCTGCAGAAGAGCGGGCCAAGGTCTTCGAACGTGACGACTTCACTTGCAAATGCTGCGGATTTAAATCCAAGAAATATCAGGAAGTTCTGTTTTTAAACGGTGACACAACTGATAAATCCGGTAAAAACCTGGCCACAGTATGTATTTTCTGCCATCAGTGTTTCCATCTCGATCAGGTCAGCATCATGCGTTCCGGCGTGCTGCTCTGGTTGCCGGAAATCAAGCAGGCCCGGCTTCACCATATCGCCCGCGCAATCTATGTGGCGCGCATTTCGCAAGGGCCGGCCGCCGACGCGGCCCGGAAATCCCTTGACGCCCTGATGGAACGGCGTGAAGAGGTGAAAAGACGCATCGGCATTGACGACCCCTATATCCTGAGCATGGTCCTGCGGGATTACCTAAGCCCCGGCGCTTACAAAGCGCGCCGGAAAAAACTGGAAGGCATACGCCTTTTCCCTCTGGACCGGCGCATTATCAGGGAAGCGGAATTGGAGTTTAACCAATTCCCGCAGATTTTGGCCTATTGGCGCTCGAAGGATGGCCCTTTCGGTGGAAAAACACCCAATAACTGGATTTCGATATACCAAAACCTGGCGAGAGAATACGAGGAAATACAGGGGAAAAACGCCGCTTAATCATAATAAAACAGGCACCTTAATCCGGAAACAAAACAGGGCTTATAAAGCCAAGGACTTTCGTTGTCAGACTATGTCCGGTATATTAGGTGTGCAATTACAGTAATAAGTCAAACCCTTAAAGTTACCCGTCATCCATGAACCATTTTCAACTGTTTCTCGCTCCGATACAAAAGGCCCTGCGGCAATCCGTATCTTCCTTTATCCGGCTTGAAACGGCGGATAACGAGACGACGATCGTTTCTTCAGACGGCTCCCTGATTTCTTACGTGAAAGTGGAGGGAAGCCGCCAGATTATCGGCGAGGAAGAGTTTGAAAATATCGTGGAAGGCGCCACGATCAAGATTGGTTCGCGGTTTGACTCCCAGGGCCATGCCCTGCAGGTCTATTTTACCCGCGATCCGGAGCGCATCCGTAAGGAGCTTGAGGCGCAAATTCGCCCTTCCCGTGTGTCTGCAGAGGCCATTGGCCTTGAAATCGACGATGTTTTTGACGAACGGATCAACACGCTTGAGCGTTTTCTGACTCACGAGGAATGTTATTTCGTCCTGTGGACCCGCCCGAGCGCCCTGAGTAAAAACGAGTTCCAACGCACGGCCAAGGAAGCCAAGGAAAAGGCCAAAAGCTGGCTTCCTTCCGTCAATGCCCAGTATCCCTTTGCGGCGCTGGATCCGCTTCGGACACGCCATAAAAGCTATGTCGGCGCTATTATGTCGGCGCTGGACGAACTGGGCATGAGCGCCCAGATTTTGGAAGTGCACGAAGCCCTGAAACATGTACGCAACAACCTGTTCCCCGATCATGCCAACGACGAATGGCGCGCCTGCCTGCCCGGTGATCCTATCCCGCCGCGCGCGCCGGGCGACCGGGTGGATATGTCCGACCTGCTTTGGCCCAATCTGGCTTCACAGATCACTGCGGCGGACGCCAAAACGATGGGGAAATCGGTCGTGCGCATCGGAAACCTGCTCTGGGCCGGCGGGGATATGACGCTGGGCCCCATGGACGCAACAGGCTTTCCCATCCTTCTCAACCGCCTTGTCGAAGCCGACATCCCTTTCCGCATTTCCTTCCTGATAGAGGGCGGCGGGGCTTATGCCACGCAATTCCGGGCCTTCCTGGCTTCCATCATGACCCCGACCAATTCCACCAACCGTCAGGTGAAATATTCCCTTGAAGGGCTGCAGGCCATGGCCCGCAGCGAGGCCGTCGTACGGCTGCGCGTTTCTTTCGCCACATGGTGCAGACTGGAGGAAAAAGATAAAATCCTCGACCAGCTCTCCATTCTCCTGCAATCCATCGAGAGCTGGGGTTACTGTCAGGTCAGCGAGTTTTCCGGCGACCCGCTGGATTGCGTCATGTCTTCAGCGATGGGCATTCATTGCGCGGGCACGGCCCCGACGGGCATCGCTCCGATGAAGGAAATCATGCGCCTGGTGCCCTGGCAACGCCCTTCCAGCCCGTTCCATCAGGGCTCTATGCTTTTCCGCACGCCCGACGGCAAAATCTGGCCCTATCAGACCGGCACGAATATGACCACAACGTGGTTTGACCTGATTTTCGCCCAGCCCGGCGCCGGTAAATCCGTCCTTTTAAACACCATGAATATGGGCACCTGCCTCGGACCGGGGCTAAACAAGCTGCCCTTTATCGCCATCGTCGATATCGGGCCGTCTTCTTCCGGGCTGATTTCCCTGATCAAGGAAGCATTGCCGCTCAACCGTCAGCACGAAGCGGCGTATTACCGCCTGCAAATGGCTCACCAATACGCCATTAACCCGTTTGACACCCAGTTGGGCTGCCGTTTCCCCTTGCCCGATGAACGCAGCTATCTCGTCGAGCTTTTAACCCTGCTCTGCACGCCGCCCGGCCATGACCGCCCTTATGACGGTATCGCCCAGCTTGCGGGGCTGGTGGTGGATGAAATGTACCGCTGGCGCGACGACGTGGCGGCGAATGCCGAACCACGCCCTTATCTGCCGCGCCTTGAGAGCGAGGTAGACGAAGCGCTCCAGAAGTTCAACGTGCACCTGCCCGCCGACCCGTATTGGTGGGATATCGTGGACAAGATGTTCGAGCTGGAGCAATATCACATTGCCAATATCGCGCAGCGTCACGCCGTGCCGACGCTTAGCGACTCGATTACCGCCTCCCGTCGGCCGCAGATCCGTTCGTTGCTGGAAGAAACCGCCGTCGGCTTTACGGCGGAAAACGTAATTAACGCCTTTGAGCGTATGGTTACTTCCGCGATCCGCGAATACCCGATCCTGTCTTCCGTCACCCAGTTCGATATCGCCGATGCGCGCATCTGCTCTCTCGACCTGATGGACGTGGCGCCGCAGGGCGACGAATCCGCCGACCGCCAGACCGCCATCATGTACATGCTGGCGCGCCATGCGCTGGTGCGCAGCTGGTGGATGAGCAAGGATACGCTGGTGCACGTACCTAAAAAATACCAGGAATACCATGAATTGCGTCTGCAGGAGATCAGCGAGTCCCCCAAACGCCTGTGTTATGACGAATTTCACCGCACCAGCAGTTCGCGCGCTGTGCGCTCGCAGGTCGTGCGCGACGTACGCGAGGGCCGTAAGCGCGGCGTACAGATCGTGCTGACCTCCCAGTTGCTGGACGACTTTGACAAGGACATGGTGGACCTCGCCACCGGGGTATGGGTTCTGGGTACGGCGGTATCTGATAAGGCCGTGGACGACGTGCAGGACCGTTTCGGCCTTTCGGAAACGGCGCGGCGGGTTATCCGTCATAAACTGACCGGGCCCAAATCTATCGGGGCGCCCGCCCTGTTCGTCCTGGGCACAACCGAAGGCCGCTATGAACAGCATTTATACAACACACTGGGCCCGATCGAGCTATGGGCGCTTTCCACCTCCGCCGAAGACGTGGCGATCCGCAACCGTACATACGCGCAACTGGGCGCGGGACGCGCCCGTCAGATGCTGGCCCGCGAATACCCCGGCGGCAGCGCCCGTTCGGAGATCCGCCGCCGCGTATTGGCACGCAGCGAGAAGGGCGAAGCCCGCGCCGCCATGATCAGCGCCATTATTGATGAAATTGCCGAGGAAATCGTAGAAGCCAGCAAATCCGCACAGCGCAACGAGGTTCCTGACCGGGTAAGACTCAAACCATGACGGACAAACAAAAAAAATCCAAAAAACCCCGGAAGGCGAAAAAAGCCGCCTTTCTGATACCGGACGAAGAGGAAGAACAAAAGCCGCTCACCATTGAGGAACAAAAAGCGGAAAAGCGCCGTATTCGCAATAAACGACTTTCCATCGCCGGGGGCATCTTAAGCATTTTCTTTTTATTCTGGCTGTTATCGCGCCCCTATACAGGGGGGCCGGCTTTCGGAGTATGCAGAACCTTTTTGGAACTTTACGTAGAATACCCGCAGGAACTGCGCCTGAGCAAAGTGGAGGATTACGGGCAGGAAATGCGCCTCTGGTATACGAAAATCGACCCTTACGGCGAATCTAACCTTGATTACATGCAGTGCTTTTTCCGCAACGATTCCAAAACAGGTTTTGCACTGGATAAAGTCATGGTTAACCGCCGGGAAGTTAACCCGGAAACGGTTAAAAGTTTTAACGTATCTATTCCCGCCATTTTAGCAAGCAAGCCGGATCTCACCCTTCCCCGGCCCCTTCCCGACAGCCTCGAGGACTTGCAACTCGACCCCAACCGCTACAAAATGCGCTTGTTTTAAAGCCGAGGGCGCCTACATCATTGCGGACACGGCCAAAAACGCCGTAAACGTTTAAAGCGAATCTGAAATAAGGGGACAGCATGAAATACCGTAAACTTGGCCGCACCGGCCTCGATGTAAGCGTCATTTGCCTGGGCACCATGACATGGGGCCGCCAGAATACCGAAGCCGACGGCCACGAGCAGATGGATTATGCGCTCTCACAGGGTGTGAATTTCTGGGATACCGCGGAAATGTATGCCGTGCCCCCCAACGCCGATACATACGGCAAGACGGAGACCATAATCGGTACGTGGTTTGCCAAAAACCCCGCCAAAAGGCAGGAGGTTATTCTTGCCTCCAAAATCGCCGGGCCCGGTCTGGGATGGGTGCGCGGGGGCAATTATAAAATCGACCGTAAAAACATAGAGGAAGCGGTGGAAGGCTCCCTTAAGCGCCTGCAAACCGATTACATCGATCTTTACCAGCTTCACTGGCCCAACCGCGGCTCCTATCATTTCAGCCAGCAATGGGGTTTTACCCCGAAATTCGACCGCGAGGCCGTAGAGGCCAATTTCCTTGAAGTTCTGGAAGCGCTGAATGAGCATATCAAAGCCGGGAAGATCCGCCATATCGGCCTGTCTGATGAAACCGCATGGGGCACGATGAAATATCTGGAGCTGGCGGAAAAACACGGCCTGCCGCGCATGCAATCCATTCAGAATGAATATTCCCTGCTGTGCCGCCTGTTCGAACCTGATTTTCACGAGATCGCCATGGCCGAGGATTGCGGCCTGCTGGCATGGTCGCCGCTGGCCACCGGCATGATCAGCGGCAAATATCTTGATGGCGCGCGGCCCGCGGGCACACGCTGGACGTTGCTGGACAAGCCGCCCAGAGATACAAAGAAAGGACAGGATGCTGTGCGTGCCTATATGGCTGTGGCGGATAAGCACGGGCTGGATGTGACCCAAATGGCGCTGGCTTTTGTAAACTCCCGGCCCTTCGTAACCGCCAATATTATCGGCGCAACGAATATGGAGCAGCTTAAATCCAATATCGCCTCGATTGATCTGGAACTATCGCCGGATGCGCTGTCCGATATCGAAACGGTACGGCGCGATTGCCCGATGGTTTATTAGGCGGGGCCGGAAACTTCCACATCAGATTTTTCTATATATGCGGGCCTGACGGGAGGGGGCAAAGTAACCATAATTTGCTTTGTAATCACTTCAAAAGCGCTTTTTATTGAAGCAGCATCATCGATAAGTTGATCCAAATCCCGAATAGCGGGTAAGCCTGGCCTTTCAGATGTCATTTTTGCATCGTAAGCAATCTTAAGCTTCTTTAAGTTTGCCTCATATGTAGCCCACAATGTCTGGGTTTGCAAAAACGGTGGCATAATTGCCATGGCATTTACGAAAGTAGCTACAGGCAACTCTCGACTCGAGGTTAAAATGTCCTCAAGGGGCGGCTGAAGACGCGCTAAAAAAACCATGCTACGGGCAAGGCTTTCCCTATCTGCCGGGGAAACAACCTTGCTTTGAAAAGCCTTTTTATGAATGCCATACAAACCATCGGCCGCCATCGAATTGTTGCTAATATTTACTATAAACCACTTCAGAAAAATGAAGAAATCTATGTTCTTAACCGGGGCTTTAAATTCCCATGCAGAGTTTGGAAATTTTGCCACAAAACGTTTCACAGCTTCTGGCGCTTCCGCCAAAAGTAACGCGCTTAACAGACTTTTTTGTTCAATTATCTGCATAATTTTCTATAAATTTTATATGAAAAACAGGGCTATAATAACACTAAATTATCAATTATGTCAATTAATTTCTGGCGGTTTTCGGCAATAAAACCCAGTACCGCCCCTCGGATTTCATATGCCCGGCAAGGGCTTCGGCCCGCTCGCCGTGGCCCCAGAACACATCACCGCGCACGGGGCCGTTAATGGCACCGCCCGTATCCTGTGCGATCATCATGCGCTGCAGGCGGTTTTCACCCTCCATGGGCGGCTCTATATCCACCCAAAGCGGCAAACCGTATGAGAGAAGGGAGCGGTCAACCGCCAGCGAGCGCCCGGGCGTGAGCGCCACGCCCTCCCCGCCCAGCGGTCCTTCCCCTTCCAGTTCGCGGAAAAACACGTAAGAGCGGTTGGTGTTCATAATTTCATCGGCCTGCCGCGGGTGCGCCTCCAGCCACGCCTGAATGGATTGCAGGGAAACCTCTTCCTTATCCAGCGCGCCGCGGGCGATCAGCTCGCGCCCGATAGCGTAATAGGGGTGGCCGTTCTGCCCGGCATAACCGATACGCATTTCCCTGCCATCTGGCAGGTCGACCACACCAGAGCCTTGAATCTGCACGAAAAATGCGTCCACGGGGTCATCCACCCAGAGAAGAACCTTGTCATTATGCGGCCACTGGCCGTTTACGATCTGCTCGCGGGTTTCATAGGGTTTCAGGTTGCCATCCTTTACGCGACCGGCAATGCGCTGGCCCTTGAGCTCGTCGCGGAACTCGCCCAGATTGACCATCACCAGGTCACCGGGGCGAGCGTAAAGCGGGATCTGGTAAGGACCAAAACGCTGCCTGCTGCCATGCAGGCCCGCTTCGTAATACCCGGTAAAAAGCCCCTTGGAATCGCGGCCCGCACGCACGCCAAAGGCCTGAAAGTTTGTTTCAAAAAACGATCTGAGGGCGGCAGGCGAAGCATTTCCCAGCGCCATAAAGGATCGGCACGGGCCCTGCCAGTCCCCGGCCACGCCGCTTTCGGGAAGTGCGCCCATGGCGCTGTCTGCCGGGCGTTTTAAAATGCGCGCGCAGGAACGGGAAAAAGCCTGCGCCAGCCCTGCGAAATCGTCCTTACCCCATCCGGGCAGGTCGCTATAAGAGGCAGGAAAAAGCCTTAAAGGCTGCTCCTCCGGCACTTTGGCGCAGGACACAAGCAAAAGGCAGAAGCAAAGGAATAAAAATCGAACCATAACGGTAAGTAGAACACACAGGCGGTCAAAAAACCATTTCTGTTTGAAGGCGCTCCAACTCTTAATTTAATGGGTATCGGGAATTTTATCGTTATCGTCCGGATCGTCGCTGCGGGTTTCGCAAACCAGCCAGCGCGGATCGCGGGATTTAATGTCGCGTGTGAACGTCCAGACGTCAATCATCTGCGTGGTTTTATCCGGGTTGCCGGCGATAATATCCCCGTCCTGATCGCGCGTTACGCTAAATTCATCGGCAACGAACCGCACGGTGATAAAGGCGTTGCGTTTTTCAAGACGCGCCTTGAGAACCTGCGATTTACGAATAGCCCGAATTTCCGTTTCCATCACCTGCCCGTCAAGTTCGCGCTGTTTCAGGGCCGTATCAAAAGCCTCGTAAACATTAGGCGCCAACAGACCCTGGAGCGTCTCCCGGTCGCCTTGGGCAAACGCTTCCACCACATAGGCAAAAGCATCCTGGGCCGCGGTTAAAAATTCACGAATTTCAAATTTTTTATCGGCTTTGGCTATATCCAGAAGCCCTAACTCCGCTGTTTTATTATCAACGGACATCGTGGGGGTAGGGGTCTTAGCCAGCTCTATAATCCTGTCCTGCGGGGTTACTTCGGTTTCACCTGTCACCGGCGCACCGTCCGGGCCGCGCTCGCCAACCCGCTCCGGCGCTCCCACATAGGGATTCGGACGCTCGCGTTCATCTCCGTGGCGGGTTCCTAAAATATTGCGGAGCCAGAACACCAGCCCCGCGGCAATCAAAGCATATAAGATAATATCAGCAGGCAATGCATATTCCTTGTTTTGATTTCTTTATATTCTAACATAGATTGTTTAATCAAATGAAAAAGCCCCGCAAACCTTTTTGCCGGGCCCGTAAAAAGGAAGATTTATGCCGATTTTTTTTATTATATTCCTGGTCATTCCCTTTATCGAGATTGCCGTCTTTATCGCCGTTGGTGAGCATATAGGACTGTTTACAACATTGTTGCTTGCTTTTCTGACCGCGATTATCGGGGGCGCCATCATTCGCTACCAGGGCCTTGGAACTTTTTCCTCCCTGCGCATGACCATGGAGCGGGGAGAAATGCCGGTAAAGGAACTGTTTGAAGGGTTTTGCCTTGTCGCTGCCGGGGCCTTGCTTATCACGCCGGGCTTTGTGACGGATACGGCGGGGTTCCTGCTGCTGGTGCCACAGGTGCGTGAAGCCCTGCGCGATTTTCTCATGCGCCACGGTACGTGGACGGTCTACGGTGAAAAAACGCGTAATCCGGACATTATCGAGGTGGAATATACCGACATTACCCCGCCTGACGAGAAGTAAGACCTTGAGCGCACTGTGGGATCGTGCTAACTCAGGGGGAAGAACTAGTAATTTAAGGGTAAAATCCAATGGCTGATAAGAAAAATTCCGGCAGCGCGTCTGAAAATGAACAAATTTCCGCGCCCGACTCTCCCATCGTCATACATGCGCAATATATCCGTGATATTTCTTTTGAAAATCCCAACACGCCGGATTCCCTGCGTGCCGGACAGGGCCAGCCGGAAATGGACATTAATATCGGTATGGACGCCCGCAAAATCGAAGACAAGGAAATCGAAGACCTTTATGAAGTTGTTGTGAATGTCCGTGCGGAAGCCAGCCGTAACGGCACGACAATGTTTATTGCCGAGCTTCAGTACGGCATAACGGTGCAGTTAAGCGGCGTATCTGAAGAACAACACCATCCCGTGCTCTTCATTGAAATTCCCCGCCTGGCCTTCCCGTTCGTCCGCCAGATCATGAGCGACATCACCATTCAGGGAGGATACCCGCCCTTGCTCCTGAACCCGGTGGACTTCCAGGCCCTTTATATGGAACGTTTCAAGGAAGATCTGAAGGAATCCGTTCAGGAAAGCCTGAAGGCAACGGAAGAAGAAACGACAGGTAACGCCTAAGGGCCCGTCGGAATTTCTCCAGCAAGACGTTGGGCGTGCTTTTCAAGCGGGGTTAAAATTTGTACTTCCGGACCGCTGTCCCTGTATTCCCGCTCAATAATTCCGGCAACTTCCTCGCAAGCCCCTTTGTAGGTTTCTTTCCCATTGCTGGCCGTTTGCCAAAGCGAATCCAGAACCAGGGAGTGCCGGCTTGCAACAAGCTGGTCCATAAGATCGGGATATCCTAGAATTTGTTGATTTTGTGCCAAAGCCAGAAGAACGAGGGTTTGTCCACTAAGGGAAGGATACGAATCTTTGAAACGGCCTGCCATGACATATTGCTCCGCAATAATATCTGCCACCGCTAAAGTGGGGCTGCCCTTTATCAAACTTTTTGCCTGCTCGTAAGACAGCGTTACACTTAAAGCAATAGCCAGCTTTTGGTACAAACTATTAGTTTCTGCGCTTGCTCGCAAAGCTGGAAATAATAAAGTCGCCATGTCTTCCTCCCGTTTATTTTCACATAATCTTTAAAATAAACGATTGTCAATGGAATTTCAGGCCAGTTTCTTCCAAAGAGGATCTTTAAGCTTTTCCAGCAGCGCCGCATGGGCGGCCAGTTCTTCTTTGCTAACGCTGAAATTGCGCGGCTCCCGGAAAGGGCGCGCCGCTTTAGTGCTTTGCCCCGCCGTTTCGGCCCCGCCCTGAGCTTCAGCCACAAGACCCAGCCCGTGCTGCCGCCCGCCCAGAAGCTCCAGATACACTTCGGCCAGCAATTCGCAGTCCAGCAGCGCCCCGTGATAGGTCCGGCTGGAGTTATCAATCTCGAAACGGCGGCACAACGCATCAAGATTTGCCGGAGAGCCGGGGAATTTCTTGCGGGCCATGCCCAGCGTGTCCACGATGCGGCCCCAGGGCAGCGCCGTATGCCCGACCTGCCGCAATTCCCAGTTCAGAAATTTCATATCAAACTCGGCGTTATGAATAACCAGTTTGGAATCCTCGCCGATAAAATCGATAAACTCGGTATAAACTTGCGAGAAAACAGGCTTATCGGCCAGAAACTCGTTGGTAATACCGTGAACAGCCACCGCTTCCGCAGGAACTTCGCGCTCGGGATTAATATAAAGCTGGAGCGCACGCCCGGTCGGCAAATGGTTTTCCAGCTCTACCGCACCAATTTCCACGATTTTATCGCCGTTTTCCGGGTCCATGCCCGTGGTTTCGGTATCAAGTACGATTTCTCTCATGACTTTCCTGTTTTGCTTTCGGCCTATACTAACAAGCGAGGGGGCCTGTGCCAGCTTTAATTTTATTTACATATTGATTTTTCCTGTTTATAGTCCGGCCCATGTCTTATAAAATTAAGAAAGAGCTGCAAAAGATTTTTGAAACGCGCGTTGTGGACGACAGATTCCTTACAAATGAGGGTTTTGGTTTAAGTGTCACTTTACAAGGACGGGGAGCCATCAGTATCTCCCCGATTTTTAGCAATCACGCAGCAAACGATTTAAAAAAAATTGTAGAGAGCTGTGGTGTTCTTGTTGTCCGTAATGCTTTCGTCGGTATGCTCCCCACGCATAGCGCCAGCCTTTCCATTAATGACAAAGGCAAACTTCAGCAAGATCCTTTTCATATTGATTATAAGTTTGAATTGGGGTGTGGAGATCCCAAGACTACAGCTTTATACAGCCCCTTATGCATGGAACGTCTTACGCCGACTTTCTACGCACGAGCTGATGCTGTTAAAAAAGCTATTGCGCAATTAGCAAGGGATTGCAGCCTTGGCCCTGATGTTATCGAAGCGTTGAATACAATGGCCTCGCCCAATTATTATTTTAGTATTTCGCTCCGAGAAAAGCCGGCACGAGAAACGATTTTACAAAACTTTCCTGCATTCACACAGGATGTCTTTAATATCGTTCCTCCTGAACAAAAATATGCTCATTACTGGCGCGCTGGAGAACGTGCAGTCGTCTTGCATCCTAACAAAGGCTTACATATCGTTCACGGCCGCCCGGAAAGCGATACGGATCATTTGCAACATTTACAGGCTGTTTTATTTTAGCACCTTAAAGCCCGATGCTCTCTAGCCAGCTATCAAAAAACTGGCGGGCATGTTTCTTTAAGGGTTCGGAGTATTTCGCCGTTTCGGCGCGCAACGGTCCGAGTGGCACCTGCGCGTTTGGCCCGGTGACTTCGTCCACCAGCCCCACAAACCATTCCTGCAGCAGGCTTTCCGTAACTTCCGGGTGGAACTGAACACCCAGCGTGTTACCGCCCCATGAAAACGCCTGATTTTGATATTTCTCGCTGGAAGCAAGGCGCGTCGCGCCTTCTGGTAGGTCAAACGTATCGCCGTGCCAGTGAAACATATTGGTTTTCTCCGGCGCAATATGCGCAAGCGGCCCCCTTTTGCCTTCCTCGGTCAGGGCGATAGGATGCCAGCCACGCTCTTTTCCGTTTTTCCCCGGATAAACCTCCGCGCCCAGCGCCCGCGCGATAATCTGCGCCCCCAGGCATATGCCGAAAACGGGAAGCCCGGCCTTCAGGCGCTTTTGCGCCGCCTCAATAACCTTGTATAGAAACGGATAGTCATCGGCCTGATAGACTCCGATCGGCCCGCCCATAATTAGCAGAAGATCCGCCCCTTGCGGATCGATTTGCGAGAAATCCTCGCGGGCGGTATTAAAATATTTATAATCAATGCCGCGCGCCGTCAGAACCTCTTCCAGCGAACCCAGTTTTTCCTGGTGAAGGTGACGGAAAATAATTGCGTTTTTCTTGCTCATTTCTTTTCCTCAATGGCCGCCAGAACCGCTTTAAGCTCTTTCATGGTCTGCGCCTTCGAAAGACCTGTATGAATCACGAAATCGGCGCGGACGCGCTTTTCAGTGTCGGGCATCTGCCGCTCTAAAATAGCATGGAATTTCGCCTCGTCCATACCCGGACGCTCTAAAACCCGTGCTTTTTGAACCTCATAAGGCGCAGTTACCACGATGGTATAA
>CAZBNG010000002.1:0-46582 GCA_964493095.1 uncultured Pseudobdellovibrionaceae bacterium
TCTTCCAGCGACACATAGGGCTTATCGGAAAATACAGCCTGTGTGAGCGTGGTTTTGCCCGATTGACGCGGTCCGGTCACGACCACAGCCGGATAGCTCTTCGCCAGCTTTTTTAATATTTTCTCTGCGTTACGGGGAATAAAGCTCATAGGGATAATTTACCGTCATTAGTACAAATTGTCAATTCAATTTACAATTTGTACTATTTGAGGATGACTTTACGAAACGTCAGAGATATCCGCCGTCCGCGCTCAATTTTAAAGCCATCGATCACATCTGATTTTCGCGCCGGGATGGCATGTGTCCACTCATACCTTGCCGGGCCGGAGAGGATAATCAGGCTACGCGGCTCCAGATAGAGGTCGTACTTTTCCTGCCCGTTTGTAAATTGCATGATTGCACCCGATCCAAGGCTTAAGGATACTATTGTATCATCGAAACACGGCACGCAATCCACATGCGCGGAAATACCCTGCCCGGGCAGGTACTCGTTCACGATAGCCTGGTCAGGTTTAAAAGGGAGATTCTGCACGACCGGCTTCATCCAGTCAGGCAAAGGCCCCAGAAAAGAATCCGCCGTTACTGCTCGCGCTTTGTAATCATATTTGTATCCGTAATGCTGAACCCGGCGTTTGAGGTCATTCAGCCAAGGCTGGCCTTCAATAGCCTCGATCAAAGCATGCTCTTCGTCTGCTGTGATATAATCAGGCAAGTACTGAAGGCCGGGAATATCCGGCGCATCTGGCGCAGGGATATCGAATAGTAGACCCGTCATAAATGTACGATCTCTACAGGCTGTTTCCACTCGCGTTGGAGATATTCAGCCAGCAAACGGCGGTGGCATTGATGCTCTGCTTTGCAGGCACACAGGAAACATGATTGATCTACTTCCTCGGGTGAAAGAACATTGGCAATATTTCGGTGATTAATGAGATTAATGTACTGATCCTCGTATTCGCCCCAGCTTATCTGGTTATTTTTGAATGGCTTTAGAATGTCATCCGAAGGTGCCAGTTCTTGGCGGTATTCGTAATTAATGCCGCTGATTTCTTTCAAAAAATATGGCAGATCTTTTTTCTTCGCAAAACCAGCAAGCTGCGAACTCGCCCACAGGCGTGTGTCGATAACCTTTCTCACGCCCGCACCGCGCAACCGTTCAAAAAAATGTTCCGCGCTGGAGCCTGTAAAGCCGATGGTGAAAATGGTAACTGTGTCGCTCATCGTAGAAAGATACGCTGTTACTGGTTGTATAACAATCTCCAGTCTTCATCCGTCACAGCATGACGGCAACGATGGTCGGAGAATTTCTCTCCGTCCATGCGCTCCGTGCGGTAACCGTTCACCTTCCAGGGCTTGCATAATTTGCAGCCGCCCCGGCGGTTGCGCGGTCTCTTGCGTTTGTGGTGCATGATTGCCTCCTACCAGTAATATTCATGCGGTTTACGGTTGCCGAGCGGCCACGCGATATTGTCCGGATCATCGCCCTTTAATATGCGGTGACACAGTCTCGCGTTTTTGCGGCGTTTCGGCCGGTTCATAAACTGGCTCACCCACCAGCCGGGGGTGGATGCCGTTGTTTCGTGCCCGTCGCGGAAAGTTTTACCCTTCCAGAGTTCGTACGGATCACGTCTGTAAGTGCGTGCCATTGTTTTTCTCCTAAGTTGGTTAACACTTAGAAGAGCGCGCCTTTTCTGGGGGAATGGTGGAAATTCCGGACAAACGAAAAAAGCCGGAGAACAGATTTTGCTCCCGGTTTGGTTTGAATCAGATTGTTTAAAATAAAATTGCCAGTTAAATTCAGGTTACCGCAAACCGAATATTTGTTCAAGAAAAGTAATATGGCACGCAGTCAAATTAAAAGAGAGGCTTTATATGATCTGGTCTGGGAAAAGCCCATGGTCAAAGTGGCGGAACAATTCGGCCTGTCAGACCGGGGCATGGCCAAGCTTTGCGATCGCCATGATATTCCGGTTCCTCCACGTGGATACTGGGCGAGGAAGCAGGCCGGACAAAAAATGAGAAAGCCCGCCCTGAAGAAACGACCCGATAATATGGGCGACACCATTCTCATTTACGGGAGCGAACAATTGCCGGAAGAAATTCAAAAACTGGTCAAATCAGCCAGGCAAAAAATTTCTCCAACGCCGGTTGAAGAAACCCATGATCCTTTGTCTCTTGATGATCTGCATCCTGCCGTAAAAGCCACTGCCAAATCCCTGAGGAATGCAAAACCGGATAAAGAGGGTGCTGTAAAAGCCGAGCTGAAATCGCACTGCGGCGTCAATGTCGGAAAAGAGAGCTCAGAAAGAGCCATCCTTATTCTGCACCGGCTGGCACAGGCGCTGGATCAACAGAATCTGCGCCTGCAGCCTGCAGGTCAAAACATGAAAGTTGCAAATGGACAGGACGAGGTCTGCGTTACTTTTAAAGAACATATCCGCCGTCAAAAACATGTCCCGACAGAAGAAGAGAAGGAAAAAGAACGCGAGCTTGAAAGAAAACATCAGGAAAAAGTCAGAAGAAACAATGGTTTTGACCTGTGGTTTATGGATCGTGAACGGGCTTATCCGGAATATGATTATATCCGTACGGGTGAATTTGGCATAGAACTCCAGAACGGCTGGGTTCAGGGCGCGCGAAAAACATGGAATGACGGCAAAACGCAGCGGCTTGAAAGAATGGCCGATGATATTGCTCTCGGTATTGTCGCCTATCTCGAAGGTCTGAAGTTACACCGAGAAGAACGGGAGCAAAGAGAAAGAAATTATCAGGAGGCCGCGCGCAGACGGGAAATACAGCGGCGCTGGAATGAACGCGAAGACCGGCGCCTGGAATTCGCAAAGAACCTGTCGGATACGATTCAGAAAATTAACGAGCTTGAGCGGCTGCTTGAAACCATGAATGACAGCAAAGAGGAAACGCCGGAAATTACACGCATGAAAACCTGGATAAGCGGTAAGATCTGTGAGCTTCAGGATAAACTAGACCATTCAAACGTATCGGCTGCCTTGAGCACCAACAATCTTTTCCCGGAAATTGATGAAATGTCGGATAAGTAGAAGAGAGCAATTTTGTAGATATCTCAACTTCTTACCTTGCTCCTTCATGCCACTTCCTTTATTTTCTCAAACATAACCTTTTTATCCGAAGGATTACGATGACGGACGAGCCGGACATTATGACGATCCGTGAGGTGGCGGAATATCTGCGCCTGACGGAGAAAACGACATATCGCTTTGCGCTGGAAGGAAAAATTCCAGGGTTTAAAGTCGGTGCCGCTTGGCGTTTCCGACGCGAGGATATTGTGGACTGGACTATCCAGCAAAGCAGAAGGAATGTAGCCTGATGATGTTACAGAAAATCAATATAATTGAAAGACTGGGGAAGTTTCAAAGTTGCAGCGCAAATGATCCCTCCTGTCATTTCGAGCAATCAACGGTTATTTTTGCGCCAAATGGCCACGGGAAAACTACGTTAACAGATATAATTCGCTCTCTATCAGAAAGAAATCCTGATTACATTATTGGTAGAAAGCGCCTGGGAGAAACAGTTTCGCCAAAAGTCAGCGTCAGCATCAGTGGCCAGACCTATAACTTTGAAAACGAGACTTGGGGGAATACGCTACCTTCAGCCCACATTCATATTTTTGATCCTGTTT
Organism: uncultured Pseudobdellovibrionaceae bacterium; assembly: GCA_964493095.1. Lineage (GTDB taxonomy): Bacteria > Pseudomonadota > Alphaproteobacteria > Micavibrionales > Micavibrionaceae > CAYXSX01. The sequence continues at coordinate 3,659 of CAZBNG010000002.1, forward strand.
ATATTGCAGAAAATCTATTTTCACAGACAGTTACAGATCAGCACCAGACTAAACTCAGCAGAATTATTCTGGGGCACCAAGGGGTAAAACTGGCGAACGATCTGGAAGAGAAAAAACAGCAGAAAACTAACAAAGACACAGAGTTAAAGCAGAAAAAACAGGCTTATACTCGAAACCAACCCATGCTGAATGGACAGGCTGTAGATGTCGACCGCTATTTACAAATAGCGGAGGGGCACTCATCCGAAGATATTGAAAACCAGATTCAGACCGCAACTGCAGAAATTCAAAATTTCCAAAATCTGCAGGAGATACAATCGTTACCGTTAGCGACCAAAATAGATTTTACGGCCCCTGATCTTGACGCCTTGAAAAACGCATATAACGAAAATATTGATGCCTCACATGAAGAAGCAAAGAAACGCTTTGATGAACATATTCAAAACCATCATGCCAAACCCGCAAACAGTGCGCACTTTATCAAGCAAGGTTTGGAACAGATAAAAGACGATGCCTGCCCCCTCTGTAGTCAGTCGCTGACAGGAAGTGACGTGGCCGCACTTCTTGATGCCTACAGGTCATGCTTTGATGGCCTGTATGACGATTTTATTACCACGCTCAAACAGGCCGGAGACCTTTTCCGCAACTGGAATATGGAAGCTCGGATCAATGAGCTGGGAACCGAATATCTGGCTTCGAAAGACCGCATTGAACCGTGGGAAAAACACATTGGTGAAATTTCTTATCCTGATATACCGCAACTTATAGCCGCCGCAAAAACGGAGCTGGAAACGGAATACAAACAAATTACAGCAGAGCTGTTACAGAAAGAGCAAAATCCACGCTCGAAAATTAATGAGACACTCTTTGACGCATTTATTGAAAAGATCAAGGCCATTACAGGTGCCGTAACATCCTACAATCAGGCGATTGATGACATGGCTCCTGAAATCGCAGCCCTAAGAGATGGTTTGGATACTGCGGATTTAGATACTCTCCAGCTAAGGCTGGAAGAATTGAACCTCATCAAAAGGCGCCTCACCGCAGGTGAGGAAGCATTCTGTGCAGAATACCAGGCTCTGAAAGCAGAAGCGGAGCAGTTGGCACAAGATGTTGAAACCTTAACAACGCAATTGGATCAGCACGCCAAATCCATTCTTGGTGATGACGCCAGTCCTCTCTTTGAATCCGATATAAACCAGGTTCTTGAAGATCTCGGTGCAGAATTCCGCATCAGAAAACTGGAAATCAAAATGGATGGCCGCAAGAAAACAGCATCCCAGACGATTTTTGCCCTTGAGATTCTTGGACATGCTGTAAAGCTAAATGCGGCTAATCAAAATCAAACCGGCCAGCCCAATTTTAAAAACACCCTCAGCGAAGGCGATAAAGGAACACTGGCGTTTGCCCTGTTTTTAACCTCTTTAAAAAACGATCCTTCTTTATCCAATGCGCTTGTCGTTTTCGATGACCCACTTTCCAGCATGGACGAGCACAGACGTTACAACACATGCAAAAAACTGGCCGAACTTTCCCAGCAATGCGCACAGGTTATCACCCTATCGCATAACAGGCACTTTGTTCTCCAGATGGAAGAAGTTTACAAAAAGAAAAACCTGACATCCCCCCGCTTTATCAAAATCCAGCGCAAAGCGACGAAGGACAGCGAGATTGTGGCTCTTGATATCGAAGAAGAAAGAAAAGAGCAGCATCACAAAAACATTGATGATTTGAACACATATCTGACATCAGATCATAAGACCACCGCTGATATCCAGGACATGATCCGTGAAACGTTGGAAGTACATCTGAAATTCAAATTTTATCTGTCGCTAAAAGGCAGAGGCCTTATTGGTCTTGGAACAATCGCAGACACTCTGCAAGAACTTAGAAAAATCACAGACACACAATGTTCCCAAATTAAAGAACTGGCCGGGCTGTCTAATGACGCTCACCACGGGAATGTTCCCGTGCCGGTTTCGGCAACATTATCCCGGGATGAAATTTTGCCGGAGGTAAGAGATACGCTGGCACTATTGGAGCAGATTTAAATATGGATAGCGCAACAGATTTTATAACACAAAGCATGGATATCATTGCATCCTATGGAGCGGAGAACATTATCGCCGCCATGGCCATGCTTGTGGCGTTGTTCACCGGAATTTTTACCGCCTACCAAGCATTTCTGACACGCAAGCATAACCGCCTTTCAGTCAAACCAGGCGTTACCACTTGGATAAACGAAGATAATGCCGGTGGTTATTATATCGTTCGTTGCGATGTCAAAAACAATGGAATTGGCCCGGCTATCATCAGGGATTATTCAGTCTTTTACGAAGGTCACAAAATCGGCAGTAATGAAAATCGAAAAGCACTCGAAGCAGCGATTGAAGAAAAAATAGACGCACAAGGCGGCATTATCAGAAAAAGCGTTGCCGTTTTTGGCAAGGATTACCCTTTTCCAGCCGGAGCAGAACACACTCTATTGGAGATACAAATCCCCACAGACATGCAGTTTGATAAAAAACCGTATCAAGATTTCGTCGATAAATTTGATGCCAATTTCACCTATGAATGCATGTACGGCAAAACTTTTACGCACAGTACAAAAGACAACAAGGATAAGAATTAATGCCCATATTACACTGGCTGAATAGAGAGGAGAGTATCAAGGAAACGGCGCGGGTGCCGTATCGTCTGCTCAAGGCCGATCCGAAATTGTCTTATGGTGATGAAACATCCGAAAACATGTTGATCCAGGGGGATAATCTGGATGCACTCAAAGCCTTGCTCCCCTATTACGCCGGAAAGGTGAAATGCATTTATATTGATCCGCCCTATAATACCAAAAGCGCGTTCGAACATTATGATGACAATCTGGAGCATATGACATGGCTTAACATGATATATCCGCGTCTTGAGCTATTACGCGATTTATTGGCAGAGGATGGCTCTATTTGGGTTTCTGTAGATGATTCAGAGGCTCACTATTTAAAAGTTATCATGGACGAAATTTTTGGAAGAATGAATTTCATTGCTTCTAACGTCTGGCAAAAACGTTATTCAAGAGAGAATAGAGAGGCCATTGGAGATGTACATGAATATATTTTTGTGTACGCGAAATCACCTCCTATTTTTAAACGCAACAGAAATAAGGTTCCCTTAACAGAACAGCAGGCCAAAGTTTACAAAAACCCAAACAACGATCCTAAAGGGCGTTGGCGTACAATACCTATGACAGCCCAAGCCGGGCATGCAACGCCTGAACAATTTTATCCCGTCACAACACCTACAGGAAAAGTCCATTATCCATCAGAAGGAAGGTGCTGGGCGTTTGCAAAGGCAACTTATGAGAAATTACTTGAAGAAGGCAGGATATACTTTGGGAAAGATGGAAATGGGCAACCTAATACCATTCGCTATCTCTCAGAAGTCGAGGGGATTACTCCTTGGACGTGGTGGCCTAGCGATGAAGTAGGACACACCGATGAATCAAAAAAGGAAATTCATTCAATATTTGGCAAAAAAGAAGCATTTGATACGCCAAAACCAGAAAGGCTAATTGAACGAATTCTTCACATTGCCACCAACGAAAATGATCTCGTTCTCGATTCTTTTCTGGGTTCCGGCACGACAGCGGCTGTCGCGCATAAAATGAACCGCCGTTATATCGGCATTGAAATGGGGGAACATGCCAAGACGCATTGCGCCGCGCGTCTGCAAAAAGTGATAGACGGGGAACAGGGCGGCATATCCAAGGATGTGAATTGGAACGGCGGCGGCGGTTTTCGTTTTTATCATCTGGGTGAGGCCATTTTTGATGAGGACGGGCACATCAATCCCGACATCAAATTCCCCCATCTGGCGGCACATATCTGGTTCTCCGAAACCCGCACGCCTTATACGGGCAAGGGTGACAGCTCGTTACTTGGCGTTCATAACGGTGTGGCCTATTACCTGCTTTACAATGGAATTCTCGGTGACAAACGCCCAGACGGCGGTAATGTTCTCACCAGCAAAATTCTCGATAATCTGCCGGATCATACCGGCTCCAAAGTCATTTACGGTGAAACCAGCCGCCTCGGCCCCGCTCGCTTGGCCGAGAGCCAAATTACCTTCAAACAAACACCCTACGATATAAAGGCAAGATAGGTATGATTAAGCTCAAAAAATATCAGGAAAGCTCTCTCGAAGTCTTGCGCCAATATCTGGAACTGGCGCGGTTTAAGGGCGCGAAGCAAGCCTATGATGAGGTGCAGTATAACCGCTACGGCAACACGAATTTCAAACCGCATCAGGCCTTAAGCGGGCTGGAGGATGTGCCCTATGCCTGTTTGCGCCTGCCGACCGGCGGCGGGAAGACGTTACTCTCCGCGCACACAATCCGTCTGGCCGGGGAAAGCTATGTGGAGAATGATTATCCGCTCACGCTCTGGCTGGTGCCGACCAATATCATCAAGCAACAAACGCTGGAAACGCTTAAAAATCCCGATAATGCCAACCGCCGCGTGTTGGAAGACACGTTCAATGGCCGCTTCCGCGTCTTTGACATTACCGATTTCCGCCAGATCAGGCCGCAGGATATTTCTGATGCCGCCTGTATTGTTGTGTCCACCTTTGCCGCGCTGCGCGTGGATAATACCGAAGGGCGCAAAGTCTATGACCATGATGAAAATCTGGAGCCGCATTTCAGCAAAATTCCCGCGCATACGGACAAGATGGAGCGCGATGAAAAGTCCGGAAAAATAAAGTTTTCCTTCGCCAATCTTTTGCACTGGCACCGCCCACTTGTGATTGTCGATGAGGCGCATAATGCGAAGTCCGACCTGAGTGTGGAGGTTCTAAACCGCGTTAATCCGGCCTGTGTCATTGAATATACGGCCACACCCGCAAAGAACAGCAATATCATCCATTCCGTATCGGCGGCAGAATTAAAGGCCGAAGAGATGATCAAGCTGCCAATTATCCTGTCCAATCATGTATCATGGGAACAGGCCATAACGGCCAGTATCCAGACGCGGCAAAAGCTGGAAGACATCGCATTGAAGGATAAAGACTACATCCGCCCGATCATCCTGTTTCAGGCCGAAAACAAAGGACAGGACATTACGGTAGAGGTGCTGGAAAAATACCTGGTAGAGAACGAAGGCATTGACCGTGCCCAGATTGCCATTGCCACTGGCGAGCAACGGGAACTGGACAGCATCAATCTGTTCGATCCGAATTGCCCGATCCGTTACGTGATAACCGTTCAGGCGTTGAAAGAAGGCTGGGATTGTTCCTTCGCCTATGTACTGTGCTCCGTTGCCAATACAAAATCCGCCACCGCCGTGGAGCAATTATTGGGTCGCGTGTTGCGTATGCCCTATGCCAAGACCCGCACGCAGGATGAACTCAACAAGGCCTATGCCCACGTGTCCTCGCAAAGCTGGCCGCATGCGGTGACGCAGCTCCATGACCGCATGGTCAGCATGGGCTTTGAGCAGCAGGAAGCCGAAGAATTTATTTATACACAACCGGCGTTGGGATTATCTGATCAGCCACAAAAACCGTTTGAGGTCACGCTCACCAGCGCGCCGGATCTCTCGCATCTGGATATGGCCGAAAAATCATGCGTGCAGGTGGCGGAAACATCCGCCGGAACATTCACCATGACGGTGACAGGCAATATTGATAAACAGCTTGTCGAAAAACTATCCAAGGCCGCGACAGATAAGAAAGATAAGGCCGAGATTTCCCTGAAAGGCCATATCCATATCAAACATATGGCCGAGAATTTATCACCATCCCAGCGCGGTGAAGTGTTCTCCATTCCGCAACTGTGCCTGAATTTTGAAGACGGGCCGGAACTGGCGGAGCGGGAATTGTGCCTGAGCGATAATGGCTGGGCTGTTCTGGATTATTACGCGCCGCTCACCAAAGACCATTTCACGGTTGATGATAAAGCCAAACAATATGTCGCCGATATCGCGGGGCAGAAAATCGTCATCAAGTCGCTAAACGAAACAGAGCAGCTTAATCTGGACGGTATCCGCACCGATATGACGGATCAGGATCTTGCCCGCTGGCTTGATCGCAAACTGCGCGCTATTGATATTAAACAGGAGCATTTGCTCGAATATTTGCGCCGGACAATTCGTGACCTTCTGGCCCGCGAGGATCTGGATATGCCAAAACTCGTGCGCGGCAAATTCATCCTTGAAAAAGTCCTGCGCGAACGAATTAATGATGCCCGCCTGCAAGCCTATGAAAAAGGCTATCAAGCATGCATGTTCGGTCCGGATGCGATTGCAACGGTTGAGCCCGCCGCATTCTCATTCACTTTCACGGCGGATTATCCAGCCAACCTGCTTTATGAAGGGCCGATTGGCTTTGATAAGCATTTCTATCCTCGCATCGGTATCATGAACGGTGAGGAATCCGAGTGCGCACAGGCTATCGACCGTAACCCACTAATCAAATTCTGGGTGCGAAATCTGGAACGCCAGCCCCAGCACGCGTTCTGGCTCCCCACATCCACCGATAAATTCTATCCAGATTTTGTCGCTCAATTAAACGATGGGCGATTACTGGTGATTGAATATAAAGGCGGTCATCTGGCCAACGAAGATACGCAAGAGAAGGAACTGATCGGCAAAGTTTGGGCTGAAAAATCCGGCAATCTATTCCTCGTGGCATGGAAAAAAGACAAAGATGGCCGTGATGTTTATCAGCAAATTAATAAGGTGCTTGGGTAGTTATGGCAGAAATAGTCTCCACGACAGAACAAGATCTCATGGAAATTATTCCTATCCACTTTGATGTGTCCGACCATTATCTGCCGTTACACGAATTCATTGAAACCGCGCGCACGACAAAAGAAATCATCGACGCCTTGAATGATGAATTTTTTGACGGACGTTTCAAATATGAATTGATAGTTCTGCCGCCGGAAAAAGGATCTTTTAAAAGTCGCCTTGGCATTAAACCAATCACAGCCGTCGGCATTCTTGCTCTGGCTTGGGCAGGCTTGGAGAGCGATATTGGTAAAGGATACATAAAAGGGTTAACTGGCCATGAGCCATCTTATTGGGCGGAAAAGCTGGGTGAGTCTCATAAAGAGGCGATAACGCATGATGAAATTGAGGAACAGGAAACAGTATCTGTGCACTGCGCTACTGTTATTCTATCAGAAAGCACAAAAGGCTTTTTACAAAAAAATTACAATCAGCTTCGTCAGGCTGGCATTACCAAAAAACATTTCCGCGAAGCCTACGAAGCAAAAAATGAATTTTATGAAGCTTGCTATCGCCTACCTGCGATTAAAGGGGTTGGTTTTAGCGATACGGAAGATTTTCCAATCAAAAGAAATGATTTTCCTGGTTTGATCGAGGACATTCCTCAAAAAACTGAGGAAGATGATGAGCGCGACTGGACTGTTGAAATACGATACATAAAGGTCACATCGCCAAACTGGGAAAGAACTGATAGCCAGCGGACATGGCGGGGAAAATATCGCCAGAACGATCAGGATAAATTTGCGGTTTTTCATGTAGAAGATGATTTGTTCTGGGGAATGGTAGAAAAAAGCAAAATTGTGAGCACCGGCGTGGATACGCTGAAAGTCCAATGGGCTTTTGTTGAAGAACATGGTCGCCGGAAATTTACGCACGTATTGCGTGTTCTGGAATATAATGGTGCCAAGATGTCCAAACCCATGAATAATGAAGAGTTGTCAGAGAAATTACACGGCTTTTCAAAAGTCGATTTGGCACAAAAAGATTTGTTTGATAATCAGCATTGATTTTAGAGACGAAATTCTGCGAAAAGTACTATTCCCTGCCGTCAAAATAATTGACAGAACATGTAAACCAAGTGGTAGTTTCGGTCGTTTTTTGTGTCAACCAAACTATTCAAACAAATCAAAGGCTTACGATGTCAAGGAAGTTGACAGCCCAGACTTCTGGTTGACCGGATTATACAAACAAAACAAAGCGTTATTCAAAACCTGTCAAGTAAACCTGTCAAGTAAGTTGAAAGTCCTGACGCTAAAAAAGTCCCGCACGTTCCCCGCCCCTATAGGAAATGGCCCCACAGGACCCGCGGCAATATGATCTGCGTATGCGTTCGGGCGGCTGCGTGGCCAGTGGATAAAACTGCGAAATTCCCTGGCTATTCCGGGCGAAGGAAGCGTTCATATCCGCATGGACGAGATACCCACTATCACCATTTACACGCGCGGCCATCCTCTGGAGGAGACGATCCTCGGTATGCAGGATCTGACACGCGAGCAAATAGACAAGGCGCTGGAGCTGTACGCCGGACAGCACAATACCGTTGTCGGCACCATACTCGGTGTGACCGCAGACGCCGCCGTCTTTACCCCGGTAACAAACTGGGATCGGCACAGCAATCCCGAGCCCGCCGATATCCATTTTATTCCTTGGAAAGAGATCCGCACGCTGCTCGGCATCAAACCATAACCGATCAGGGTGGAGTGCGTGGATCTGTATCTCACGCCCCCTCCCTTTAGGGAGGGGCAATATATTCCACACTTCGATAGTGTCGATAATCCGCATCAAACATGGGATTCTGGGAAGTTTACAAAGTTTTTAGAGAAGTTTTTATTTATACACTTCTCCCTGCCTTAACCCCTTCAAAAATAACAAAAGTGCCGTTCAAAAAGTTTTTAGTGTTTAGAAGTTTACAGCTCAGTTACGTCCCCGCCATCGGCATAGACCCACACATTCGGATCTTCCACTGGCAACAGCGCGCCGGTCTGTTTGTCTTTGAAATGCGTGGGCTTAACCGGAATAAACTCTTCGGACAGCTCGCCAGTCTCTTCATCAACGGTTTCCGTTATCGGCCCCAGCCGCATGTCCGGCACACATAAATATCCCCGGTCGGAGCCTTGCGTGCTCTGCTGCGTGACCGGATGCGGCTCATTAAAAAACTTGATGTCGCCCTTGGTCGCCAGAACATTGACGCGATTGTAAATGCTGGAATAACTGCCGAGTCCGCTCTTGCCCTCAAAATTGCGGGCAAACTGGCGGGTGGTGAACAAGAACCCTTTTTCGGCCTGATCGTATAAGATCTGCAGTATGGCATCCTTACGCCGCCTGCGCTCACTTTCCAGCTTGCGGCTGTAATCCTGCCGCACGAGAGTGACACTGTTCGGATCGGCCTCAACCCACTGCCCATGTTCCTTGACCACATGCATGTTCACAATGCCGGGGCCGTTGCGCAGCTCAAAATGCAATGATCTGACATCCTCTGCCTCATCAGGCCGGAAGATCAACATGCCGCTGGTGTAGTAACTGCGCAGCGAACTGGCCCCGCTCAAGGCCTGAAACGGGTCATCCTTGAACATGGCCTTGCTGATTTTCTTGGTGTGGTGGACGAGGATAATCCCCGCGCGCGGGTTGATCATATCGCGCAGCATTTCCACCCGTTGCTGCAGGAAAAGCAGCATGGCGTTGTTGTCGTTTTCGCCGAGATTGCCAAAGTCCGGCCCACCATCGAAGACATTGCGGATCGGGTCGATGACAATAATATCCGGCGGCGCGTCTGGAAACTTCTCATGGATCAGGTCTTTGATGATCTCCAGCCCGTCATCATTCAGGAGCAGTTTTAGTTGCGGCGTGATGTGGATGTTCTGCCCGGCTTTGAAGATGGCGTCCTCAGACAGCCCCATTTTCTGCAGACGTTCGCGCAGATAATCATACTGGATTTCTGCCTGCAGCACGAACACCCGTAGCGGCCTGGGCGGTGTGAATTTCAGGAACGGCTGCCCGGCGGCCATGTGGGTGAGGAGCGAGAGCGTAAAATCACTCTTTCCGGATTTGGGCGCGCCTCCAATCACCAGCATGCCCGACGGCGTGAGCAGACGAGGAGCGATCAAATCATCCGGCATCGGGCTTTTATCGGCAATCAGTTCTGCGAGGGAGAAGGCTTCGTAACGTTGGAGAGCGATTTTTGATTTCGGCACGCTTTTCAAAAAGGCGCGGATGTTGATGCCTTCCAGCGCCGCGTCTGCAACATCCCACTTCGCAGGCTTGTCTGCTGGCGGCGTGATAACCTGCAGGCTTTTCACCTTAATGGTTTTCAATCCCGTCTTCAGGTTTTCAAGATAGTTGTCTCCGGCCTTATCCTTATCCGGCCAGATGATAATGTCTTTTCCGGCCAACGGCGAAAAATCCGTTTTCTCCGGCGGGAAGTTCGATCCCCCCATGACGGTCGTGGCCGGGATGCCCAGATCGATCAGCACCTGGGCGCATTTCTCGCCTTCGGTGATGATAATACGGTCGCTGGTGGCAATGCCGGGCAAATTATAAAGTGGCCTGATCTCCGGGGCAGTTTCGCTTTTGTTTCTATGATCATACGGCAGAAAGTATTTTTTACCTTTTGGAGGATCTATGCGCCTTACCGTGACCAACGGTTTTCCATCATGGTCGGTATAAAGCCATTCCTTCTGATCCAGGGAAGCCGCTTTCGGCTGTGGCGCAAGAGACATGATGCCCAGCCATTCGGCACAGGACCTTAGAACCTCCTGAAAATTACGCTTCGTATCCAGCCGGTGCACCGCCGCCCACAGATCAAAAATATCGCCGCTATGGCCGCTTTCAAAATCCTGCCATAGCCCGGCTTTATCACCAGACATACTGACTTTCAGGCTCTGGCCTTTTTCGCCCTGCAAACTGCCGATCTGGAATTCCCGTTTCAGCTGCCTGCCATTAGGGAAGAGATACCGCAAAACCTCCGGCAACCGCGCCAACATCGCAGCCTTCACCTCATCCCGGGACGGTAAATCGGGATCATTATAGTCCAGTGTTTTTAGAGGCATAATTATATCCTCCTTAAAACACTGGCTTGTGATTGGTGGCGAATACGCTGTTCAGTTGCTTCTCATCTGCGATCATGACCGAGACTTCATAGTCATCCGTCCAACGATCGGCCAACATATTTGCCTGAACAAAATCATCCATATGCGCCACAAGGATGATCCAGCCTGGTTTGTCGGGTTTTGGCAAACGCATATCGCGGATATCCTCAATTCGGTCATACAGCCAGACGGGCCGGGGAGCGTTTTTGTATATACCGGCTGCATATTCGGGATAGCAGGCAATAATTAAAACCGGTTCTTCTATCGGAGCATACGGGCTATCGGCAACAGGCACGGCTTTGATCTGGCCATCGTGGATAACGCCGAAAAGTTTTTTACCACCGCCCGTACAGGCAAGATCAGGCGTAACCTTCAGAATATGGGAGGCTCTTTTGATTTTGTCGATAATCATACCGCACCTCCCGCTTTTTGAGGCGGAAATTGACGCGTATCTTCAAATGCCTCTATATCATCACGCTTGTAAATCACACGCCCGCCGATTTTATGATAGCGCGGCCCGGTGCCCAGCCACCGCCAACGTTCCAGTGTTCGTTTGGAAATCAGCCAGCGCTGAGCTAGCTCTTCTTGAGAAAAGAATAACTGCTCGCTCATTTCCGGCCCCCGTTCTGCTCATCAAGCCACTGAAAAAATGCCTGTTCATCAATCAGAACGCGGCGGCCTGCGCGGCGTATGACCTTATCAAAGCCGTTCTCTTCGGCATAAAAAACCAGGTGACGCAAGCCCCCGATGGGCGGCCAGCTGTGATGTTTCGGCCATTCGGTCAATGGAATAAAACGCCGCTGCGAGGGCGGTTGTGATGTTTCGAGTGCTTCAGTCATTTTGCTTTCTCCTTATCGGTGAGTGCCGCGCCGAATTGCACGGCATGGAGAAAGCCTGAACGGTTTTATGATGTCTGGCTATTTGCCTAATTCATTCCAGCATGCCGGATTAAAAATAACCGGTCACAATAAATATGACTGATTGATATCGCGGATAATTTCTTTGCGTTCTTCAATATCGACAAAAGATATCTGCAAATTTCCGGTTTCCGTCGCCATACGAATAATCTGCTCGATATGTGACGCCTCCGCCTGATGGTATGCTTTAAGAAAGGCATCATAGGCTTTTTTATACCGCTTGGGGAAAGGCCGGTTATTCTGAAGCATCATGATATAAGGAATGATTTCAGCCTTTTTCATGAATGCAGAACAACCCAGATTCCTTTCATCTTTAGGGAGGTCATAGTCTTTGTTTACGGCATAGTAGGCATTTTTAATCTTCGTATCACTCAAATCCAGCCATTCACCCAGCGCTTGCATAACCTGGTTAAAGCTGCTGCCATGCCCGACCAGAAGAGCTGCCATCAGGCCGATCCTTTTATCCTGAACGTAGGTTTTGGTCTTGGCTTTTAGATGATAAAGAGCCGCATCACACAACCAGTCAATATCAACGCCATATTTCTTCTTCATGACATACGCTGTTGTTTTCAGTGACCGTATAAACGCACCAAGATCATGATCACCTGATTCATAATCCGCCCTCAATTTTTCGAATATCTGTGCTATCATTTTGCCTCCCCGAAAATCTTTTCATTCATACTGGCGACCACTTTATGCGTATGCGCCTCCGACAAATGTGCGTAGCGTTTGACCATCTGCAGCGTTTTATGCCCCAGCACTTCCGCAATCTCCGCCAGCGTTGCACCGTTCATCGCCAGATAGGACGCGGCGCTGTGGCGCAGATCATGAAAACGGAAATCTGTAATTTTGGCGTTGATCAGCGCGTTCTCCCAAGCGGTGCGGATATCAATCGGCTGGCATTTGGATTGAGACGGAAAGACATACTCGCATTTCTTATCGCGCTTTTTGTAATGTGCCTTCATAATCTGGTGCGCGTAGCCAGCCAGCGGAATGACACGCCGCTCACCGTTTTTGGTTTCGTGCAGAATGATTGTGCCGCGCTCCAGATCAATATCTTTCCATTTCAGACCCACAATTTCCATCTTCCGCGCGCCGGTACTCAGCGCCATCACAACAATCTTGTACAAATGCGGGTTTTCACTGCTCTTGCAGGCTTTCAGCAGTTTCTTGCGCTCATCGTCCGATAAAAACCGCACCCGTCCGCGCGGCTGTTTCAGCTTCGATATTTTTCGTACCGGATGAATCTCCAGCCACTCCCAATCATTAATCGCGATGGTGAACACATGGCTGAGCGCCGTAACATAACGGTTGGCCGTTGTCGGTCCGCGCGTTCGCCCGTACCGGCTTTTACTGCCGACAAACTTATTCCGCGCACTCACGATCAAGGCGGGCGTGATATCCGCCAGCGCATAGGCACCAAGCTCCTGATCCCAGTAATCCAGATAGTTGGTTATATTTTTATTGCTGGCCTTCTTGTGGCTCAGAATTTCCTCGCGGTAACGTTTAATCGCATCGGATAGCGTGAATTTGCGGGCCTGGCTGGTTTTGAAATAACGGCCTTCCCGAATCGCCGCTTCCGTCTGCTGCACCCAGCGTTTCGCATCGGTCAGGCGCTCAAAGGTCGCAATTTCCTGCGGATGCCCTTTGATCCTTACTCTGGCGCGGTAGGATGTCGCGCCATCACTCAATTCTCTTTTCTCAATCGTCGCCATAATTCAAAATAGAACAAAACATGTACATTCATCAAGCCATCAATCACAACAGATTGCAACTCTTATGCTTGTAGCAGGAAAATATACAGGGGATACAGTAGCTTAGCCTTTGCATACCAAGGCATGGGACAATGAAAGGGACACTTATCGTAAGTGATTGTAGTTATTTGTTTCCTACTGTCCCGTGAGTGTCCCTTGGGGCTAAAAACAGAAAAGCGCCTTGCGGCGCTTTTCATGTAACTATTTGATTTTCTTATCAAAAAATTGGTTGCGGGAGTAGGATTTGAACCTACGACCTTCAGGTTATGAGCATGAAGGTTTCAAAGTTAATTCCGCAAAATCAACAAACAAAAACAATAACTTAGCAATCACCATTCCGTTTGATAAAGCACCGTATGACACTTTCGTATGACATTCAAGCAAAAATGCGAAAACGTGCCTGTTTTCAATGTCATACGCGCTTTCTATATAGGCAGAAAAAAAGCCAAAAGCAAAGTGCTTTTGGCTAAGAGGAGGAACCCTGTTTTAGTTAGGCCGCGGCGCGCTCCTCAAGGGCCTTTAAAGCCTTTTTGGAAAGTACGCCGGTTTCTCTCACCGGTATATCAACCGGCCTAGAAAGCGCCAAAGCGTCAACGCTTCTTTTAAGGCGTTGATCCGAGGCAAGCAGGTATTTCTGCGTTGTGGTTATATCTTGGTGCCCGGCTATTTGTTGTACGGCTGAAATGTCACCGCTTGCCCCTAGCGTTTCTGAACAGAAGGTGGCGCGCGTATCATGCCAGCGGTAGTTAATACCAACCTTTTTCTTTACGGCTTTCCAAGCGCTAGTGGAAACATGCTTTACGGGCCGCGGCACACCGGTACCTTTTGGCCGGTAAAGAATGAAGTTTATATCCATCCGGCTTTTAATACCGTATTCTTCGGCGTATTCGGCGGCTAGGTGCGGGTATTCTTGTATAAGCTTCCAGAGGTAATCCCCGACCTTCCGGCATTCTATAAGGGCTTGGTGGGCAATATCGTTTACAGGGAAAAAGCGCCCGGCTTTAGATTTGGTTTGCTCCGCCTCTAACAGAATCCGGCGCTCGGCCTCATGATATTGGCGCTCTTTGATTTGCGCGCATTCTCTGGCCCGCATTCCGGTCTGCTCGCAAATAATATATGCAAGCTTGGTGTGCGCGTGTAAAACCTCATCAAATGCATCCAAGTATTTCTCCGCTACGCTCATCGGAATTGGTGTCGGGGTACGCTTATAAACCTCCAAATGTTCAAACTCTGGCGGGTTAGGAATGTACTTTCTAATTTTCTTATTGGAAGGCGCTTTTTTAAAGGCGCGGTATGACCGTACAAGAAAGTTGAGATATTCGTTTATGGTTTTATTGCTGCGGAGCTTATCTCTCTCGCCGTAAAGATCGTTACCGTTTTCGTCTTTGCCTTTCCAATATTTCACCTTCTGCTTTTTGGAAAACTCAATGTAGTCCTCAATCTTTTCCTCAACATCTTGCATTGGCGTTTCCCGGCCAAAGAAATCTAAAAGCTCCTCGGTGTATCCTTTCGCCGTATTAAAGGACGCCTTGCCCTTCATTTTGTTGAGGTAGTATGTCAGTGGCTCAACGAGGGTAAAGCCGCCTTTGGGAACGGCCTTTTTATTTTCTTCCTCTTTTGCCTTCTTCCCTTCATCGAGCAGTTTTTGAACCTTGGCTCTAATGGCTCGCTCAACCTTTTTAGCCTCTGTTTTATTTTTGGCCAAAACGCCTGTTTCGGGGTCTTCGCAATAACCGGCAAATCGCTCTCCGTCAATGCGGAAAGTATAGGCCCATTTTTGTCTTTTTTTGTTTAAATAAACGCTCATTTTAATAGTTCCTCCAGTTGTGCTAGTGCTTGTTTATGCCGTTTGGAAACCTTTTTGATTTCCGTGACCTCGAAATTTTCTTGGTCAACGGCAGCTCTGGAGGACTGCTGATACTGGAGAATTGAGGAAAGATGAATCCTCTTTCTTTTATGGCGGCCATAGGCCGTTAATTCGCCGCGCCGGATCATTCGCTCTATTGTCCATCTTGAGTAACCTAGAATATCGCAGGCCTCGGCAATAGTTACCCCACGGTTTTCATCTTCCAAATTTTCAAATTCGGAACCCATCACCCCTGCCTTATTTATTTGATTTTTTGCCGTGCGGGTTATAGACGCGCACATTCACTTGCGGATATTTATAATTTTTTGGGGTTGAATATTCGCGCTCCTCAATTTCAAGCTTGATATGAAAGCCCGATGCTACAGCTTGCAAAATTGCTGCATTCAATTCCTGGGCCTTTACTGCTGGCGCTGCGGCAATAATGTCTTTTTTTTCTGCTGTCATTTTTGTCCCGCCTTTCTGCCGATACAGTTTTGCAAATCGGCCAAATAGCATTCGCGCGTCATAAAATGGTCAACGGCAATGCTTAAACTGGCGGCGGCATTGTCACCGGCAGAAACCCAATAAAGGTTTTCATCGGCTTGCTTTGCTTGCTCAACTTCTTTTTGTATGTCTGAAATTACGGCACAAAATTCATCCCAATTATCGGCACCGATAAAAATCTCGCCTTCTATGCGCCGGTGGGGTTTAGGGTTAGCGAGCATTTGCGCCTCCCTTATTTTGCTTGTAAGCGCTGCCCGCTAACGAAATACAGAGGGCCTGCATAATGGATGCCGCTATTGCAAAATCCCGGCTTCCGGTCGTATCAACATGCGCCTTTTTCCTATTCATTTTGCAGGTTGAGCGCCAAAATCTGGAATCGCCCAGGCTGGCGTTTTCTATTTGGAGGGTTAGCGCCTTAACGCCTCGGCTTTCTGCTTCATTCAATGCGTCCCTAACGCTGTTGAAAACGTCCGGCACAAGGTAATCAATGTTTTTGATTTTCCCTTGCTTAAGCCCGTTTCCTATATCGGTATAGCTATAACCGCCATTCGGAAAAATATGCTCAATCCGGCGATAGTTTTTTACAGCATCGTAATGGGCGTTTAACTCACAGGTTTTTGAGCCGTCTTGATAACCGGGGATACGGTGCGCCAAATCCGCCCACCATAATTTTTTGCCTATTTGTAGTTTTTCCATTTTGAAGAACTCCTTTTCGGGTTAAAGCTTTTGGGAAAATTGGGGGTGCGTTTTCGCAATCTCGTGAAATTTTCCGAGATACATTTCATGGGCCTCCGCCCACGGCCACGGGCGAATTAACCGGCCCACGGCTTTTTCCTGCTCATCCGGCGCAAGTGAATGGCGCGCAATGAGATCCCGCTTTTCACAGGCTTCAATAACGGCTTTCTTTTCTGCTATTAGTCGGAGGTGTGTTGTGTGCGGCGGGTACTTTAAGCCAAAAGCTTCATGGATTGCGGCCTTCATTGGATCGGCCAGCTTTTGCCAAATATCCATCTCTGCCTTTGAAATCAGCGTTTTTTTAACGGGCCTGATTAAGTGGCCAAAATAAGCCTGGTACGCATCGGCTAATAATCCGTATGGCTTTGCTGAAATGGAGAGGTGGTCAACCACCAAGCAGCTGTGTTGGGCTACTGAATAAAAGTTTTGAACATGGCCGTTATACCGGCACAGTTTTGATAAAGCTTCCGCAATATCATAGATTACAATGTCTGCGGGATCGGGTTTTAATAAGTTTATGACCCGCCCACTATGCGTTAGCACGCAAAATTCCTTTCGCATAAGGCACCTTCCTTCACGTTTTTTACGGTTGATATTAAGATTTTCGTGATTCAATTCTTACGTTTATTCGTAAGAATTGGTCAATTTAAAATTACGCTAAAACGTAATAATTATTTTTTAGGAAAAAGCCAGGCACAAGAAAAAACCGGCTTGATTGCCGGTTGCTACACGTATTAGTTGATATGCGAAAAACCTATATTTTCCGGGCTATGGCAGCGATTCTGCGTTTGCTTTTGCGGGGGGGGCAACTTGGTCAACGACAGCCCGAACAACCACGCCAATTATTTTTAAATCGTTCGTACCATAGTATGAGGGATTGTTATCTTTGCGCGTTATTTGATAAGTGGCATGCGAATCATCTGCGGATTTTGGCAAAAGAAAAATCTCGCCGTCCTTAACCAGAAGCTCTTTTATAGTGAGCTCACATTGATCTTCCGGCCCGCTGCGGCAAACCACAACATGTGCGCCGCTGCGAATATCCTCTTTCTTGGCCTCCGCATAAGGCAGGCAGGCCACAACCGTTCTATATGGCGGGTAATATTTGGACATTGAATCGCAGGTTATACGGAGGCCGTACAAGCTATGGGGTTTAGGCTCCTCGCCGCGCTCGATGATAATGTAGTCGGAAGTATCAGCTGGCTGTAACATACTTTTGCACCATCTACCTTCTCTGGCTTCCCCTAAGATCGGCAAATAAATGAACTCCTCATCATCGAAACGATCCAAAGTCGTTAATTTGCCTATTGCTTTTACTAAGGGAATTTTTAAAAAATCGGCGATGATACCCAATTCTGCCGGGCTAAAAGTATCTTTGTCATCACTACGCAATTTCTCACTCAGTCGAGGCCCTGCAATACCTAGAGCCTGCGCCAACTCAACTTGAGTCTTCCCCACCTGTTTAAGCTTTCGCTTAACAAAATCGCGGCGGCTTTCTTTGCCTTCTTCTTTAATATTTCCACAACTAAGCATTATTTATCCACATCTACAACCATAAATTACAGAGCCGGTCGCACCCCTTCTCAAAAATTAAATTGATTTTCTTACGCTAAAACGTAAGAATTAAATAATTACGAATCCACGTAATTATTAACAGAGGTACCATGCCCGTAATTTTTAAACAATCTATTAATAAGCGTAAGCTTGTGCCTTTCCTCATAAAAATGCGCTTTGCGGGCCTGATTTACGGGGGGACGCGTGGATGAAATCTGATTTTTCCGCCCTTCTGGAAAACGTTAAGCGCCATGCCCTCGTTGTGGATATAGCGGCTATGCGGATTCATGGCGGCTTGAAGAACAGCGGAAAATATAGAAAAGGGCTTTGCCCGTTTCATAACGACACGAATCCGTCCTTTTTCGTTGATACGCATAAAAATACATATCGGTGCTATTCCTGCGGAGCTGGCGGGGATGCAATCGAATTCTTAAAAGAAATCGACAAAATCAGCTTTAAGGATGCTGTTTTGCAGCTGGCTGGAATGTACGGCATAGCCGATACCGGCCAAAAACCAAAATTTATAAAGCGGTCGCCGCCGCCAAAGAAGAAAGAAACCGAGGAGCAACGGGAAAAGCGGGAAATCAGGAAGGCACAAAATCTTATCAAACAGTCAGCCCCTGCAGAAGGCAGTGTAATAGAAACCTATTTGAAAAGCCGGGCTATCGAACCGGAGCTTTTACCGGATGGAATTTTAAAACAATTGCGTTTTATACCGGCCTTAAAATATTGGCACCGGTGGGAAAGAGCTAAACGCTATGAGGCCATAGGCACTTTCCCGGCAATGTTAGCGCCTATGCAAAACAGCCTGGGCGAAATCAGGGGCGTTCACATTACCTATTTGAAACCGGACGGCACCGGCAAGGCCGACATACCGGATAAAGACAAGCCGGGCAGTAAATTGCCGTCAAAGAAAATGAAAGGCAGGCCGTGGGGTTGCGCCATACGATTAGGCCGCGCCGCGCCGGTTATGGTTTTTTCTGAAGGTATTGAAAATGGTTTAAGTGCCTTGATGGTTAAACCGGACTGGCCGGTTTGGGTGGCCGGAAGTCTTACAAACCTTTCTGGCGCAGGACAAAACAGAAAAGGCGAGCCGCACCCCCGAAAAGACGGCCGGAATCTTCCCACCATATATCCCGATTACAGACGGCCTGGCATTTTGCCGCCGCAGCCGGTTTGCCGGATTGCGTACCTACTGGCCGAACGGGATTCAAAAGATCAACACAGCGTGGACGCTCTTATCGAACGCACATTAAGGCGCTGGCAAGGCATAGGAATCCAAAACATTTATCGCGTCGATGCTCCGGAGGGCATGGATCACAACGATGTTTTACGAGGAGAAATGACAAAAACAAACTAACCATAAGGGGGGCTTATGAAGCACAAAACAATTGAAGCGCCAATTTTAAACGGCGGCGAGGAACTGGTCTTAGACACTCTTTGCAAACATCATATGTTGCAAATTCCTTACAAACCTAATCGCGTGGCATTCCGCTGCAAAATTCCTGTTTGGGTAATTGAGAAATCTTTGCATAGCCTTATAAAGCGGGGACTCGTCAAAAAGAAATCCGGACAATACATGCCTTTGATGCAAATCAACGGCGCACCGGTTCCAAAACCTTCTATCCGCTATGTCAACGGGATCAAAATAATTGAATGTCCGCCGCGCTATGCGGTCGGGTACGCCATACAGCGCTTATTACCGGAAAGGGGTTTTGATGAAGAATAAGGCTCCTTACTTCGATGATAAGGGTCGTTTTCATCATCCGTGCTGCATACCGGATTGTCGGCGGCACGGCACATTCGGTATAGGCGTTTTTTTATTACAGGGGAAATTAGGCCGGTGGTTTTGCGCGCCTCATTACCGGCAGGAAATCCATAAAGAAAAAACAGTGGAGCGCTCTATTGTGCCGCCTCCAATTGAAAAACAGGGACGATTATTTTAATGGCTGAGGAAACACAAACAGAAAAACAAAAGCCCGACCGCGGGAAAGAAAAATTAAGCGGCGCGTTTTTAGGCGCGGAAGCTATTACGTTTTCAGGCAGCGAGCCTTTGCGGGAAGTCCCGCCCTTTGAAACATTGCCCGCAAAAGACCGCGAGCTTTACAAAATCACATTGAACGACTCCGGGAACACCGAACGGCTTGTTAAACGATTTGGAAAAAACCTTTCCTATGTCGAAATAACCGGCTGGTATGGATGGGACAAAAAACGCTGGTCACTGGAAGAAGGATTCCGCCATGCAAATCTGTATGCGGAAAAAACCGCGAAGGCTATACGCGGCGAGGCTATCGCGGCGCAGGCCTCGGGCAACATGGAAGATGAAACCCCGGCGCTATTCAAAGACAGGATCAAGGCTTTTTACAGGTTTGCCATAGGCAGCGGTAATTACACACGTATCAAAGCTATGGTTAAGCTCGCCGAAAATCATTTATGGGCAAAAGTTGAAGATTTTGACCGGCACAAATTATTGCTCAATCTACAAAACGGCACCCTTGATCTTGACGCGCCGGAAAGTGAAAAAGGAAATTGCGGCGATCAAGAAAAACCGCGCGTAGTCTTAAAGCGGCATAACCGAAATGACAAAATAACTAAGATCGCCAACATTGAATATGACCCGGAAGCAACGCGCGAAGTCTTTGAGCAGTTTATGCGCGACATTATGCCGGACGATGAAGTGCGCTTATTCCTCCAACGCTACTTTGGATATTGCTTAACCGGCTCAACTGATGAGCAATCAATTTTGATGTTATGGGGGCCGGGCAGTAACGGTAAAAGCACGCTTATCAATATTATCCATGAAATATTGGGAGATTATGGGATCGTTACGCCTATCGAGGCTTTCCTACATAATGAAAAGGGCGGAAGCAGCAGCGCCGCTTCTCCTGAATTGGCACAATTGCCTGGCACCCGTTTTGTTTCTGCATCCGAGCCGGATACCGGCGCGCGCTTCTCCGATAAAACTTTGAAGCTTATGACCGGTGGCGAAAAAATGTATGTTCGGGCGCTGTTCAAAAACCCTTTTCGATTTAAACCTCAATTCAAAATTTGCATTTCATTTAACAACAAACCTACGATCCGCGATCAAAGTGATGGGGTTTGGCGGCGCATTCTGCTTGTGCCTTTTAGTCAAAAGTTTGTCGATACGGTCGAAGCGGCCCAAAAAGAGCCCGGCGCAAAAGTCAAAATCAAAAACCTTGAGGAAAAGCTGAAAAATGAAATGCCCGGCATTTTGAACTGGCTTTTAGACGGCTATCGCATGTGGTGCGAAAAAGGACTGTGCGTTCCCGCGCGAGTGGAGGATGCAACAAAACAATACCGCCATGAATCTAACCCGGTGCTTTCGTTTTTGATTGCTTGCACGGAGAAAAGATCAACTGCCCGCGTTAATGCAACCCGGCTTTATAACGCCTATAAGCTTTGGTGCAACGACAATTCTATCAACCCGATTAGCCAAACGCTTTTCGGGCGAAAAATGACGGATATGGATTACAAAAAAGACGTTTATCAAGTGACCTATTATTTGGACATTGAACTCACAAATGAGTGGGAAAACAAAGTGCTAGAGGAGGAATTGCGAACAGAACGCCGCAGGGAAGAATGACATAACGGCATTCAAACCCTCTAAACACTCTAAAATTATTCATCAATGAAATGAGTGGCTTAAGAGGGTTTAGAGGATTTAGAGGGTTTTCCGGGGGTTACGCATGATGTGCATATGCGCGCGCAGGAAAGACTTTCTAAAAAACTATCTAAACCCTCTAAAAAGTAAATTTATATAAGGATAATAAATTGATTCAATTAAATAAAACACAGTTAGACCTTTTTCAAAAAACGTCAGTTTTATTGTCTAAAACTCTCTAAACCCTCTAAAACAGGAAGGAACAAAAATGCAGCAAGGGGCCAAAAGCAAAGAATACCGTAAAGATGTAACCATCGAGGAACTGGTCATATGGACATACGAAAAGCAAAAAGCGGACTTGATCGAAGACCGCGGCATTGGCCTTATGCCGCATGAGAAAGATGCGGACGGTATATTTTATAAATTGATTAGCGGGGACGGTACCTATCAAATCCATAGAAACTGGGAGCTAGGAATTAAGCTGGAAATTACCGGCTATCCCACGGCGCAAATTCATCCGGATGCAGAGCTTGTGCATGACATGATAAAATCTAAACGCTTTACACATTTGGAGCGTGGCTTGCTCATTGATTTTGGAAAGACAGGCCTCATGCCCGACTGGATGCCCGGCGCAAAACCCCAAATTAGACCGGCGCTGAAAAAGAACGGCAAACCAAAAATGATATTCGCCGACCGGCATTACAAGAAACCGATAGCTTGCGAACTTGAGATTGTTATGTCCCAAGTTCACATAGATTTCAAACGTAAGGTTTATACGCAATGGCTGGATGCGCTTTTAAAATTAGCCACCGAGCTATGGCAGGCTGATGATTTGGTAACAAGCTTTAATGTCCTAAAGCCAATGGCCACAAAAACTCCGTGGCTTAATGAAAAAAAATGATCCGGGGAATTGACAAGGCGGAAAATCTTTGACATCTTGGATACAGACTTGATTTGCGCCTACACTTTGAAGGCGCTTTTATTTTGCCCGCGCGACCGACCATTGGCCGCGCGTTTTTCATTTCAAAATCAAAAATCAAGGTTCTTTCAAACTTTCTAAACGTCCAGGGGTTTGGGCGGCGCGGCATCCCGCCAGTCGCCGAGCGTCAAACGAGGTTTACATTTCCAAGTTTACGCCCGATGAAGCGCCCGTAAAGCCCCGGAAAACAAGGGTTTCCAATGAGCAAAACAGACCAGTTGACACGACCAAAGAGCATTGTCAACCGCCCGGTTGACAAGCTGAATCCGTACAAAAACAACGCCCGGATGCACTCTCAAGAGCAAGTCGGACAAATTGTAAAAAGCATAAAAGAATTTGGCTTCACCTCCCCGATCATTATTGACGATGACAATATGATTTTGTGTGGGCATGGTCGTTACGCAGCGGCGCTTGAAATGGGTCTTGAAACCGTCCCTTGCACGGTGCTTTCCCATTTAACGGAAGAACAAAAGCGCGCTTACATTATTGCCGATAACCGCATAGCGGAAAATGCACAATGGAATAAAGAACTGCTGGCGCTTGAATTAACAGAGCTTGATTTTGCGGACTTTGATTTAACGGTCGTTGGTATTCCTGAAAAAGAGCTGGCAAAACTTTTGCCGAACGAAAGCTCCATATTGGACGATATGCCGGATATGCCGGACGGCGAGAAATCTGAATACTCACAAATGACTTTTACCTTGCACAACACACAAGCCGAACTGGTAAAGGCCGCTTTGAAGGCTGCAAAAAAGGCAGGGAAATTTGACGAAAACTTGAACAAGAATAGTAACGGCAATGGCCTTACGCTAATTTGCGAGAGGTTCTTAGAAAGCAATGGGTAAGGCAAAGGACATAAGGGTTGAACCTATCACCGCTGAGGCCGCGCGCCATACCGTTAAGATGTATCATTATAGCGGCAAGGTTGTTAATAATTCTCAGCTAAATTTTGGCGTTTTTTACAATGGCCGTCTTGAGGGTGCTATGCAATACGGCCCCTCAATGGATAAAAGCAAATTACAGGGTCTTGTTACGGATACACCGTGGAATGGCTTTATTGAATTAAACCGCATGGCTTTCTCTGACCGTTTGCCCCGTAATAGCGAAAGCCGGGCTTTGGCAATAACTATGCGTTTGATGAAAAAGCATTACCCGCATATCCAATGGGTTGTTTCTTTTTCTGACGCTACCCAATGTGGAGACGGCACCATATACCGCGCTGCCGGTTTTGTTCTAACCGGCGTTTCAAAGAATAAAAGCATTTATGAGTTTCCCACCGGCCACCGTGTGGCGCAAATGACTATGAGCGCCAATTGGGACGTTGAGGTTATGCGGGAGATATGCCGGGAAATGGGAATAGAACACAAATACCGCACGGCTAAACAATGGAAAGAGGAAGGCGTTAAACAGCTGCCTGGCTATCAAATGCGGTATTTATACTTTCTTGATCCTACAGCTAAAGACCGGCTTACAGCGGAGATTTTACCATTTTCTAAAATCGCTGAAATGGATGCTGGAATGTATAAAGGGGAAAAAGTTTCGCGTGATTAGCTTAAAAGTAAAGCGCCGGGAGTCCATCCCGGAGAAGGCGGCGCAATACCGACCATCACGCTCCAAGTTAAACCTCCCTGTTGGAACTAAAAAGGGGCAAGCTTTCGGGCCTGCCCCTTTTCTTTTTCTGTTTGTTTCAATGGGTGGTCAATATTGCATGGGCCTCTTGTATGGCCTCAATCAAATCAAGCTCATCCGTAATTTGATGGCCTTGATCGGCGGTAAAAACCAAAGCGTTATGAATCTCGCCCTCTGTCATATCGAGGCTTAATTCGTATGTTTCGAGAAGTGTCAAAATTTCTGAAACGCTAACGCTGTTAGGGCCGAGAGTAACGGCTTCATAATCATTGGAATCTTGCAACATATATCCTCCTTTTACGAGTAATTTCAATAACTTACTCTGGCGAGGATACTCTCGTCCTATCTCGTAACTCCACAAAAAAGACCGAAAAACCGGTCATTTCTAAAAGGTTCAAAATCAATGGCAGAGCTAATTTCACAGTCTGAATATGCTCGCCGGAGAGATGTTTCGCGGCAATATATCAATAAACTTGTTCAACAAGGCAAAATCCCTACGGATGATAAAAAGCGTATCGACCCGGATATAGCGGACACAGTTTTGGAGCAAGACGCTGATCCGGCACGGCGGTTAAATGAAACCGAATATGAAAGCGAACCTCTACCGGCGGATGATGAAAACGCTGGCGGTGTATCAACAAACGGGCATACCTCTTTTGCGAAATTCCGCAGCGCACGAGAAGCCTATCAAGCAAAACTTGCACAACTCGATTATGAGGAAAGGGCTGGTCAGCTTTTAAAGAAGGCAGACGTTGAGAGGGAAACTTATGATGCTGCCCGGCTGCTACGTGACCGCTTTTTATCGTTGCCTCAAGAATTGGCCGGGGCGCTTGTGTCAATGTCCGATGAAAAGGAAATCAAGAAATTCTTACGTGCCAAAATTCGGGACACGTTAATGGAGGTGGCAGAAGATGTTAGCCTCGGCGCGTGAAGTTTACCGTGCCGCTTATTCTAAAGGGCTTATGCCCGATCCGGACTACAATGTTTCGGAATGGGCGGCAGAAAGACGGGTTTTACCAGCTGAAACCACCTCCTTTCCGGGTAAGTGGTCAAACGGGCGAACACCGTTTTTAGTTGAAATTATGGATTGCCTTTCTCCGCAGCATCCTTGTGACCGGGTTACATTTATGAAATCCGCGCAGGTTTCAGGCTCGGAGGCTATTACAAATTTCATCGGTTATATTATTGACGTTGCGCCCGGCCCTTCAATGGCTGTGCATCCTACTATGGACGCTGGCAAAGCATGGTCGCGTGAAAAGCTTTCTCCGAACATTGACGAGAATGAATGGGGTTTGAAGGTCGCGGAAAATAAAAGCCGCGAGGGAACTTCAACCTCAATGTTTAAAAGATTCGCCGGTGGTTTCTTGGTTATATCGGGTGCGAATTCTGCTGCGGCATTGCGGCAAAAATCTATCCGGTATTTGTTTAAGGACGATTGGGACGAATGGCCGCTTGACGTTGGGGGTCAAGGCGACCCGGATAAAATGGCGAATGCTAGGCAGATTGCTTTCCATGATTCCGGGACGGCAAAATGCTTTGAAGTTTCAACACCGACTTTGAAATCCATAAGCCGGATAACCAAAAGCTATAACCAAAGCGATCAAAGAGTTTTCATGGTGCCTTGCCCACATTGCGGCGAGGAACAAGAATTACGTTTTTTTCCTGTAACACAGGAGCCATTCAAGGGCGGTTTAAAATTCAATACCGAGCCGCCATTCATGGCGTATTACGTTTGCGAACATAATGGCTGCGTTATTGAACACCACGAAAAGCGAAAAATGCTGGCCGGTGGCCGTTGGGTTATTACAAACCCGGAAGGCACCCACCCCGGCTTTCGTATTAACGCGCTCTATTCGCCATTCACTACGTGGGACAAAATGGTTGAGGCTTTTCTTGCCGCCAAAGATAACCCGCGCGAATTGAAAACATTTTATAACTTGTGGCTTGGCATTGCGTGGGAAGAACGAGGGGACGCACCAAGCTGGAAACGTTTGCTTTCCTTGCGAGAAGATTATCCTCTTGGCAAGATTCCGCAAGGTGCGCTGCTTATTACCGTGGGCGTGGATGTTCAAAAAGACGGTTTCTATTTTGAAGTTATCGGGTGGGGAATAGGCAAAACAAGCTGGATAATTGATATAGGGTTTTTGCCCGGTGAAACCGGCAGCCCTGTAACGTGGAAACAATTAGACGAGCTATATACCCGCTACTATGAGAATGCATGGGGCCGGGCCTTCCAAGCCGATATGATCGCGGTTGATAGCGGTTATATGACCCACCTCGTTTATGAATGGGTGCGTGGTAAACCTCGCGCTATGGCCGTTAAGGGTATGCCCGGCGCACAAGCGCCGGTACTTGGAACCGCTTCAAAGATTGAGGTGACATATTCAGGCCGCAAGGATCGAAAATCCATGCGTATCTGGCCGGTCGGTACCTGGCAGGCCAAATCAGAGCTTTACGCTTACTTGCGTTTGGAAGGTATAGCGGAAGGCGCTGAGGCCGACCCACACGGATACTGCCATTTTTCAACCGGCTGTGATGAAAACTATTTCAAGCAGCTGACAGCGGAAAGCTTGGTCACACATCAAAGAAACGGGCGTGAAATCACAGAATGGATGGTGTCCGGCGAAAACCACTTTCTTGATTGCCGGGTTTACAACATGGCCGCAGCAGAGCGCTTAGGCATAAGCCGCTTTTCTGTTGAGAAATGGAAAGCTTTAGCAGTCATGCGTGAGATCCCGGAGGACACAATACAAGGCGACCTCCTATCGCTGGAAAGTCAACTAAACCACGTACCAAAGCCGGAAGCCAAACCGGAAGAACCTAAACAGATACCGAAAGCCGGAGGCCCTCAAAAGCGGCGTCCGCGGCGTATTCGTACAAAACACTAATCGAAAGGAAAGAACATGGAAATAGCTTGGACATGGGACATGCTGGCCGAGTTGGAAAAGAACTATGCCAGCGGTACCCGGCGCTTAACCTATGACGGCAAAACTATAGAGTTTCAAACGCTGGCCGAAATGGAGCGCGCCATTATCAATATGCGCCGAGCCTTAAACGCCAAAGAAGGCAAGCGCAAATCTCGCCGCGTTCATCTTTCAAGTAAACGGGGGTTATAAGCCATGCAGCCAAAAGCAGTTTTATTAGGTCTGGACGGAAAACCGTTGCGGGCAAATCATTTTACAAGCGGCTTTGATGCAGCCAGCACCGGGCGGCGTATGAAGAATTTTCGTCCGAGCAGTTCGGCGATTAATGCCCTTGTAAATGGCTCATTAGTAAGAATGCGCGACCGGGCGCGCGATCAAGTCCGCAATATTCCGTGGATGCGCCGGGCCGACCGGTCTTTTGTTGCAAACGTGGTGGGCAATGGAATCCGGCCCATCCCCAAAGGCGGCGATAAGGCGTTTCAAGATGCAGTTAAGGAGGCGTGGGAAGAATGGGTCATGGAAGCCGATGCCGACGGTCATTTGGACTTTTACGGGTTGCAGGCGCTGATTGTGCGTTCGGTTTATCAATCCGGTGAAGTTTTGGTGCGTAAAATATACCGTCCCACCGATGACTTTAATTTGCTTATTCCTTTCCAATTGAAAGTGCTTGAGGCCGACCATCTCGACCACACTTACAATATGCATCTTGCAAACGGTGGAAAAATCATCCAAGGCATTGAGTTTGACGCACAAGACAGGATTGCGGCTTATCACATTTGGAAAGAGCATCCCAATGAAATGATCGGCATTCGTGATCCGCTTTTGCGTATCAGGGTTCCCGCGAATGAAATCCTGCATGTTTTTGAAGTGGAAAGACCGGGGCAAACGCGCGGCTTTCCGAAAATTGCCAGCTCAATTTTAAGAATGCTGGATTTAATGGAATACGAAGACGCTGAATTGATACGCAAGAAATTTGCCGCCTATCTTACATTCTTCATCACCTCGCCTGCTGACGATGAGCGCAGTGTTTTGGATGAGCAATTGGCAAGCGCTTTAGCCAGCGGCGAGGTCGGGGATGAAAGCCGTCCGTTTGATACAGACCTTGAGCCTGGCACCGGCCTTTATCTTGATCCGGGACAGGAAGTTAAAACGGCAGAATCCGCAGATGTGGGAAGCACGTACGATCCCTTTGTGAAAATGAATTTGCGCGCAACGGCAGCGGGCGCAGACGTAATGTATGAACAAATGACCGGCGACCTTACCGGCGTTAGTTTTTCCTCCATCCGTTGGGGCTTAAATGAGGCGCAGCGTATTTGGGAACAATTCCAAAACCAGCTTTTAATTGCTCAATTCTGCACTCCGGTATGGCGTGATTTTATGATCGAGGCGTTTAAAGTCGGAATGTTTGAGGCAGAAGATTTTGCCTTTAACCCCCGCCCTTATCTGAAAGTCAAGTGGCTGAAACCGGGCTGGCCATACGTTAATCCTCAGCAAGAGGCCAATGCAGATAAAATTGCAGTCCGTTCTGGCTTTGTAAGCCGTACCGATGTTGCTGGCCGCCGCGGTTATGATGTCAATGAGGTGGACGAAGAAAACGCCGCCGATATTGCCCGCGCAGATTCACATGGTCTTGTTTACGACACAGACCCGCGCGCCATGAGCAATAGCGGCATAGCGCAAAGCAACGATCCTAAGTCAGAAGAAAAATCTGCTGAGAATGACGAACTTGATTTAATCGAAACGGAGTAATCACACATGCCAAAAGAAACCACAACGGCGGCGCAAACGCGCCTGCCGAACATAGCCGCACGACTATTTGAGGAACCGCTTCTAATTCACCCGCGTAAACTGAATACGGTTATCAATGTCCTTGCACCGCGATTATTTGAGAATATCGAATTGACGGCCGATATGGAGATTGCCGCGCGCGATCCTTTCCTTACCGAACACCCACCACAAATTACGCCGGGTTATCGCACAATAGGCGTGATTCCTGTTCACGGCACCTTGGTTCAAAGGGGCGATTGTTTGGATGCTGCCTCCGGCTTACGGTCTTACGAAAGTATCCGCGAAGATTTTGACGAGGCTTTGGAAAGCTCGGAGATTGACGCGATTTTATTCGATATTGACAGCGGCGGCGGCGAGGCCGCGGGCGTTTTTGATTTGGCAGATTATATTGCCGCAAACCGCGGAGAAAAGCCTATTTATGCTTTTGCCAATGAACACGCTTATAGCGCTGCCTATGCTATTGCCTGCGCCGCTGACAAGATTTATTTGCCGCGTATAGGCGGTGTCGGCTCTATAGGCGTTGTCGCTGTGCATCTGGATCAAAGCCGGTTTGATGAAAAGGCCGGTTTAAATTATACGCCTATTTTTGCCGGTGCGCGCAAAATAGACGGCTGGCCCCATGCGCCGCTTTCTAAAGACGCTTTGTCCCGGATGCAAAAGCGGGTTGATATTGTCTATAAGATTTTCACACAAACCGTGGCCGCAAATCGCGGCATTCCTGAAAGTAAAATCCTCCAAACCGAAGCAGATTGTTTTGACGGATCAGAAGCCGTTGAAAACGGACTTGCGGACGGCTTGGCTTCCTTTGATGAACTCATAGAAATCATTCACGCGGATATTCAGCAAAAAGCCGCACAGCCAGTTTCCGGGCCGACCGCCCGCGAAAGCACCGCCGGACAGCCCGGCAAACCTCAACCTAAACCCAAGAAAGGAAACAATGCTATGGGACTTAAAAACCTAGTATTACGAAACTCTCGCCGGGCGGCTCAAATGGAAGAAATGCCCGATGAGGAAGATGAAACGCTTGACGATCCTATTGAGGAAGAAGAAGCGGAAGAAGACCAAGAGGACGAAAACCTTGAGGATGAATCCGAAGAAGAAAACGCGGATGAATCCGAAGAGGACGAAAGCCTTGAGGAAGACGAGGACGAGGAAGACCTCGAAGAAGACGAGGAAAAGGAGGCCGCTTTCAACGCGGGCCGCAAGGAAGCAATGGAGATTTTGTCTCTTTGCAAGCTTTACGGCAAACCTGCCCTCGCCGAAACATACTTGCGTAAAGGCTATAGCGCCTCGCAAGTCCGCAAGAAACTTTTAGCAAAGCGAAACGCAGCGCTAAAGGCATCTTCCAAATCAAACGTCATCAGTAACCGTCAATCCGCAAAGGCCCATTCGGGTCAAGGTGGGGTGGTTGCTGCCGTCAAAACCAAACTAGGAAAAAAGGAGTAATCCAAAATGACAAATCCTATTCTTGAAAAAGACGTAATTGGCGATTTCCTCCACCATGAGGAAGCCGCTTATTACAGCCGGGAAGCCGTTACTATTGCTAGCGGTGCCGGTGTTCTAAAGCCCGGTACGGTTTTAGGGCAACAAACCAAAAGCACCGTTACGGAGGAAGCCGATGGAGGCAACGCCGGAGCCGGTGATATTGGTGAGGTCACGCTTGGTTCAAAAGCGGAACCCGGTGTTTATACATTGGAATGTATAGCCGCCTCCTCAAATGCGGGTACTTTCTCCGTGCTAACACCGAACGGTTATCGTTTGCCGGACGCAGAAGTCGCTGTGGCTTATGTTGGTGACCATCTGAATTTTACCATTTCAGATGATGATCCAGATTTTGAAGTGGGCGACAAGTTTACCGTCACCGTTGCCGGGGACGATAAATACGACATTGCAAAGTACGGTGATACAACCGGCCTGGGCGAAGCAAAGGCGGTCTTAGCCTTTGAAGTGGACGCAACGTCCGCGGACGCTGAGGCCGTTGTAATCGCGCGTGATGCAATCGTCTGCACTCCCGCACTCACTTTTCACTCAACCATTGATGACGATACCAAGCGCGCCGCTGTGTTAGCGGGTTTGCGTAAGGTCGGCATCCTTACTACAGAAGGAGCTTAAACAATGCCTAATCTTGTAGATGTATTTTCCGGCGATGCTTTTAGCGTAAAAGAATTGACGGATGCTATTAATATGTTCCCTACGCAATACGGTTTAATTAACGCTATGGGGCTTTTTGAAAGCAAGGGAGTGGCCACCACTTCCGTTGCTGTCGAAATCAACAAAGGCGTATTAAACCTTATTTCCAGCAAGCCTCGCGGCGTACCCGGCACTAAGAATATCCGGAGCAAAAGGGAAATGCGGTATTTTGAAATTCCGCATTTGCCTTTGGAAGACAGAATCCTTCCAAGCGATATTCAGAATGTCCGGGAATTTGGCAGCCCCGACCAAATGAAAACGCCCGAAAGAGAAGTCGCAGACCGGCTTATGGAGCTTTCAAAGAAACATGACATTACGTATGAATATTTGAAAGCCGGTGCCATTGCCGGGCTGGTTCTGGATGCGGACGGCTCCACAATTCTTGATATTTTCGATGCTTTTGGCGTTCAAGAAAATGCAGTTAATTTTGCATTGAGTACGGACACTACAAAGCTTGCCGAGAAAACAGCCGAAGTGTGGGGAACAATTGAGGATGCTTTGGAGGGAGATACGCTTGACGGCGTTGTCGCCCTTTGTAGTCCTGAATTCTTCCGTTCCCTTGTTAGTCACCCAAAGGTTGCTGAAGCTTATAAAGAATATAAGGACAGCACCGTGCGAATGGCTAACATTCTTGCCGCCGTTAATAGCGGCGCGGCAGGGCCAGGTATTGGCGGCTCGGTTGAACAGGCCACCGAACCGTTGCGCCGGGATGTCCGCAAGGGCTTCTTTTGGCAAGATATTTGGTGGGTCGAATATCGCGGAAAAGCAACTTTCCAAAGAGAAGACGGCACAACGGCCACTCGCAATTTCATTGCCCCGAATACGTGCCGGTTTTTGCCGATGGGAACGCAAGATACTTTTCGGAGTTATTACGCACCCGCCGATTGGATGGAAACTGTCAATACCGTTGGACTTCCCAAATATTCAAAGGTTGTCCCCGAACAAGGCGGGCGTTATGTGGAGCTGCTTTCAGAAAGCAATCCGCTGCCGCTTTGTTTGCGCCCGAAAGTGCTTGTCAAAGGAGCAAGAACTTCCGGGGACGTTTAAGGCTCCCCCCTGTAGGCACCTCCAGCCTAAAGCCAGCCTTCGTCCTGAAGGCTGGCTTTTCTTCTTCATACGAAAGGTAAAACAATGACAGAAAACAGAATAAGCGCGGCATTGGCCGGGCCGGATTCAAGCCCGGCACCTATTGTGGAATATGAATATCAAGACGATCAAGGCGCAGCCCTTGGACAAGCGCTCGATATTACAGCCTCCGAGGATCAAAGTGATGTATTTGGGTTTAATGAAATCCGCATACAGGTTGAAGTCGATACGCACTATTGGATTGACGAAAACCCAAGCTTAAATGAAGGACAAGGCAGAATTGATGTTTTGTTCGCAGGCGTTGTTTACCATGAAGTCGTGAACCCTGACCACAAAATCACTTTCATTTCT
Source organism: uncultured Pseudobdellovibrionaceae bacterium (assembly GCA_964493095.1). GTDB lineage: Bacteria > Pseudomonadota > Alphaproteobacteria > Micavibrionales > Micavibrionaceae > CAYXSX01. The sequence continues at coordinate 36,396 of CAZBNG010000002.1, forward strand.
GCGGACGGTTCCTCCGAAGGAAAGCTTTTTATCCGTCCGGTAAAAAGGATTTCCGAATGAGTATTTTTGATAAGGTCGTCAAACAAAACTTTTTTGTTATGGGTGAAGACGCAATTTATACGCCCGTTGACACCGGCGAACCAAAAGCAATCAAGGTTATGCCGAACCGACCGGACGAAGTATTCAATTTCCAAAGCACCCCTATTCTTACCGAAACCAATATTTTTGAAATTCAGGTTTCAGACATTCCAAATCCAAAAGAAGACGACACCATAGAATACAAAGGCAGTATTTACGTGGTGCAGGGCGACCCGCAAATACGTGATTCCGACCGTCTTATTTGGAGATTGCAAACGAGGCTGGATGATGAAATTAGCGATTAGACAGGTCAAAAGTTTTTCAAAACAGATGGAGCGCCGGTCGCGGATACTTTCAAACGCTATTCGCTTTGGTGTGAAAGAAAGCGGTGACGCTCTTAAAAATTCGTTGCGTAAGCAAATCCGTTTAGCTGGCATGGGCCGCCGTTTGGCTAATACCTGGCGGAGTAAAAATTATAAGAACAAAGGTTATGACGCGGCCTCTCTTGTTTATTCCAAGGCCCCGGAAATTATAACCGCCTTTGATAAAGGATTGCTAATACAGGCCCGTAATAAAAAATGGATGGCTATCCCGACCAAACACGCTCCACGCCCCTTAGGAAGAAAGCAAAAGCGCACACCCGAAAGGCTTTTTAACGATTACAGACTGGATTTTCGCTTTATCCAAAAAGACGGAAAAACCGCTTTTCTGGTCGCTAAAAACGCAAAAGGTAAAGACGTAATTATGTTCACACTTATAAAGCAGGCTCAAATGCCAAAGCGCCTTGATATTGACCGTTCAGTAAGAAAATGGGTGGGGAAAGTCCCGGAGAAAATCGAACAGGAACTGGCCAAACAAGAGGCTAAGGAGGCCGCAAGAAATGAGTAAGGCAGAGCAGATTCTTGAAAAGTTGGAAACTTTATTCGAGCAAAATTGCGAGGCCAGAGTTGAGCGCAATGAAAGTGAGCCGGAAAGAATACCTAAAGCCGGTTTAATTGTTATCCATGACGGCGACCCCGGCGAACCGGAAATAACGCTCGGGGGGTTTTCTCATACCTATTATTCGCACCCTATCGAGATTGATATTTTCGTGCAGGAAGGTAAGCGCATTGATCGGGATGCAAAATTTGATGAGCTCTTACAGCAAATAGATATGGTTTTGCAAAATTATCCAAAGCTGGACGGTTTAGTTGACGGCATGACATACGGGCGGCCTGTGACAGAAACGCAAACTATTGACGGAGGCGCGGCAGTGAAATCCGGCACCCTGATTATTGAAGTCGATTACGAAACAGAAACCCCTCTCGGCTAATCCCTTTCAACTTTGTTGAAGTCCCCGGCCCCTCAATCGAGGGGCTTTTTTTAACCCTACTTAAAGGAGAAAACCTCATGGCAAATAAACGCGCTTACGGCTCCAATGCGAGCCTCCTATTAGCCCGTGAAACAACTTACGGGCAAAAAGCCTCAGGCAATTATTGGAAAATGCCTTTCAACTCAAACAATCTAGGGGCAGAGCAAGGGCTTATTGACGACCCGGTTTTAGGATTTGGCCGTGATCCGCTTGCACCTATCAGGGACGTTATCAACGACCAAGGCGATATTGTCGTCCCTCTTGATCCGCGTTATTTGGGTCTTTGGCTTACCGGCCTTTTCGGAGATCCCACGACCGCAGATGTTTCGGCTGTGGGCAGCATTGCGTTTGATGCAAACCCGGAGGAAAACGACACTATCACAATTAACGGCGTGGAATTTACATTTGTTACTGGCTCTGCTGCCGGTGATGAAATTGAAATCCAAAGCACTGTTGTTCAAACGATAGATGAAGCTGTTACCGTTTTGAACAATTCATCCGACAACGATGTTGACGATGCAACATATAGCCGGGAATCAGGCACCCAAATTTTAACCGTCACGCATGATACGGCAGGCGCAGCCGGTAACAGTTTTACTCTATCGGCTTCAAATGCAACTGTAAGCGCTGCGACATTGCAGGGCGGTGGTACAGAGCATAAATTCATTTCCGGTAAACTGGAATTGCCAAGCTATTCACTTGAGGTTGGAATGCCGGAAGTCCCCGCCTATTTTGTGCATGTCGGCACGGTTCTAAACTCCATTGCTTTTGATTTTCAACAAACTGGCGCCGCGGCAGCAACAATAAATGCTATTGCACAGGGCGAAGACCGTTACGTTGTATCGCAAGGCGGCACACCACAAGCTTTGACATTCAAGCGTATTGGACAGTTTCATGGCGCTATAAAAAGCGGTGGAGAGAGATTGGGGAATGTTACCGCCGCCGCCGTCAACTATTCAAACAACCTTGAAACCATCCCGGAGATTAGGGACGATTTGAAAATCGGCGGCAGCGACCCGACTATTGGGAGTTTAACCGGCACGATTGAAACCCGCTTTGCGGATACGACCCTGCTTGATAAAGCCACTTCCGATACGCCTATAGACCTTGAGTTTTCCTATACGCCGGAACCGGGTTTACAGCTCATTCTTGAGGCTCACGAGGTGCATTTGCCAAGACCAAAAACACCGGTGCCAGGCCCCGGTGGAATTCAGGCCAGCTTTGATTTTCAAGGCGCTTACAATGCATCGGAGGGCCACATGCTCACCGTGCGCTTGATTAACGATTTGGATGGGAGCCAATACGAATGATTTCTTTAAAACAACCACAAGAGCCTTACGAAATAGATTTGCCTTATGATGTTAAGGTTACGGTGAAACCTTTGACCACTCCGTCTATGTTGGCCGCGCAAGTAAAGGCTAAACGTGAAATGAAAGCCGAACACGGCTTTATTGAAGACATCGAGGAAAGAAACGGTCTTGAACACGCTTACCTGATTTACGAGCTGGCGGACGCGCATATTACGGCTTGGGAAGGCGTGGCCGATGACAAAGGCGAACCGGCCCCGATCACGCGCGATAACGTCAAGGCCCTCATGGATTTATATCCTTTGGGAGAAACCTTTTACGCCAAATTGCGGCTATGGCAGGGGCTTATGAATCTGGCAAAAAAAGATTTAGGGGCCTCTGCGAATGGCATTTCCAGCAAAACGGAGGCCCCAAATACTGCCAAACGTGCAAGCAGTTAAATATTGATTGCGAGGCCTGCCCGTATTTGGAAAACGAGCTTGAAACCGAGGAAGAATATCAAGCTTGGGATACGCTTATGGCCTCTATGGGGCAATTTAAAATCTCTCCTACTGGTCATGTATTGGGTCTTGATTTTCAAATCTGTTTTGAAATCGCCAAAGCACGACAATACGACCTGAAAACCGTTTCCGAAATCCTCCAAGACGCGGAGCCGGTTATTGTTTCCAAAATTAATGAACGAAATGAAAGTTAATTTTCATGGCAAAAAGAAGTGTTCAAAACTTAAGCATCCGTATTTCTGTGGACGGCGGCGGCAAAGCCGTTGCCGAAATCACAGAATTTGGAAATAAGGGCGAGAAGTCCGTCAAAAAAGTGGAGGTTGCCTCTAATAGCGCCTCTAGGGGATTAGGCGGTCTTATTGAGCGCGCTAAAAGCTTGAAAACGGCGGCGGTGGCTTTAACCGGCGTTTTAGCGGTGGGCGGCGTGGCCGGAGCTTTATACAATATGACCACGCGCGCCATTGAAAGCGCCGATGCCATAGGAAAAACTGCTGATAAACTCGGCATAAGCACCGATGCTTTGCAGGAATACCGCTTTGCCGCCGAGCAAGCCGGTATATCACAAGAAACTTTTGACATGGCAATGCAGCGTTTCACCCGCCGCGCGGCAGAGGCCGCAAAAGGTACAGGCGAAGCTAAAGACGCACTTATGCAGATGGGCATTGAGCTAAAGGATCAAAACGGCAATATGCGGGCCAGTGAAGATTTGCTCCTCGATGTCGCAGACGCAATGAAAAATACGGATGATGCATCCGAGCGCCTCCGCCTGGCATTTAAGCTTTTTGATTCTGAGGGTGCTGCTCTCGTTAATATGCTGGTAGATGGTTCCGATGCATTAGAGGAAGTCCGCGAAGAAGCCAGAAAACTAGGAATTGTGATTGATGAAAGCCTTATCCGGGATGCAGAGGAAGCGCAGGACAAACTGGATGCGGTCAATAAGGTTATTAGCGCGCAATTAACAAAAGCGTTTCTTTCATTGGCACCGCTTGTTTCGGATGCCGCCACAGAATTTGCGGAATTCGCGCAAGATGTGGGTGTGGCGTATGAGAAATTGCAGCTATTCCTTACGGGAGATTTTGATTTTAGCGGCCTGTCTCAAAGTACGATTGAGAGCCAGTTTCGCCGGTACAAAAGCCAAGTCGAAGAACTACAGGCGGCATTGGCGCAAATTGGTGATCCGGACAGTTTTTGGGAATGGAACGAATGGGCGACCCTGCGAACGCAGCTTGACCAAGCCTATGAAGGTTATGAAACTTACGCGCAGCGCTATCTGAATTTACAAAAACAAGTTATTGCCGGTACCGATGAGGCGACAAAAGAGCAAATCAAAAGCGCCAAGGAATTAGAGCAGGCTTTTGAGGCCACCATTCAAGGAAAGGGTGTGGCCAATAATTTAAGGGACGGTTTCTCAGCTTATAAAGATTTAGAAGCGCAAATTAAAAGCACGACAGAAGAAGTTAAGCGCATAGAAGAAGAAGCGCGGACGCAGCGCGTAGAAGGCAATAAAATTGATGCTGTCGAATACCAAAAGCGCAGTGATGAAATAAAATCTATTGAAGAGAAGCTCCAAAACGATCTGCTAAATCTTCAATTAGACGGCGTTGATAAAATTCTGTCCGAGCGCGAAAAAAGCAATGAGAAAATTCGCGCCCTAGCATTTGAAACCGGAGAAAACCAAAGAGAAATTCAAAACCTTTTGCTTTTGAATGAAGAAATTTACGCCCGGAAAATTCAGGAATACCAAACCAAAGAGGAAGAAAACAACCGCCGTATAGCAGAAACGCGGCAAAAGCAGCTCGACCAGCAAAGACTAGCTCAAGAGCGCGTATTTGAGGCAAATCAAGCAATCATTGAGAGCCTGAATTATGAGCTGGAAGCGTTGTTTAAAACAGACGAGCAGCTTTTCATTGATGAGGCTTTAAGGCGGCTTTCAGCTGAGGCCACAGCACGGCAACGCGAGGAAGTTGAAAGGCTTGCGCGTGAACTGTTCCGGGAAAAAGAGGCCCTTGAGGAGCGAAACGAGCTTGAGGAAGAAGCCAAAGCCATAACAGAAAAATACACCAGTGAAATTATAAAGTTGAATAAGGAGAAAGAGCGCCTTTTAGAGCTTTACGAGAAAGAGCTCATAACCTTTGAAACCTACAAAAAAGGCTTGGAGGATATAAACAAGAAAATTGCAGATGTTGAGAAGGCGCAAGAGGAAGCAAACAAAACATTTAAGAACGCAGCAAAGGCCGGTCTGCAAAGATATGTCGATGAAGCCGCCGATTTATACGATGTTTTAGAAGAACTCACCTATCGGTCAATGAAAACGCTTGAAGATATTTTGGTCAATACGGCTTTGACCGGTAAATTCGAGTGGAAAGATATGGTTAATTCCATGATTGCCGATCTTACGCGCCTTCTCATCCAAGCCACAATTACCCGTCCGTTGGCGCAGGGGTTATTAGGCTTGTTTGCAGACGGTGGGGTTCTTAGCGGCGGTCAGCAAATAACCGCTTACGCCAAAGGCGGAATTGTAGGCACTCCCACAATCTTTCCAATGGCAAACGGCATGGGCTTGATGGGCGAAGAAGGCCCGGAGGCCGTTATGCCTCTTGCACGGACAAGCAATGGAAAATTAGGTGTTCATATTGCCGGTGGAAATACAGGCGGCGGCCCTGTTTATACCGTCAATGTTGATGCGCGCGGTTCCAGTGATCCGGCGGCCACCTCAAGAGCCGTTGAGCGCGCCGTTGACGAGGCACTAAACGCGCGAATTCCCGGAATTGTCCGCGCAAGCGCAGACGTTGCCAGTCGGCAAGTCGTAGATAACTACCAACGCCGCGGCAATAGCTTCGATTAATTCAGGAAAAAAACATGGCAGACATAGAATTGAACTGGCCTTTGGATATAAGGCCAGCGCAGCAATCTTTTTATATCAAACCGCTTACAACCCGTTTTGAAAATCCGTTTACGGGACAAGTGCAGGTATTAGAAAGGGATGCTGCCCGGTGGGTTACACGGATTGAATTAAGACGGCCGGAAAAAGACGCGCGCCGGTTGGATGCTTTGGTTGCCGCCCTGCGCGGTTCCGTTGGCCATGTTTTCATTCCGCATTTTATCCGCCTTAAAGCAAAAGGTTCCTTAGCGGGAAGCCCTCAATTGGCCAGCGGCACCGGCACAACATTGACTATTACCGGGTTTACGCCGGATGCATCCGGCGTTTTGATTGCCGGAGATTATATTCAAACCTCTCAAGGCCGGGTACATATGGTTTTGCAGGATGTTGACGCGGACGAAAACGGAGAGGCGACGGTGCCGGTCGCACCGCGCTTGCGGGAAGCTGTTACGACTGGCCCACTTGTAACGGACAATTGCCGCGTAAGAATGCGTCTAACGGGGGATGAGAGTAACGAAAATCTTACAGACACACGCCTGCAAACGGCCTTTTCTTTGGATTTTATTGAGGTATTGCCACAATGAGCATTTTAGAATGGCCGCCTGGCATATACCCGCGTTCTCAAAGATTCTATTTGGCTCATAAATCCAAATCATTTGATTCACCATACACCGGCCAAAAGCAAGTGTCGGAAGTAAAAGGGACAAGATGGGTGGCCGAATTCGATTTTGTATTAACTCGGCAAAAAGCCGCAATCATGGATGCTTTAATCGCACAATTGAAAGGTGCGACCGGAGAAATTTACATTCCCGATTTTCGCCGCAATTCAGAATATGCTGTGCCGGACAGCATGGACGCTTACGCGGAGGAAATCGGCACCACTTTCTTTGATGATCGTTATGACTTTGACGATGAAACGGAGGAAGACGGCTTTTTAACCACCGAGGAAAGCCCACATTTGGGGATGGAGGCCGAAGCGCTCTTTGGCAGTGGTTACGATATACCGGTCGTTTTTCCTTTTCGCATTGAACTTATGACGGAAGAGGAAGACACGCTTATTTGGGACGGTGTGGCGGTAGAATTTGAAACGGAAAAAGGCTTTATTCTGACGCTTGAACATGGCGCGCCTTTGGAGGTCGCTATTGAAGAAGGCTTTAGTTTTTGGACACAAGACGAGAAAATCTTACCGGTACAGGTCGGCGGTGGTTTCTTTGAAGGAGAGGGGCAACCCACAATTATTGACGGTGCTGATTATGCCTTACAAGTCGAGGGCTTGGCACCTTACAGGGAAATTTTAAGCGCCGGAGAAGGTGTTACGCCGAAACAGGGGCAAGGGTACCTCATTCTAAACAGCGTCATAACGGATATAGACGGCAGGGCTGTTATTCCGATCATGCCTAAACTGCGCTCCGGTATTGAGGAGCAACCGCTTATTGTCGGCATAATAAAAATTCATATGCGCCTAACCAATGATGAGGCCGGGGATAATCCTACCAATGCCCGGCTGCAAACCTCTTACACCTTACAATTTGAAGAAATCTTAAGCTGAAATGTCTGAAAAACGTTTAAATGAAACTCTGTCCACTGAGACAGAAAAGCAAGTCGTGCGCCCTATCCTAATGGCTGAATTCGATTTTGACACCAATGTTGAGCGCGCTTGGACTGGTGTTGGCGAGTTGGTTTGGGACAGCAAAACCTTTTACGGCACAGGCAATCTCGGCAAGGTTTCAAAAATTGAAGAAACAACTGAAATGAAGGCAACAGGCGCAAGCTTTCAATTAAGCGCCATACCCGCCGAGCTTATTGAGGATATTCTTGCCGCGCCGATTCAAGGGCATTCTGCAAAAATGTGGTTTGCCCTTATGGATGAGGATTTTCAAAACATTATTGATGAGCCTCACCTTATCCATGACGGTCGCCTTGATACCTCTGAGCTTATTGATACCGGCGACACAGCCACCATCACTTTGAATTCTGAAACCCGCTTTAGGGATTTAGAGCGCCCGCGCACCAAACGTTACACCGATGCCGAACAGCAAAAACGTTATCCGGGCGATAAGGGCCTCGAATACGTGCCTTCGATGCAGGACAAAGAAATCACTCTAGGCGCGCCAAAGGAGTAATCAAACATGCTTACACGTTTAACCGACTGGTCAATCCGCCTTGACCGGTTCATCGACCTATACCGTAACCGTCCGTTTGTTTGGGGTGAAAACGATTGCTGCCTTTTCGCCATGAATTGCGTGGAGGAAGTGACAGGCCAAGATTTAGCCGATCCTTACCGCGGATATAAAAACCAGAAAGAAGCCTTACGGCTTTTAAACCGTTGCGGCGGTGTGGCCGGAATTGCGGACGCTGTAGCTGAAAAACACAACATACCGGAGATCCCGCCAGCCAACGCGCGCCGCGGTGATGTTTGCCTGTTTGATATTGGCCGCGGCGATACGCTTGGCATTCGTGCCGGGGAATTCATTTATGCCCCCGGCTACCGGGGCCTTATTGAGTTTCCAATTTTACAGGCTCTGCGCGCTTGGAGGATTGGATAAATGCCTCAAGCCGTTGCCCTTGTGCCTGTCGTTCTTGGCGGGCTGACTTCGCATTTTGTCGGCGCTGCCGTGGGCGGTGGTGTAATCGGCGCTATCGTGGGCGGTTTAGCCGGTGCCGCAGTCGTATCTTTTACCGCGCCTATTTTTTCTCCGAAACCAGACATACCGAAATTCGATGCAAGCGTATCTGTAACGAATGTCCCGGCCAGCGCTAAAGGCCGCACGGAAATGATACGCCAGCCAATAACTACGCAGCGTATCGTATATGGAGAGATACGTGCCAGCGGCCCGCTTGTTTTTGCCCATAGCCGCCCGATTGACGGAAATTCCGACAAGCTTGATATTCTGCATTTAGTCATCGTGGTTGCGGCCCATGAAGTCGAAGCCATTGGCGATATGATTTTCAATGATGAGGTCGTTACCTTAGACGGAAACGGCGAGGCTACTTTAGAGCCTTACAAAGAAGACGGCACAGTTTATGCAACCGTGTATAAGCATCTTGGAGAAAGCGACCAAGAGGCGGATTCCGTTCTTGTTAGCAATAGTGGGGGGAAATGGACAAGCGCACACCGGCTGCGCGGGCTGGCTTACCTCCATGTTATGCTCCGTTATAACGAAAAGGCTTACGCTTCCGGGATTCCAAATATCTCGGCTTTGGTAAAGGGCCGAAAAGTTTATGATCCGCGCTCGGAAACTGAGGCATGGTCTGACAATGCCGCCCTTTGCATTCTTGATTATCTGCTGGCAGATTTTGGCCTGGGCGCGAGCATTAATGAAATTGACGTAAATTCTTTTATTGCCGCGGCAAATACTTGTGACGAAGAAGTCGCAACACTGACAGGCACGGAAAAACGGTACACCTGTAACGGCGTAGTGGATTTAGGCGACAGCCCCCGCGCCATTTTAGAAGGCATGTTGAGCAGCTGCGCCGGGTTTTTGGTTCACACCGGGGGCAAATGGCGCTTGCATGTTGGTGCTTACGCGCCGCCGGTCAAAACTTTGGATGATAGCTTTTTACGGGACGGTGTGGTTATGCGCCCGCACCGATCGCGCCGAAAGTTATTTAATACACTGCGGGGCGCTTATGCCTCCCCGGATCACAACTGGCAGCCGATTGATTACCCGGCTGTTTCAAGTGATTTATATATTGCCGAGGATAACGGCGAGGAAATAACCTCAACGCTTGATTTAAGTTTTACGACTTCTCACACAATGGCGCAGCGTATAGCGCGCATTGCTTTAGAACAAATCAGACGGCAAAGACAAATTGAATATCCGGCAAACTTGGCAGGGTTTCAGGTTTCCGCAGGCAATACTATTGCTTTGAACTTGCCCCGCCTTGGTTTAGCGGACATGCCGTGCCGCGTAACGAATTGGCAAATGGTCGAGGATATGGGCATAAATCTTACCCTCGATGAAGACGGCCCGGACGTTTATTATTTTGATCCCGGCGATTTACAGGATATTGGCGATAACCCGCAAATCGTTACGCCAAACAATCAGGCGCAACCGCCTACGACACCG
>CAZBNG010000002.1:46682-77701 GCA_964493095.1 uncultured Pseudobdellovibrionaceae bacterium
CGACACCGAAAACCCCGAAGTTGACGCAGCCCGCATTCTGGAAGTTTACGGCAATTCATTTACTCGCAATCTTCTGGCCGGAAGCGAAACCCGCTCTTATTGGGTGCGCTCCGTTGACCGGTACGGAAATAAATCCGAATTCGCCGGGCCGGTTGAGGCCACTACGTCCGGGGATCAAACCGTTGTCCTCGTCCTTGAATAACCCGCTAAAGGAGCCAAAACATGACCACAACCAAGAAAATATCGGAGTTGCCTTCCGCGGTAACTCCATTGCAAGGGGATGAAGTCGTCCCCGTTGTTCAAGATGGTGCAACGCGCCGCGCCACCATTGACGAAGTACGGGAGGGCCTCGCGGCAGACGACCATAATCATACTTTAGAAGATATTGCCGATGCGGGAAGCGCGGCGGGTGCAGAAATTGCCGACTTTGCCACCGCAGCGCAAGGGGCAAAAGCTGATTCCGCTTTGCAGGCCGAAGACATAGGAAGCGCGGCTTATAATGAAACTGAGGATTTTGCGACAGCCGCGCAAGGGGCTAACGCGGACAGCGCTATACAGCCGGAGGATTTGGAGGACGTTGCGACAAGCGGTGATTATGATGATTTAATAAACGCTCCACAGCCGGGCCTTATTAATGCCGTTATAAACGGAGGCTGTATGGTTTCTCACCGCGGCGAGCTTTCTTTAAGCGACAGCTGGCAATATGGCCCTGTGGATTTGCTGGCCGTAACTGCGGAGGGGACAGTTTCCGCAGGCACAATCAAACAATTTACCGGCGCTTACAGCCTTACAGAAACCGGCGCAGCCTGTATGGTTGAAAATGCGACCTTGACCGGTTCAGGAAAAATCAATTTCCGCCATCGTATAGAATCTAAAAATGCACGGCCCTTTGCAAACAAAGCAGCACATTTCTCGGCCCGCACATATCACGATAGCGGTGCTACGCTGGATTATACGATTACAATCAACAAGGCGGATTCCGAGGATGATTTTGCCACGGTAACGGAAATAGATAGCGACACTGTTTCAGTAAATAATGATACGAATGACGGTATTGCATTCTCTGTTGCGGATATGGGCGATTGTCGGAACGGTATTGAAATTATTGTTTCAATTGATTGCGGCGCTATTACCACAAAAGATTTCTTTTTAGGCCAGCTGCAATTCTCCATAGGCGCTAACCAGCGGCCCTTTGAAATGCGCCCGGCAAGTTTAGAGGAAAAGCTTGTCCATCGTTTCTTAAGGCCAATTGGAGGCATTCTTGGCGTGGCCAATTCCGGCTCGAACATGCAGGCCGTATTCTCCCATCCCGGCATGCGCGCTGCGCCAAGCTATGAAGTAAATGCGCCTATCGCCATGACGGATGGTTACACCGCAGATTTCACACAATCAGAGGCCAGCATTACAAACGTCCATGAAAATAACGCTCATCATGGCCGCGTGGATATTGCCTATTTCTCCGGCCTTACTTCCGGACGCTTTCATATTCAACGCGGCACAGGCGGCTTAATTTTGGCCAGTGCGGAGCTTTAAAACATGCCTCAAATTGATGAAATATTGGTGCCAGGGCAAAGCGTGAATAAGCAGCACTTGCGGCAGTATCTTGCCGCACGAGAGTTTCCGCGCCCAGAGGATTACGGCGCAAAAAGAAACGGTATTGATGATGACGCGCCCGCCATTAACCAATGCTTACAGGAAAACAAACTGGCTATTTTATCGCCCGGAACATACCGTATTGCCGAGCCTATCGTCCTGAATTACGGCATGAGTATATTGGGCTATGGCGATATGAGTATTATACAGGCGCAAGAGGAAGCCTTAAACGAAAACGAGCTTCCGCCTTATTCTGCGGATTTTAACGCTATCGAAATTGTTGAGGGTTATTGTCTTGTCCAAGATTTAAAAATCATTGGCGGGGCCTCAGCACTTTTCCTTGCGGGAAAAGTCGGCCCTTGCGTTAAAAATGTTATTGAGAATGTAACCATTTGGGACGCACAAATCGGCGTAACCTTGGATGGATGGAATGATACTCAAAAGCCTTGCTATTGGAATAATATAAGCCGTGTTCTTGTCGCCCGCCCCGGCATTAACGGGGTTTTGCTTACAACCACGCCGGATGATTGGGAAGACCCGGAAACGTTCGGGGATTCACCAAATGCAAATAAGTTTTACGATGTGCGCGTTTATTCACTTTCCTCGCCTCTTTCCGGTTCCGGGTTCTTTATCTCAACCGGGCAATATAATAATTCCTTTATTGATTGTGAGGCTAACGTCCACACAGATGCAGAGGCGTGTTTCCGGCTCGGTTTTCTTGCGCGGCATAATGTTATTACCAATTTTTACGCAGAATGCTTAGGGCTTGCGCCGGGTATTCGGATAGATAACGGTTCTATTGATAATACAATTATCCGCCTTTTCTCAGCGACCGGCGGCGCAGCTATTTGGGACCCCACCTTGCAGGGCGAATATCAAGCCTTTGACGCGGGCTATCCCAAAAAGAATTTTATCAAGGATGCATATATAACCGATGTGCATATAGACGGCATGACGCGCGGGACAACTTATATTGATCCGCCTGAGGATCATGTCGGCGACATTTCAATTGATTTGGAGCATACCTTTTATCTTTTAAGCTCCTTCAACAAATCTTATGACCTGATTTTGCCGAATGCCGGAAACGCAACCGGGCGGTGGGTTACGCTCAAAAAAAGCGATTTAAGGGATAACCCAATTTACGTGAAAGAAGATAGCGGCAACGGGCCGGATAACCGGACGCTTACGCTCTTACAGCAATACGACACGGTTACGCTCGTTTCTAATGGTGCGACTTGGTGGATTTGCCAAGACAACCGTATGCCCCGGCCTAGCCGCTATATTGATAATGCCGCCGCACCTTCCGGTACGTTTCAGGCAGATATGCTTAACCGGGTTTATTTGGTTTCAGCTTTTTCAGGGCAAATCATTTTTGAAATTCCTACCCCCGCGCAAGCGGCAGGCCGAATGTGTACGATCAAGAAAATTGATCCTTCCGGTAATCATGTGAAAGTCCAAATGGCGGGCGGCTCCGGTGGGCCGGACGCTCAAATCTGGTCATTAACAAGCCATTTTGCCGCCATAACGATTTATTCGGACGGCGGCCAGTGGATTGTCATTTCAACATATTAACCAAACAGAAAAGGAAAAAGTATGACACCAGCAGAATGGGGGCTGCTGTTCGGCATTATTGCCCACAGCGTGGCCGTGATTATGGCGCTTGTAAAGCTTGTGGTTTGGGTTACGTCCCATGTTACGGCCAGCGAGCAGAAAATTCAAATACTTGAACAGCAAGTCAATAATGATGTAACGGGTCGCCGGGTGGTAGGAGAAATGAAAGAAGACCTCGCCACGATCAAAGCGCAAATTAAAGATATGCGGGAAGATATGCACCACCTCCGCAAAAAAGTGGATGAAAACGGGGGGCAATAATGGACATTCGACAGCTTCGTGATTATGTGGTGCGGCCCGCTTTGGAACGCATTAACGCTTGGACACCAAACGCCGAACAGTTGGTTATAGGCACCGCCCTGGCAGAAAGCAGGGCGTTTTTCATTCATCAAGTCGGGCGCGGCCCTGCGCGCGGATTCTTCCAAATGGAGCCGGTTACGCATGACGATATTTGGGAAAGATATTTAAGCCGCAGGCCCGCGCTTCTGAATGAGCTAAAGGGCCTCATAATGCGGGATATGGATTTGCATGACCAACTGCATGGCAATCTGTTTTATGCGGCGGCCATGTGCCGCATTTTTTATCTTCGCTTTAAAGAGCCGTTGCCGGAAATGAACGACTGGCCCGGCATGGCCGCTTATTGGAAGAAATATTACAACACGCCGGCAGGTGCCGGCACTGTCGAGGGTTTTATACAAAAGGCTCGGCCCGCCTTTGATCTTTATGTAGGAGGAATTAATGATTAAACCTGACAATACCGATCCCATAAGAGTTAGGCGTTTTCTTGCCTTTTGGGTTTCTGTCTATGCCTTTTTGATACTCCCAAACTTGCTGGTGGCCTATCAAATTTTAGCCGGGGCCGACATTGGTTTGCTTCAATCCATCCTAACCTATATCGGCATTTTAGCCTCAGGCCCTATTGGAGCTTATCTCTATGCGGCCCACAAAAACGGGAATAAGGAAAAATGATTAGTTTTATTTTGAAAAACTGGAAATGGTTAAGCGCCGTTTTCACGGCCCTTATTCTCGTAGGTTATATAGCTTGGCAGGATCACGAAATTACGAACCTAGAAAGAAAATTGCTGGCTTCACAAGCCAGCGCCGCCTCATACGAAAAGAGCCTTGCCGAATTGCAAACGGACACCAAAGCAAAAATTGAAGCTTTGGAAAACGAAAATAACCAAAGCGTCACACGCGCCAAGGAGCTTGAACGCTTGCTTGGTACTATAGAAGGAGCAGACGATGAAAAAGACGGCCCTTGCGCTCCTGTACTGTGCGATACAATTAAGCGCCTGTACGGGAAACCCGCAGACACAAGTAAAAGTGATTAAACCGGAGATCCCGCCAAGCCTGCGGCAATGTCAAACCTCTCCGGCCTATCCCGGCGATGAAGTCACACAAAAGGATATTGCCGCATGGGGAGCAAAACTCTGGTACGCGCACCAAGATTGCCGATCAAAGCTCGAAAATATTAATAAAGCTCTTGGTTATACCACCACGAAGGATAATTAAAATGTTAGTCAATACCGGCAATATGTTTGCTTACGGGCGGCGAGAACGTGACCCGATTCTTTCCATTGGAAATCTTTATCACTACAGCGACCCGGCACTTTCAAAAAAAGTTTTTCATTCGGAAAATTATTTGGAAGAAATTCATCCCATTAAAGGAACATATATTCTTGAACAGCCTGCACCAGAATCTGCCATGCATTTTAACCCTGCTTTTTTTAACGGATTAGGCGGGTATGGCTTTGAAGATGTGGCGCGCTGGATGATGTACGATGCAGACCCCACACCGTTTCAGGTTGAAAGGACAATCGGTATGGTGATTGATATGCCTGGCCCATTTGAAAACAATCAAATTTTTGGGTTTTCTAAATTTAATGCCTTTAACACCCATTGGCGTTTATCGACCAGCGGTGCATCAGGTGGCCGAATAACTTACGGGAGAGCTGAAGACCACCCGGACGGAGAATTTCCCTCCCTTGTAACAGGAGCGCTCGGCGCATCCTATATAATCATTATTCGTCAAGTTTCCCTTACACAGCACGAATTTTATATCAACTCCCCGGACAATCCGGTCATTCTTAACCCAAACGATGGTTACTGGACTTTTGATAGGATAAGGCTAATGCTTGGGCGTATCGGTGGCACACGGTCGGAAACAGGTGTAAGAATTGGCCCTATTTTTGATGCCTTCTGCCTTATTAGCCCCGGCCACCTTCGCAAAATCATGGAATTTTGGTCTGCCCGCACCGGCATACCTCTTACTTAGTTTTTAAACGTTCTAAGGCTTCTGCGGCTTTGTTATATCCCAATGCCTCAGCGCTCAGATAATCACCGAGAGCCTCGGCTTTATTGCCAAGCTTTTCGTGAGCGAGTCCGATGCCATACATATAAACGGCTTGCTCTTCCACGGTCGCACCGCTTTCGATTTGGTGCATAAAATATTCGGGCGCTGTCGCCGGTTCTGAATAGGCGCGCTCTATAACCTTCCTTTCAAATGCTGAATAGTTTGTGCATCCGGCCAAAAGTAACAGCGTCAAAAATAACCTTGCCATTACTCCCCGCCTTTCTCTTTTTCCTTTTCGATTAAATCGTCCAGAAATTTGTTTACTTTGCGCACATTGTGATGATTGAGAAGCACGGCCTCCGTGTATTTTCGTATGAAACAAATCAACGCGCCATTTGTTGACAGGCTTTCGACCGTTAAGGCTGCATTTAATTTTTTTTGTGAATCCTCCAATACATGGAGAAAGGGCTCTTGTTCATTGTCTGAAAGGCCCGCGGTTTTTTGAATTTGGCTTTCTTCATAGCCGTAAACAAAATAATCAAAAGGCACATCCAAAGCTTTACTAACGTCATATAAAACGCCCGCCGCTACACGGTTACTGCCTTCCTCATATTTTTGTACTTGCTGAAAAGTTTTATTGATTGAATCGCCAAGCCTTTGCTGTGAAATTCCTAAAAGGCAGCGGCGTATTCTTATGCGCTTGCCCACATGAATATCAATCAGTGTGGCGCGCGGCCCTGTGTTTTTTGATTTAGCCATATGATCCTCCCTAATGCTGGCATGGTAAAAAGTCGGGAGATAGCTTTTCTAATACACAAGCCCAAAAAACAGCCCGGCTAAAGTCTGATTGTTTCCATGCCTCCGTTTCCCTTTCAAAAGCTTCATTGATGGCGCGCCCTCCGTAAACGGAAACCAAAACCCCTGCGGCTTCCTCCGGCTTTGCGGCTCCCCAAATATCACCGTATAAACGGTTTTCCAGAGTTTGTTTAAAACTGCTTAATGACATAACAGCTCCTTTCATGTGCTAATGCCATGAACAGAGCGTCTCTCTGGAGCCGAGAGGTTGATAACACCAACAAGCGGTGCGCGCGGTATTTCCGCAAAACGGTATTGTATTCCCGCGCCCTCTCGACATAAGAGAGCGCGCAATTTTGTGAATACTTAGCGCGGTGTAACTTGTTCGGGTTATCAAGCCCTGTCACGGTATTAATGTTTAAACTAATCGTTGCTTTTTGCATAGCGTTGATACTCCAAATAAAAACCACCATGCCGTTTTATTGGGCATGGTGGCCGGAGGTTAGTAGACCGAACATTAGTACAGCCGCGACAGCCTTTAGGCCGGAGCCTTGGACATACGCTGCCGCCCCCCGGCCATAAGACCGAGAAGCGACAAATTACGTTTTGCCAGACGCTAATGTTCGGGCCTACTACAGCCCGGCCTTGCCCTTTTTTCGACAAAGCACTCTTATCTAAGCAGATTTTTAGGAAAATGTAGAGAGCTGAATTTGCCCGTATTGCAACTAAAAACATTGAAGATTCAAGAGGAAATGCTAAAAACATAAGATATGTTTACAGTTTTGTTGAAAAACGTTTTGGGGAAAATGCCAATGCCGGAGCCGGAAGTCCCGGAAAACCGGCACATACGGCTCGTGGAAGACGAACCTCAGACAGAAATTGAGGCGGAGGCTCTTGCGGATAGCATAAGCACGGCCGTCTTTATTACATATAAAAACTCCAAAGGGGAAGAAAGCGAGCGCCGTATTAGCGTTAAGCGCGTAAGCCGGTCGGCCAAAGGAGATTTGCTTGTCCGGGCCTATTGTTTTGAACGAAAAGCCGTTCGGTGTTTTCGCGCGGATAGAATTGTAGAGGCGGTCGATTTGGCGACTGGCGAGGTTTGGGACACTCAAACGGAAATCCTTGAATGCTTCGGCGTGGTCGAGAAGACCTTGCCGGTTGATCCCAAAGCGGCCACCCGCGAAGCCCTTACAAAGTGCCGCCACGCTATGAATGTTCTGGTGTATCTGGCACGTTGCGACGGTCATTTTCACCATGAAGAAGAAAACATTATTATTCATTATTTGATGGATGAGTGTTTTGATTGTGAATTCCATGACGAATATTTGTTAGCGCGCATAAGAAAGCTTTATCCGGATACCGATAGTTTCTTTGACTCCCTTGACTATTTGGAAGAAAAAAGCCCCGAAGCTTTGGGGAAATTGGCTCGATATGCCGCCCGCCTTGTGCAGGCCGATGGCGAAATCGCAAAAGATGAAATGGACTTTATGAACGAATTACAAGCCTATTCCACCTGAATACCGCCCTCAGGCTGTAAAGCCCGAGGACGGCGAATTGCTTAATTACAAACGGTATTTTCAAACTCCAATGTTGAATGCTCAATATCGAATTTATCATGCAATATTTTCTTGAGGCGGATTTTTAAATCGTCCATTTCCGCGCTTTCACTTAAAACCACATGAGCCTCTAAAGCATTGCGGTGTTCGTCCAGTTGCCAAACATGGACATGATGAACGTTGACCACGCCTTTTTCGCCTTCCATTGCTGCAACCACTTCCTTAATGTCCATGCCCTCCGGCGTACCTTCCATGAGCAAATGAATGGTTTTAGGAATCTCCGTAAAGCCCTGCCACAAAACGTAACCGGCAATAATCAGCGTCATGGCGGCATCTGTCCAAACCCATCCGAACAGCAAAATAAGCGTTCCTGTAATAATGACCCCGACCGAGGCCAAAGCATCCGTCAAATTATGCAGGAAAACTGCTTTGATATTCATGCTTGTTTTGGATTGATTATACGTTAGCAACGCCGTGAAAATATCAACGACCAGCGCAATTCCGGCAACGGCAATAACTGTCCAGCCCGCAATTTCCTGCGGCGTTATAAAGCGTGCGACCGCCTCATAACAAAGATAGAGGCCAATAACGATAAGCGTAGTCAAATTGATAAGCGCCGCCACAGTTTCCGCCCGTTTATAACCAAATGTTTTAAATTGATCGGGCGGCTTGCGGCCTATGCGGATCGCCACAAGAGCAATAAGAAGCGAGGCTGCATCACTAAAGTTATGCAATGCATCGGCAACCAGCGAAAGTGAGCCGGAAATAATCCCGCCGATTACTTGCGCGACTGTTAGTAACATATTGGCCAGCACCGCCCACCAAAGGCGGCGCTCACCAATTTCAGACGGATCTCCGTGGTGGTGGTGATTGCTCATTTGATCTCTCGTCTATAAGAGCCGGGGAGCTTTTCAAGATCAGTACGATACTCTTTTTCGGTAATAATACCATCGCCATCCCGATCATATGTGCCATATCTGGCTCCGTAATAGTCCTCATATTCGCTTGCAGAAACCTTCCCATCATCATTTTTATCAGCATTCTTAAGCTGTGACTTAACCTTATTCGCATGCCTGTTTGCTATATTTTTGCTGTCATATTTATTCCTGCTGGATTCTTTTGTATTGTCCTGCGCCTTCTGTATTTCCTTTTCTGATAGAATACCATCTTTATCCATGTCGGCTGCCTCAAAGGAAGTTTTTGGTTTTTGTTGCAATTCTTCTGCCTGCAGAATTCCGTCCTGATTTGCATCAAGCGTTTTCATCTCTTCCAATCGCCGATCATATTTTTTCTGAATTTGCGGTGGAATTTCATCATCTTTGTTGTCAGCTTGTGCCACAAACGGCACAAGCAACAAAATTATCAGCACAATCCAGAAAGTGCTTTCTCCAGTTTTTTTCATTTTTTGCTCCTTTCGTTACGAAACTTTTCTCTTGTGCTCTTCTACAAAGCGCCGTGAAAACGCGCCGTATAGAACCGGCAAGACGAACAGTGTTAAAAGTGTTGAAGAAAACAATCCGCCGACGACCACAGTTGCCAGTGGTTTTTGGACTTCCGAACCTATGCCGCTTGCTAAAAGCATCGGAATCAGGCCTAAAGCCGCAATAGAGGCGGTCATAAGAACAGGGCGCAAACGGGATAATGCGCCGCTAAAAACGGCTGTATCCGAATCTGTGCCACCTTCAATCAGCAAGTTGATTGCATTGACCATAACCACACCATTCAAAACAGCTACGCCAAACAAAGCGATAAAGCCGATTGAACCGGGAACGGACAGGTATTGCCCTGAAAAATACAGGGCGGCAATACCGCCGATCATGGCTAGTGGGACATTCAGCATAATCAGCGCTGCCTGACGCACCGAGCCGAAAGCAAAAAACAGCAAAAGGAAAATAAGACCAAGCGAGAGAGGCACAACAATCATAAGTCGTGCCTGCGCCCGTTTTTGGTTTTCAAATTGCCCGCCGAAAACAACGGAATAACCGGGCGGCAATTTTACTTCTTCCTTAATGCGCTTATTGATTTCTTCTACAAAGCCGCCCATATCGCGTCCGGTCAGGTTAGACTGAATCACAACGCGGCGCTGCACATCATCCCGCCTGATTTGCGGAGGGCCTGCCTCAATCGAAACATCGGCCACATCACCAATGCGAACCCACGCACCGCTTGGTGCCTGCATAATCAGGTCGGCAATAGCATGGGGATCGTTCCGGTATTTTTTGGCCAGTCGGACATAAATGTCATAGCGCTCGTTACCTTGAATAACCTGTCCGGCCTCATTACCGCCAATAGCATCGGAAACAAGGGACATAACCTGTCCGACTGGAATGCCGTAACGAGCAAGCTGGTCACGATCAGGCTTGATAACAAGCTGCGCTTCACCGGCAATCTGTTCCATTTCCACCGATTGCGCGCCTTCAATTTTACGCACTAACGTTTCAATGGCCTTGCCTTTTTCTGCCAAAATATTCAGGTCGGGGCCGAATAATTTGATAGCAAGCTGTGCTTTCACACCGGAAAGCAACTCATCCACGCGGGTTGCAATAGGCTGTGAGAAGGTAAATAATAAGCCCGGATGAACGGACATTTTTTCTTCCATCAACCTTTGCAATTCAAAGCGGTTTGAAGCCGAAGTCCACTCCTTGACCGGTTTTAGCCCAACGTAGATTTCCACGTTAGATACCGGCTCTGGATCACCGCCAAGTTCCGCGCGCCCAACACGGCTTGAGGCGTAAAGCACCTCGGGAAACTCCATCAGCTTGCGTTCCAAAGTCTGAGCAACTTCCAAAGAGGTTTCCAATGACGAGGAAGGGGCTAGCGTAACACGGATATTAACCGTACCTTCTTCCAGCTCTGGCACAAACTCGGTTCCCAAAAACGGGACAAGAGCCATAGAGCCTATAAACAACGCAACAGCGGTTATCACAATCGCCTTTTTAGCTTTAAGGGCTGCCGACAGGCTTTTCTTGTATCCTGCGTCTATAGCATCAATCAGTTTGTTTGATTTGTGATCGACACTGCGCCGGAAAAGGTACGTTGCCAGGGCAGGAATAACCACCAAGGCCACCATAAGAGAAGCTAGCATAGCCAGCACGATGGATACGGCCATAGGCTGGAATAGCTTGCCCTCCACACCCTCAAGCGTAAATAGCGGCGTGAAAACGACAATAATAATCAAAACGGCAAAAAAGACTGGCCGTCCCACCTCGCGGGCTGCTTCTAAAATACGCAAGCTTGTACCTTGTGGATTGTCGCTTTCATCGTGATGGGAAAGATGTTTGAATATATTTTCCATCATCACAACCGAGCCATCCACCATCATACCAATGGCAATTGCAAGGCCACCAAGGGACATTAGGTTTGCCGAAATTCCCCAATAGGCCATTGCCATCAAAGCCATAGCAATTGAAATAGGGACTGAAAGCAGAACCAAAATTGCAGCTCGTACGTTCATCAAAAATAAAAACAGGACAATGACAATCAGTACAAAAGCCTCAATCAAAGCCTTGCTAACCGTGTGAACAGCTTTACCAATAAGGTCTGCCTGATCGTAAAACGGCTCAATAATAACCCCTTCAGGCAAGGCGTTTTGAATAATTGGCAAGCGCTCATATATCTGGTCAATTGTGTTTTTAGTATTTGCCCCCATGCGCTTCATAACTACGCCGGTAACGACTTCTCCCATCTGTTCGGGTTTACCGCTTTCATCGCGCATCGTAATGCTAACGGCCCCTTGGCGAATTTCAGAGCCATAAGAAACTTCTGCAACGTCACTAACTTTGACTACAACACCGTCTTCATCCTTGACCGGGACATTGGCAATATCGCGCAGACCGTCTTCGCCGCCCCGAACCCACCCCACGCCGCGAATAACAAGCTGCTCTGAGCCTTTGTTCATATACCAGCCACCGGCATTGCGGTTGTTTTCTTCAATGGCCTCCACCACATCTTCGGCATGAAGTTGGTAGGAAAGCAATTTTGCCGGTTCAAGATTAACCTGGTACTGCTTTACTTCACCGCCAAATGACAAAACTTCGGTTACTCCATCAATCGGCATAAGCAATAATTTAACCACCCAGTCATTCAAACTGCGAAGCGCCATAATATCGAATGTATTGGGATCATTCGTGCGCAGCATATATTGGAACACTTGTCCCAAGCCGGAGGTGTTTGGCCCCATTTCAGGTGTTCCCACGCCCTCAGGAATTTGCTCCCGTGCATCCTGCAATCGTTCAAAAACAAGCTGGCGGGCAAAGTAAATATCCGTTCCCTCTGTAAAAACGACTGTAACAATGGAAAGGCCGGTTTTTGAAATCGAGCGCACTTCCTCTACGTCCGGGAGGGAGTACATAACCGCCTCAACCGGGTAAGTGATAAGCTGTTCGACTTCTTCGGCTGCAAGCCCTTCGGCCTCCGTATTCACCGTGACTTGTACGTTGGTAACATCGGGAAACGCATCCAGATTTAGGTTTGGCAAAATCATAATTGCCCCGACCAGAATGGACGCCAGCATTAGAATGACCATTAGGCGGTTACGTACCGCGCCGTCAATAATTGTATTAAGCATATTTTTTCTCCCGGCTTAGTGGTTGTGTACTTCAAAGCCGCTTTTGGCGAGTTCCGATTGCACGAAAAATGCACCCTCTGTAACAACCCTTGTGCCTTCCGGCAGGCCGTCAATAACGGTATAGTCTTCAACCGTTCTCAGCGTTTGCACTTCTTGTGGTTTAAACTGTCCCGGCTTTTCTTCGACATAGACCACCCAATCTCCATCCGCCGAACGAAGGACAGAAGATGTGGGAACAGCAAGGTATTTTTGCTCCCCGCCCGTTTGTATGGCTGTATCGACATACATACCGGGATGGAGGCGGTCTTCCTCGTTATCAACTTCAATACGAATTCCAATCGTGCGGGTTTCCTCATCGAGCAAATGGTGCTTTTGAACGACTTTTCCTTGTAGCCAGCCATTGCCGGGCACATGAATACGGGCGCTTGTTCCAGTCTCAATCTGCTTTGCATTTTCTGGAGATAGGCGGCTTTCAACCCATAAAGCGGACTCATTAACAATATCGAATAGAACGCGGCCCGGCTCAATCAATTCGCCTTCAATAAAATTATCGCTGACAATTGTACCGGCTTGTGGGGCAAGGAGTTGAAACTCGCCCGGATTTCCTTTGGCCCCATTTTTATGCAGGGCCTCAATTTGTTGCTCTGTCATACCGTAAGCCATAACTTTGGCGCGCGCCTGTTCATCAGCAATCTGGGCTTCGCTATAGCGTTTTGCGGAAACGGCTGCCGATCCGAGCTGTTGCACCCGCCGCCACTCTTTATGGGCCACTAGAGATTCACCAATGGCCGCAGCCATTTCAACGGAAGAAAGTGTTACAAGCGGTGTGCCTTGTTCGACCTTATCTCCTAACTTAGCGTGACGAGATACTATTTGCGCTTCGATGCGCGGTGTCACTTTACTGCTTAAATAGGAATTCAAAACAACCTCGCCGGGGGCTTGAATTTCACCTTCCAGATTTTGCAAGGTTAAAGGTTCCACAAGAATTCCGGCGGCTTTCAGAGATTCTGGCGAAATCTCTATCTCACTTTTTTCTTCGTGTCCGTGGCCTCCTTCTTCGCCGTGATCGCCGTGACCTTCTTCACTTTCTTTTTCGCCGTGATCTTCATGTTCACCGCTTTCTTCATGTCCGGCCCCCGGTTCATCTTGTTCTTTTTCAACATGCGATCCCTCGTCATGGCCGTGACCATCCTCGGCGGCATAAGAATAAAAAGTAAAACTGAAAGCAGCCAATATTGTTAAAACTAATAATAATCTCATTGATTTTCTCCTGTGTTTTGTATCCATTGCTCAACGCTGCCCGAAGCAGCCAGCCACGCAAACCATGATTGCCAGACTTTTCTGTGCAGTTCCTTTGCCGCCACTTCCGTATCAAGCGCTTGCTCAATTTGCACCAAATAATCCGTTGCACTTAAATCTCCGACCTTGAATTTACGGTCGAGAATATCGACTTGTTCTGCCAAAGCCTGAGCGCCGTTCTCTTGCCAGTTTTCCCATGCTTTTCTGGAAAGCTGGTAAGCGCTGCGGCTTGCCTGCAGGCGTGTTCTTGCTGCATGGTAAGCGTTCTGTCCGGCCTTTGCTTCGGCCAAGGCCTCTTGCTTCGCCTGTTCTACCTCCGCGCCGTAAGTATTGAATACATACAAAGGCATCGAAACCGAGAAACCAATCATATCGGCTCCGGCATCTTTCCCGCCGACAAGACCGACGGTCGGATCGGGAAGGCGATCCTTTTGAGCTTGGGTAATAACAGCCTTGGCCGCTTCTTCCCGGTGCTTCCTTGCGCGCAAAGAGGGCAGCTGCATTAAAACCTGATCTTCGTTATCAATGCCAAGTACAGGCTCCGGGAGTGTTTCAGGCAACTCCGGTAAAGCAAAGAAGTTATCGGGAGCAAAGCCGATTGCTGCGTCCAGCGCCTGCCTGCTTTCGGCCAATGCTGTTTCTGAATCCGCCTGCTCAATCAAGGCCTCTGACAAAGCCAATTGCGCCAGATTATATTCACTTTGGTCAATATCGCCCGTCTTAAAGCTTTTATCTGCAAGCCCTGCAAAACGCTCCATTAAACTTGAACGCTGCGTTGCCAGCCCAAAAACATCCTTAGTCGCATTGTATTCGGCTAAGGCTGCCAAAACATCAATGGCGATATTTTGCCTAATTTCATCACGTTCGGCCTGCGCCGCCATTAATTCAAATTTGGCCGTTTTGCCGGAGGACAGGAATTTTCCACTCCAGTCTATTGTTTGACTAACACCGAGAACCTGGGTTTTTTCTTCGCCCTCAACATCTTCCACTTCATATTCTACTTCCGGATTATGTTGCCAGCGCGAGGCTGCTTTTTGTCCTGCCTGGGCAGCGGCGACCCTCGCCTCTGCTTCCTGTACGGAAGGGCTTGCCTGCCATATGTAGTTAATGAAATTTTCAATACCCGGCTTTTTCGAGGCTAGTTCCTGCGCTTGCGCTATGCCGAACATAAAAGGCATAACCAAAGCTGTTATAGCCAGAATTTTTAGGTGTTGTATCATTGTATTTCTCCTTGGTTTTCAGATTGAGCGGCGCTCTGATTTTGCTGTTCGCGCGCCTGCCTTTTCTCAAAGATTTCACGCCGCACTTCATGTTTGCATTCAAGGCGTTTTTTAACTGATGGATAGCGGGATTTAGGGCAGCGCTGTTGCTCGATGCTGGCAAAGCGCGGCATATCCTCAACCGCAATTGTTTCTGCGTTTTGGTCGGCCTTCGCCACTCCCGAAACCCCTAAAAGGGCTATAAAAGTAAATGTCAGTAAGCTTTTCATTGATTCGTTCCTTTCGTTTGATAAAAAAGCGACATGCAGGCAAAAGCCGGGCTTTTGCCTGAAACATACAGGAGTGTTGTGTTTGGAGATTAGATTAGACGTATTACGCCCAAGCCAAGATACACTTCACCCCTGAAATTAAATCCGGGGTGGGCGTTTTAGGCCATAAACGAAATCGGAAAGGTAGATTGATTCTGCGCCAAAACCCTGCCTGTCTTTTGTTGCGGCCTGTAAGGAAAAGCCGTCACTAAGGCCATTGGCTGCATGGTGGTGATGGTGCATACCGCAGCCACCACAAGCCATATCACAGCAGCCCGGATAAGCACTGTTATCAGGCCCGCTATCCATATCAGCAGAAATTTGGGTTTGCGTATCTAGGGAAGTGGTATGTGCATGCGCTAAGTCAGCCGTTATAGAAACGACCAAGGCAAAAACAGAGAATATCATCAAAAACTTGCGCATCGTCATTAAGCTAACATTGCCCTTCAAATTATTCAATAAGAAGGATACTAAAAAGCAAAAAAATGGAAATTTTTCTATAAAAGTGCTCCAACGACTTTCAAGGTTCTTTTCACATATCCCTTAAGCTCATTGTCATTAATAGCTTCCGTGGCGGCATTAGGATTTTCACCGTGATGATAACGGCGCGAATACCCATTCAATTCTTCCAACTCATCACAAACATCCTTAAGGGGGAATTCGTCGTCGTATCCCCTGATTTTCCCAACAATGGTGCCGAGCGCATCGTTATCCGCAAATCTAGTGGGATACAAATTCCGGCAATATCCCTCCAAAACAGGGCGTATTTTTTGGACAACATCCCTTTGGTTGCCGTCATTGGCGCTTGTGTAATATTTGCTCAATGTATCAATGTCGGCCCGGTAACGCGCTTGTACAGCCTTTTCAATATCCCATTCGGCAATGCCGGTGTTTTTCTCCGATATGCGGAAAAGCTGAAAGGTCTTGCGTTCATCCGTAGGCAAATCGTCCCAAACAAGCTTTAAGAAATGCTGGTCATGCGATAACACAATAACTTGCGCACATTCCCTTCCGCATTTTTTGATGCGTTGCGCCGTATGGCCTTTTCTGAAATCGTCCTGGCTGTTAAAGGGGTCGTCAAAAACCACAATCTTGTTTGCTTTATCCGGGTCATGTTCCAATTGCGCCAAGAAGAACGACAACGCAAGCGCGCTACGATCACCCGAACTAAGGGTATTTTTGAAACTCGGCTGGTCAATTGGCGTATCCGAATTACCAAGATCAACCGGCGTTTGATTGATAAGGATTTGATAGCTTGTGCTTGGCGCGCCGCCCCTGTAACCGTGTGACGTTTCGGTAATTTGAAAACCGGCGTTAAAGCAATCAAGATACTCATTGATCGTTTTTTCGTATTTCTTGATTATGCTTTGTGTGTATTCATCCAGCTTTTCTTTGGCCGCGGTCTTCCGGTCTTCCAAGTCTTTCTTTTCCATTAAAAGCTTGCGGTATGCGGTGCATTCCGCGTCTATTTGTTGGTCACAGCGCCTTTGGGCGGCTTTCAACTTTGCCAATTCCGTTTCCACTTGCCGCACTTCGCGGCCTTGCGCTTGCTCTTTCTTTGCGCGGATTAGGGCGTTTGCCGTATCTACAGCTTGATTGTATTGCACGATTGCCGCCTGAAACTGGCGCAGAATTTCAAAATCTGAAAGCAAGGAAGCGTCCGGATTGATTTGCTCAAGGGGTGCTTGCGCTTTTCGTTCCAAATGATCGAGGGCGCTTTGCCGCAAGCGCGCCAAAACGACGATAAGGTTGTCGGATTCCTGCAAGGCCGGGGCGATTATATCGCAGTATTGCGACCAAAATTCCACGGCGGCGGCATTCTTATGCAGAACCCGGTCAATTTGAGCCAAGCCCAAATCGCCAAAACTATCCGAGATCTCATCACTAAGGGCCTTGATTTCATCTTTAAGGGCATTGTAAGCGGCGCTAAAGAACCCTTTATAGGCTTCGATAAGATCAACGCCGGTCAAGTCCTGGCCGCAAAAAGGGCAATTATCATCATGGATATAAGAGCAACCTTCCGAAAGCCACGTTTTACCGCGCTCCTGCATGTTGTGGTTTTCGATATGGGCGGTTATCTGTCTTTCCGCATCGGCTTCCACGCCGTCAATGGTTTTTGTCAAAATCGGCAAAAACTCATCTGGGACGGCCGGAAGGCTCATTTGTTCCAATTCGGAGCCGCGCTGCAATTGCGCGGATTGTTTAACGGCCTGTAAATCTCTTTCCTTATCCGCAACCTTGCTATCAATGGAATCGTCTTCTTTGGGCAGGGTTATAAAATAATCCGCATCCATAACGCCGTCCGGAATTCTGGATTCCAGAAAGGCTTTCTTATCCTTGATTTCACCGTTTTTGATCTTGATAGCCGCGTCAATGGCGTTGACTTCATGGGCCAGATCAACGCCCGCCTTGCCTATGATGACATTATACAGGTTTCTCCTATGGTCTATTTCGACGCAATCGCCGGAAAAAACATTTTCGGCCACAAAGGTTGAATCGAAAATAGCAATATCGGAAAATTGCTGGTTCCATTGTCCGTTCCTGAAGACGGCATTGCCGCCGTTAAGCCGGATTTGAATCTCGGGCGGGTTTTCTTCGCCGCCTATGGTTTGCCGCCCCATAATATAGGCGGGCATGCCGGTTTGAAGTGAGCGCAATATAGCGCAAAGGGTTGTCTTGCCCCGGCCATTTTCGGCAAATACCAGGCTGTTTTTGCCAAAGCTTACGTCACCGGCAGCCTTGCAATTCTGAAACCGGCCCACGCCCTTAATTGATATAAGCTTCTCAAGCATCCCCGCATCCTTTTAAAAATTTTCTGATTGCCTTTAACAATATTATTAAAATGGACAAAAATAAAGCCGCTATGAAGCGGCTTTATTTAAAACTGGTTGCGGGGAGTGGATTTGAACCACTGACCTTTAGGTTATGAGCCTAACGAGCTACCAGACTGCTCCACCCCGCGTCAAAAAAATCAATTCATATATAACATAAAAGCGTATGACAATCCCGTATGACATTTCACTGCTACATACTGCTACAAATAGCACTTTTTAACTTTTTACGCTCTTAAAAACTCCTATACTTTTCAAGCTCTTAATCTCTTACTTTTTGTTGCTCGGTAGGTTATGAGCCTGACGAGCTACCGGGCTGCTCCATCCCGCGTCAATGAATAGAGAAGCAGGTTATAGCGCCCATAATCCATAAAAGCAAGGGCGGGGATTGACTTATTTCACCAAACTTATAGGTTCCCTTTTATAAGATAACACTCACCGGAGGTGCAGGTTTTCGTCGGCGTAGCGCGTTTACGCGCCTGAGCCTAAAACAAAAACTTGCTGAGATTATACTCCTGGAACCTGATGCGGTTAAGACCGGCGTAGGAAGCGTGAGATAAGGAAATGACACAAAAACCTCTCAATATTACAATTCTCGGCGCGGGCATTATGGGCCTGACTGCCGCGCGAACCCTAAGCTCTGCCGGACACCATATCACAATATACGACCCCAAAGGCTTCCCACATAAAAAGAGCGCAAGCTATATCGCCGGAGGCATGCTGGCGCCTTATGCGGAAATAGAGCATATGCCGCCTGAATGGATCACCGCAGGTTTGGCAGGCATAGAGTTTTGGCGCCAATTCTCAGACGTCCATAAAACAGCTTTTCATCAAAATGGCAGCCTTTTGATCGCCCACAAAGAAGATCAATACGTTCTGGATCGTTTTAAGGGGCATTTGCCAGCAGAGGCGCAAAAGCCTGTCCGCCCGCAAGATCTGGAGGCACTTTTACCCGCAAAGTTCACAAATGGCGTTCTTTTGCATGAAGAAGCCCATCTGTCTCCATATGACACAATCACCAGCCTTTGCGGGATATTGATCAAGGATGGGGTTAACATGGTTGAAGCCACCAAAGCCCCCCAAGACATCGCCAAAGACTATGACTTCGTAATAGACGCGAGAGGTATAGCCATCAACGATCCGGAACTGCGCGGCGTGAAGGGTGAGACAATCGTTGTCAGAAACCCTGAATTTACTCTGTCACGCGCTCTGCGCCTCATGCACCCACGCTATCCGCTATATATCGTGCCGCGCGGCGATGGCGTTTTTATGATCGGCGCCACACAAATCGAAAGCGAGGGCGAGAGCTTTACGCTTAAATCCGGCATGGAGCTTATGAGCGCGCTTTACTCCCTCCACCCCAGCTTTGCGGATGCGGAAGTATTGGAAATGAATGTGGGCATAAGGCCCAGCTATCCTGACAACCTCCCGCGAATAGGCATTGAAGGAAACCTTATCCGCGCTGGAGGATTATTCCGCCACGGTTTTTTACTCTCCCCCATCATGGCCGAATGTATTACAGATTTTGTTGCGGGAAAAACGCACAAATTTATGAACTTATTCACCTCCTTCTGTCATCCTGAGGGAGCGAAGCAACCCGAAAGATTTCATGCTGCAAACGTAGATCCTTCGACTTCGGCACTTCGCGCCTCCGCTCAGGATGACAACAAAGAGAAAGATACAAATGAAAATCACGATCAACGGACAGCCGCTTGAACTTACAGCACCCCTCGATATCGCCGCTTGTCTTGAGCAACAGGGATATAGCGGTAAAATTATCGCGGTTGCCCGCAACGGTGAATTTGTCCCGCGCAGCAATTACGCGAACGTGACTTTAAAAGATGGTGACGACATTGAAATTGTTGCACCGATGCAAGGGGGATAGGCATGTCAAAGACACTGGCAATCAAAGACACGATATTAAGCTCCCGCTTGTTTTTGGGAACAGCGGGATACCCCTCCCCCGATATTCTGGCCAAAGCAATCGAAGCCTCTCAGCCCGGATTGCTCACCGTATCCCTGCGCCGTGAAAATGCTGCGGGATCAGGGCAAAAATTCTGGGAGATCATCAGAGGGTTTAACATCCCTGTTCTGCCCAATACAGCAGGTTGCTTTAGTGCCAAAGAAGCCATCACGACCGCAGAAATGGCGCGCGAAGTTTTCGAAACCAACTGGATCAAGCTTGAGGTTATTGGTGATGACTACACGCTACAGCCTGACCCATTCGCTTTAAAGGATGCCACCGAGGAACTTATAAAGCGGGGGTTTGAAGTTTTCCCCTACATGACGGACGATGCCATTCTCGCGAAAGAATTGTGCAGCATAGGATGCAACATCCTGATGCCGTGGGGGGCGCCTATTGGCTCTGGCCGTGGCCTTAACAACCCCTTCGCCCTTAAACTGCTACGCGAAAAGTTTCCGGATAAAACTCTCGTTGTGGATGCCGGTATCGGCGCACCATCCCACGCCGCCGCCGCCATGGAAATGGGATACGATGCCGTGCTCCTGAATACTGCCGTTGCCAAGGCCGGCGATCCCGTTCAAATGGCAACGGCGTTTTCCAAAGCCATAGAAGCCGGACGCGAAGCTTACCTCTCGGGCATTATTGCGCAGCAAGAACATGCCAGCGCTTCCACCCCGCAAATCGATAAACCCTTTTGGCATCAAACCTCTCCCCCGTCATCCTGAGCGAAGTGAGCGTTAGCGAACGAAGTCGAAGGATCTAAAAAAATGCAAAAAGAATTCAAAGTTTATTTTTTAACAAACCATACGAATAAAGTTCTTTATATCGGGGTTACAAGTAATCTTGAAAAACGCCTTTATGAACACAGACATGAGATCATTTCCGGCTTTTCCCAAAAATACAAATGTAAAAAACTAGTCCACTTTGAAAGTTTTGATGATGCGGAAAGCGCCATAGGGCGAGAAAAGCAATTAAAAAGATGGGTTAGAAAAAAGAAAGATGCCTTGGTAAACTCGAACAATCCGGAATGGAAAGATTTATCTGAGGACTGGTATTCAGATCTTTCGACTACGCCGACTAAAGTCGGCTCCGCTCAAGATGACGATACTGTTCTAAGTATGAATGAATGGGAACGATACCAGCGCCAGCTCGCTCTGCCAGATCTGAATGCTGCGCATCAGATAAAACTGAAACAGACAAAACTGCTTTATGTTGGCGCTGGGGGCTTGGGTTCTGCGGCTCTTCCCTATCTTGCCGCAGCGGGCATCGGGCACATCACGATCGCCGATCACGATGAAATATCGCGCAGCAATTTGCACCGCCAAACGATATATCAGGATAATGAAGCCGGAATAAATAAAGCAGAGGCTGCAGCAAACTACCTGCGGACATTAAATCCGCACTGTAACGTTAGAGCGTTTCCTTTCAAAATCCGTCATTGCGAGGAGGGCGATAGCCTGAATTTTCCGTCATTGCACGGCTCGTCCGTGCAATCCACTTGTACACAGGGTATGGATCACACGCACAAGGCGTGTGATGACGATACCTCTTACAACCTCATCCTCGACGGTTCCGATAATTTCGAAACCAAAACCTTACTAAACGCCCTTTCCATCGCGACAAAAACGCCGCTGATTTCCGCCAGCGTGAACCGTTTTGAAGGACAAGCAGGCATTTTTGCTGGCTTCGCCACCAATGCCCCCTGCTATCATTGCCTGTTCCCTGAACTGCCGACTGATGCACGCAATTGTAATGAAGCCGGTATTCTCGGCACATCTGCAGGGCTAACGGGAATGTATCAGGCGCATATAACGCTTTGTTATCTGCTGGGGATTGGCGATATAAAAGAAGGCACTATATTATCCATGGATTTGAAAGACATCCGGATCACGAAGCTTCAACTGCCCAAGGATCAAAACTGCCCGCATTGCCGGAATGCCACAGAAGAAATAGCGCAAGAAAAGGAAGATAAAATGGCCGAAATGTTTTCAATGGATGAGTTAAAAACGAAAGACCACTTGATTGTAGATGTTCGCACAGAGGAAGAGAGAGAAGCAGACCCGATCGAAGGCTCGCTCCATATGGAGATATCCACCCTGCCCTCGCATTACAAAGAACTGCCGACAGACACGCTTCTCGCCTTCGTCTGCGCCGGAAACGTGCGTAGCGTCAAGGCAGCCGATTTCATGACCGCCATGGGCTACGACAACGTTTGTATACTGGATAAATTTTCGTTTTAACCAACTGTCATCCTGAAAGATATTAAAAATAACGTCATCACACGCTTTATGCGTGTGATCCATGCCCTCTGGGACACAAGTGGATTGCACAGACAAGCCGTGCAATTACGTTTGAAGAAAGTTAGGCTGCTTTTTGGGATTTCGCCCGTTCAATCCCTTCAAGGATGAGCTTCTTTGCCTCGTTAGCATCCGCCCACCCCAAAGTCTTTGACCATTTACCCTTTTCAAGATCCTTGTAGTGGGTAAAAAAGTGCTCAATCTGCTGGCGGTTAATCTCGCGCAAATCCATAAAATCATGCACATCGCCGTGATAGGGGTGCACATGATCTGCGGGCACAGCAATAATCTTCTCATCCTGACCGCCGTCATCTTCCATCAACAGCACGCCAACGGGACGCACAGGCATCACACAGCCCGGCATAACAGGATTGCGACCAACAGCCAGAACATCAACAGGATCGCCATCGCCGGAAAGCGTATGGGGAATGAAACCATAATTGCCGGGATAGAACATGGATGTATGGAGAAAACGGTCAACGAACATCGCGCCGGAGTCCTTATCCAGCTCGTATTTCACAGGAACGCCGCCTAGCGGGTTTTCCACGATCATGTTGACTTCTTCGGGCGGATTGCTGCCCAACGGGATTTTTGTAATGTCCATGCTATATTCCTTAATGTATTCAGTGCATGGACGTGATAACGGGTGAACCCATGAAGAGCAAGGAAAATTTTGAGCTTTTACGCCGTGAAATAGAGGCGTGCCGTATATGCGAGGCCGTTCTTCTCCTCGGCCCGCGCCCTGTTTTTATCGCAAGGCCCGAAGCGCGTATCCTGATCGTCGGACAAGCGCCGGGGCGACGTGTTCATGAAACGGGCATCCCCTTTAACGACCCCAGCGGTGACCGCTTGCGTGACTGGATGGGCATAGATCGCGATACGTTTTATCAAGATGAACGTCTGGCCATTGTCCCCATGGGGTTTTGCTATCCCGGCACGGGAAAAGCGGGCGACCTGCCGCCCCGTCCTGAATGCGCCGCGCATTGGCGTCAGAGATTGCTGGATCAAATGCCGGATATAGAACTGACCCTTGTGATTGGCCAATACGCCCATAACTGGCATCTAAAAGGACGACAAAAGAAAAACCTGACAGAAACGGTAAGAGCATGGCGGGAATACTGGCCGGATGTCCTGCCGCTTCCCCACCCCAGCCCGCGCAATAATTTATGGCTGCGTAAAAACCCATGGATGGAAGGAGAGGTTATCCCTGTGCTGCAGGAAAGGATACAAAAATTGCTTTAAACGTCATTGCCGCGTCGGGGCGCTGCCCCTCCTCGCAATGACGAAAGAATTAAGCCGCTTTCGCCTGTTTCGCGTCGGCGATGAATTGCTGGAACGCCTCTACCGCGGCTTTCACGCGCGGGGCGTTTTTCGCGATAAAGGCATCATCCAGTTTTTCACCGTTACGGTAGGCCTGCAGCGCCGCAGCACCATCATAGTCACAACCAGACAGGCGGAGCGTAAGAACCTCTGCATCGGCACCAAAGGCAGAACCCGGCAAGGACGCCAG
Organism: uncultured Pseudobdellovibrionaceae bacterium; assembly: GCA_964493095.1. Taxonomy (GTDB): domain Bacteria; phylum Pseudomonadota; class Alphaproteobacteria; order Micavibrionales; family Micavibrionaceae; genus CAYXSX01. The sequence continues at coordinate 70,526 of CAZBNG010000002.1, forward strand.
ACCGTAGTTTTTCAAAAGGTAGAGGGAAAGCTCTTTCGACGTTTTGATCCCCTGCGCCGCCAGCTCATCACGGAACGGTTCAAAATTCGGGTAGTTATAGAACGCACCTTGAGGCGTAGGAGCGATAATACCAGCCTCACGCAACCCTGCCGCGATAAAGCGGTTCATATGGGCGTGAATGGCTGTGCATTCACTGATATGCTTTTCGATATCCGCATGGCCTTTATAGGCTTCCACGCAAGCCTGCTGGATAGGTGCGGGAACACATGACCATGTCTCCGATGCGATATTGCAAAGCAGTTTTTGCAAGCCGTTTACCGATTTTGGAATAAATCCGATACCGATACGCCAGCCGCCCAAGGACAAATGTTTGGACAGGCCGCTCGTTAACGCCGTATGCGTGGGTGCATATTTCGCAATCGTGCGGTAATTTTCATCAAACGTCACAAAGCCATAAATCTCGTCAGAGATAATCAGGATATCTTCCTCAACGCAAACTTTCGCCAGCGCTTTCAGATTGTCTTCAGGGATATTAAGCCCTGTTGGATTGCTAGGGTAATTCAGGATAATCTTGGACGGGTTCTTGCCTTCGGCGCGAGCATGCTTGATTGTTGCGCGCAGCTCTTCTGGGTCAATTTTAAAACCTTCCTCATCCAGCGTCACAGGCACCCGAATAACCTTCGTGCGCAGCATTTTGGCTTGGGGCGCGTAGGAAACCCAGCTGGGATCAGGCGCTAGAAGATCGCCCTCAATCGCCATTTGCAGGGAGTAAAGGATAAGCTTGGAACCGGGAGCAATAATCACATCGAACTTGTCTGTATCAAGGCCAATCTTGTCTTTGTAATATTGTGCAACCGCCTGACGCAATTCCGTAAGGCCAGATGTAGGCAGATATTCTTTGCGGCCTACTGCATTTCTCAATGCTTCTTCCAGACGCTCCGGCACGGGGAAGGGAGACTCTCCAAACCCCATATGCAGGACCTGCTCGCCACGGCTGCGGCGCTCCGCAACCATCTCATTGGCTTCTAATGTTGGTGATAACGCGAATTCAGTAGCTGTTTCGACTAGCTTGACCATGGCTTTTCCTCTCGATCATGAATTTCAGGAAAAAGATAAACATAGATCGCCCGCCTACTGCAACGCAAAACTATGCTGCGCACGCGAGAAAGGAAAACTTGCTGATAGCCGTTCCCCCGCACCGCAAAAAGACGAATATAGGCCGTAAGGGCCTTACGGCTTTACCGTGGCCTGATTATCGTTGGAAATGCGACGAATAAGGCGCTTTAGCTGCCTTTTTACAGTTTCGCGCACAAACAGAATTTCCCCGCGTGATGAGGCAAAAGAAGTCATTGGACGTCCCCCGAATTAATAATCATTTATGTAGAAGTAGGCCCATCATAGCGATTCGTTCACAAAAATGCAAATCCGCTGGGCGATTAACGATGTCTCAGTTTGAATATTCCCCCTTTTCCGTCATCACCCGCTTTATGCGGGTGATCCATTGCGCCGCAAACCGAGGCGTTTCCTTGTATCCGTGGATTGCCCGGATAAACCGGGCAATGACGACTTTGAGAATATTTCAAAGTGAGACACTACCGGACGAGTGCCCTGTTCCACATAGGTTTTTACGCCGCGCCACCCCCAAAGCGCCCGCCTTTCTCCACCAAAAACCCGTCCTGTCACACCATAATATGATTGTTTTTTGCGCCCCGATGCCTATGGTCTAATCATGAATACTCCGCCCTCCCCCGCTTCGACGCCGCCCAAAATCTACAAGACGCTGCTGCTTGTCTGGCCGCTACTGATGGGCGTAGCCATGATCATGGTTGGCAACGGGTTGCAGGGCACTCTGCTCGGCCTTCGCGCCGATCTGGAAGGGTTTCCAGTTTTTGCCACCGGTATCGTCATGTCGCTTTACTATGTCGGGTTCGTGCTGGGCTGTAATCTCGCGCCCCGCGCTATCGCCTCCGTCGGACATATACGCGTTTTTGCCGCCGTCGCTTCGCTGGCTTCGGTCACCATCCTGCTGCACGGCGTGTTCATCAATATATATCTCTGGGGCGTTGTGCGTGTCATCAGCGGGATGAGCTTTGCCGGCATGTTCATCGTGGCTGAAAGCTGGCTGAACAACATCGCCACCAACAAGCGCCGCGGCCAGATTTTCAGCTTGTATCTATTTGTGATTTATGCGGGCCTGTTCAGCGGCCAGTTCCTGATCAACCTTGCCCCGCTGGAAGAAATGGACCTCTTCGTGCTGGTCTCCGTGCTTGTCTCTCTCTCTCTTATGCCGCTGGTGCTGGCCAACAAGCCCGCCCCCGGTTATGAGGCCCCCGAGCATCTGCCTTTTAAAAAGCTGATGAAGCGCTCTCCCCTTGCCATGGCGGGTGTGTTTTGCTCGGGCCTGTGCGCGGGCACCGTGCTGGGCATAGGCCCGGTTTACGCTCATGAAATCGGTTTTAAAACGTCGCAAATCGCGCTGTTTATCGCCAGTTACATTATGGGCTGCGGCCTTATCCCACTCTTTATCGGTTGGCTTTCCGACCGCGTGGACCGCCGCCAGATTATCATTGCCGTGACGTTTTTCGGCTTTGTGCTGGCCAATCTTTCAAATGTGATCCCGTCCCTTTATGCCTTTATTTTCCTGTTCGGCGGCGTCACGGCCAGCATCTACAGCATCTGCATCGCCTATATGAACGACAAGATCAAGCGCGAGCAAATCCTCTCCGCTACGTCCTCCTTGATCCTGTTTAACTCGATGGGGGCGTGTCTCGGTCCGGTTCTGATGGGTTTATTGCTGCAAAAAAGCGGGCCTTTTTACTTCTTTCCCACCCTCTCCGGCGCTCTACTTTTTGTCTGCGTGCTAGGCGCATTCCGCACCTTTACCGGCAAGGACGTGGATGTCAGCGAGCAAAGCGACTTCATCCCGATCCCCGCCCGTTCCTCTCCCGATATCCTGAATATCGTCGAGAACGATTGATCTTCAAAAACCGCCCTTAATTTAACATAAAATTCATCTTTTTTCATTATTCTTAATCCTGTGAAACGGCTTCAAGCCCTTTGAGGGGAATAATGACATGTTTGATGAAGGCAATAGTTGCAAAACGGAATTCAATGATTGCGTAGGCAAGCCGTACAACCCGGCCATAGCTTTCCATAATATCCTAGAGGTGTTTGATAATATTACGCACTCGGGCAAGAACCTGAATGAAGAACAAACGATGGAACAACTCCGTCTTGAGGCTGAAAATGCTCTGGGCGTACCTATAACGCTCGATCAAGTTTCAGATGCGCTTGTGGAGAGCATGGATAATGTCGCTCAGGAAAATGAGGCAATAGACAGACAAATAGAAATACTAAAAAATCTTGCCGATTATGCTTTTAAGATTTAAAGTCATCCACCAAAAATAGGACCAAATTCCTTTATTTTCCGTTTCCGTTGTGCTATAATAAAAATAGTATCGGATAATGCCTGCGCTCAGGTTTTCATTATGAATAACCAACGAACTAAAGAATTATCCTTTAAAATCAAGGTATATAGTCCCCCTAGCCGTAAATTCGTACAAACGAACTGAAGAAATGGCGCCACGCTACCGGACATAAAAAAGCCGCCGGACATTTCTGTCGGCGGCTTTTGAATTCTAGAAATAACCCTTACGCTGCGTCTTTAAGATTTGTCGCTGCTTGCTTGCCGCGGTTTTCTTCGATGTCGTAAGAAATTTTCTGGCCTTCGTTCAGTGTTTTCATACCTGCTTTTTCAACGGCGGAAATGTGAACGAACACATCGTTTCCACCTTCATCGGGCACGATAAAGCCGAAGCCTTTGGTTGGGTTGAACCATTTTACAGTTCCTTGAGCCATAGTGGCAGTCTCCTTAGTTTAGTTTCATGTTAAACGCCGTAATGATTTCTGGGTCTTGGTATTCTTTGAAAACGTATTACAGCGCTCAACAAAACTAAAAAACCAAAAATCACCGTCATTAGTGGAGGATACTAGCGCGATTCCATCCACAGCGCAAATAAATGTTGTGGATTAAAGCCTGCTTGTGTGCAAGGTCATGTTAGCGCACCATCAGATGCTTTGTGAAAAACCCGGCAAATGGTATAATAAAAAGTTAGCGCCGCAAGACGGTAGAAACCGGAAAGGACCCGCCCGCATGCAAAAAATAGCCCCGCTTGTTGTTACTCTTCTTGTCTTAAGTGCCTGCGGTGCCAGCCGCGATCCTTACGCGCCTGTGGCCTCGTCCCAGCTTCATTTCTGCGACAATAACGAACAAATGGTGCTCTCGCTCGGTGATAACTCTCCACAAGCCGCCCTCAATTACCATGGCCGTGTTCACAACCTGACACGGATCGACAGCGATGCGGATGGCGAAGCCTTCTCCGACGGTATTTATACGCTTTACTACGACAAGGAACGCGGCGGTGTGTTAGAGCGTCACGAGCTTCCTCTTCTCACCGGTTGCTTCCCGGCAAAGAAAAAATAGCACTTAATTTCGGTCAACGACGATGCTGACGGGGTGATGGCCAGCGCTTCTCTTCCGGCCCCACTCCTCCCGGGCGACCTGCGGAAGGGGGGCCCTTGCGGCTGAAGCTTTCATCCGGACGGCCCATCATACAGCGCGGGGCGAAAGGGAATTCGCTCGTGACGAAATAAACATACTCGCCGCTATATTCCGTGCCGTTGCACTGATCGAGATTGCCCGAACCTTTGAATTCGTAATCGGCGGTATAGGTGCCGTCATAACGCCCGCCGGGTCCCGAGGGGCGGGTACCGTTCTTAAGCCCGTACCCGCTTTTATAACGGCCCGAGCGGCTGACCATTAGCTTGAATCCGTCTGCGGCATAACCGACCTGCACCACGTCGCCGCTGTCCTCCAGCACGCCGAGCAAGCCATTGGGCACGCCGTGATAATGATAGGTACCGTCCGGCTGCACATGGGCGTTGCTGTAGTCAAGGCCGAGCTTACCCTTGCCGCCGACAATGGCCTCTTCGCTCCACTCACATGAGCCCATAGGCCCACGTTCCCCGGGAGAACGGCCATAGCACTCTGCCGTGCCCGGCTCAAACGGAATGCCGTTTAGAGCCACACCGACAAGACCGTTCTGGGTAATCGCCCGTCCGGTTTTCTGCGGGTTCAAGGGCACTTTGTATTCATGATCCTGCGCCAAAATGGCATTGGGGTTGCCGCGGTTCGGAAACTGCCCGGTTTCATGGTTCGGGATGCCGTTAGAGCTGATATAGCGGTAATTTCCTTCCTGCCTGAGGCGAACGATATTTCTTTCTATCGCAGCGGGAATGCTGTGTGCGTGCGGCCAATCAGGGTTTGTGCTCTCGTCATGGGCGAAAGCAGGAATAGCAATTAGCAAACATAATAAACCAGATAAGAACCGCATGAACCAAGCCTAATGTAAATCGCGCGACTATTACAAGCCCGTACAGATTTTTAATCAGGCCCACCAATCTCCCTGCTCATGCAATAGCTGAAGGGGTCGGCGCCGTAATCACCAAAAGCTTCGCAAGCCGCAAAACCCATCCGTTCGTATAAAAGGCGCGACGGGCCGAAACCCTCAGATTTTCCGGTTTCAAGGCTCAAGCGTGTAAGCCCGCGCATTTTTGCCTCTTTCATCACGGTTTCAAGCAGGGTCCGGGCAACACCCTTGCCTCTATGGGCCTCCAGAGTGTGCATAGATTTGATCTCGCCATGATCGGGGGAAAGCTCCTTCATAGCAACACAGCCGATCACCGCGCCCGTTTCATCCCGCGCCGTCCAGAAGGTGATTTCGGGCCGCATCAGCGCCGAAACATCAAGCGCGTGTCCGCTCCCCGCCGGAGTATGCGCGGCGGCAAAGGCCAGGTGAGTCTGCAACAAACTAACAACCTCCGCCCTAGACGGATCGTCTGTCTGGATCGTAAATTTCATGGGAAGGAGTATAAATGAAGGAAAAAATGGGAAGAAGAATAAAAAAACCGCCCGAAGGCGGCTTTAAAATTTAGAGTTCGTAAAACAGGTTTGAAATACGGGATTAATTTTGAAGATCTGGCAGCGCACTACTCTCCCACGCCTTAAGACGCAGTACCATCGTCGCAAAAAGGTTTCACGGCCCAGTTCGGGATGGGATGGGGTGTTTCACTTCCGCTATAACCACCAGATCATCAAAATTAACGCCGTTATACCAATGTCACAAAATTTTACACAAACACAGCGGATTTAACGCTGCGCGCGATTTCCGAAACGGTAAAACCGTTGCGGATAAGAATTCAAGCCAATCGAGCAATTAGTACTGGTTAGCTTCATGCATTACTGCACTTCCACATCCAGCCTATCAACGTGGTCGTCTTCCACGGCTCTGATAGGGAGTCCTTGTATTGAAGGGGGCTTCCCGCTTAGATGCTTTCAGCGGTTATCCTGTCCGAACATAGCTACTCTGCGGTGCTCCTGGCGGAACAACAGATACACCAGAGGTTCGTTCACCCCGGTCCTCTCGTACTAAGGGCAACTCTTCTCAAGACTCCAACTCCCACGGCAGATAGGGACCGAACTGTCTCACGACGTTCTGAACCCAGCTCACGTACCTCTTTAAATGGCGAACAGCCATACCCTTGGGACCTGCTACAGCCCCAGGATGAGATGAGCCGACATCGAGGTGCCAAACAGCGCCGTCGCTGTGAGCGCTTGGGCGCTATCAGCCTGTTATCCCTAGAGTACCTTTTATCCGTTGAGCGATGGCCCTTCCATGCGGAAACCACCGGATCACTATGACCGTCTTTCGACACTGTTCGACCTGTCAGTCTCACAGTAAGGCGAGCTTATGCCATTGCACTCGATGGACGATTTCCGACCGTCCTGAGCTCACCATCGCGCGCCTCCGTTACTATTTGGGAGGCGACCGCCCCAGTCAAACTACCCACCATACAGGGTCCTGGATCCCGGTAAGGGATCGCAGTTAGACAACACAAAAGCCAAGGGTGGTATTTCACCTGTTGACTCCACGATGGCTGGCGCCACCGCTTCAAAGTCTCCCACCTAGGCTACACATGACAGTCATATTGCCACTGTGAAGTTGTAGTAAAGGTTCATAGGGTCTTTCCGTCTAACCGCGGGTACGAGGCATCTTAACCTCGAATTCAATTTCACTGAGTCTACACTGGAGACAGCGGGGAAGTCGTTACGCCATT
>CAZBNG010000003.1:0-72646 GCA_964493095.1 uncultured Pseudobdellovibrionaceae bacterium
GGAACCGGAAACGCCCTCTCCCTGTGTCAGTCTGTTACCGATATTGCCAAAACTGGCAGCGATCTCAAAAAAGCCCATCAGGTTGAGCCCGATCAGGAAGAGCAGATAGGCAAGGCCGCCCACCACCAGCGGGTTTTGCAACTGAAAGCCCCAGCCGATTTCCGCACCCGCTAATTTCAGGATGATCAGCAAACCGGCAATGGCGGCAAAACACGTCAAAATTCCCAGCGTATAGGCAATTCCATGCAGCCGCGCCAGTGCCGCGCTCTTTTCAGAGATTTTTACAAGGCTAAGCGCCTTGATCGACAGCACGGGGAACACACAGGGCATCAGGTTTAGAATCAATCCGCCCAACAAAGCCAGAACAACCGCTTTGAAAAATCCGATAGACGAGACTGCCATAGCGACATCGTTTTGATCACCCTCTTGTGCTGTCCCTTTAGAAACGATCCCGGCCTTTACAGCATTTAAAACGAAATTCTCCTGAGAGCCGTCGGCAAGCTTATGCTCCATAACAAACTTCGTGCCACTCATCACATCAAGCGGGCGGTCGCCGCGCTCCTGTTCAACGATGATAGAACCATCCTTTATAGAAACATGCGCGGGCGCGGCATTGTTTACCAAACCCCAGTCATCCGGAAAGAAGACCAGATCGGCCGGATCAACCGAAGTTAGAAATTGTACCTCATCCGGAGTAACCGTTAACACGAGGTTGCCGGATTTTTCTGCAAAGGTGGTTTTCCACATAACAGAAATCGGAAGCCGGTCCGCCGCCGAAGACAGGTAGGCCGAATTGTTTTCTTCCATATTGGAGGGGTCGTTCAGCGTTAACGTGTACGTGCCGAATTCCGGAATGCAAATATCGTTGCACACAAGCACTTCGACATCGGCGGTAAGGATTATGGGCCCCTGCGGGATATCGTCGGGCACTTTAAGACTTTGAAGCAAAATAACCTGATCGGCGTAGCCGTAATTCATCAGGGGACCGTAGGGAAGTTTTTCAGGAGCAGGCCACATAATCGGCCCGGTTTCGAATCCGGTGGGCATATGCCAGTCAATGCGGGGAATAGATCCGGAATCACCGGGATTTTTCCAGTATGTGTGCCAGCCCTCGCGGATGGATTGCTGAACTCCCAGCAAAATCTCATCGCCGGGATTTACGGTTGTACGTTCAGCCAAAAGGCGAATTTTAACGTAGTTTTCAGGGGACTTTTCCAGCTCCTGCGCCTTCAGGGGCGCCCCGGCAGAAATAAGAATGGTAAGAAATACAGCAAGAGATAACAGGAAATTGCGCAATTTTGGCCCCCTTTGGCATTTGTCTGGGTTTTATTGCCTCCGGGCAATATAATATTTTCGGGTGCCTTAGAAAAGGCTGCTTTCGTAACTCCCCTACGTTAACCTATTCGCTTCTTCTTGACTTGCGGTTACAGGAGCATCAAGAATTGACCTGTCGATTTTTAGTTTACCAGTAACTACGCAAAGGCTCTTTCATGACTGTTTCGCCGCAAAAAACACAGGCAGATACCCCGGCACCGCTTTGGACTCCCTCCGAAGAAAAAAAGGCGAATGCTCTTTTGACACGTTTTATAGATGAAGCGGAGAAAAAAGCCGGACAAGAATTTTCCAGCTATCAGGATTTATGGGATTGGTCGGTAAAAGAACCCAAGGCCTTTTGGGAACTTTTCTGGGATTTCAGCATGGTTATTGGCGAGCGCGGTGACATCACGCTCGCAAATCCTGATAAAATGACAGGCGCACAATTTTTTATCGATTCAAAAATTAATTACGCTGAAAACCTCCTGCGCCAGAGAAACGATGAAACGGCGATTATCTTCCGCAATGAAAAACGCGAAGAACGTACACTTTCTTATAACGAACTTTACTATGAGGTCAGCGTCTGGGCTCAAGCCATGCGGGCGATGGGTTTAAAGAAAGGCGACCGCGTTGCCGGGTATATGCCCAATATGGCCGAAACGATTATTGCCATGCTGGCGGCGACATCTATCGGCGCCATCTGGGCATCAGCCTCTCCGGACTTTGGCTCTCAGGGCGTGTTAGACAGATTTGGCCAAATAGAGCCAAAACTTTTAATTACTGTTGACGGCTATTATTACAATGGCAAAACTATAGACTGTCTGGAGAAAATCCGGGAGATCCAGCCGCTATTAACAGGGCTGGAAAAAACGGTTATCATTCCCTTCTTCGGAACATCACCCGATATCGAAGACCTGCATGGCGATACCGTGCTTGATGAAGAATTTACAGCCGCCTTCATGCCACAGGAAATCGAGTTTACCCGCGTGGAATTCAATCACCCGCTTTTCATCATGTTCTCTTCCGGAACAACGGGCGCACCCAAATGCATCGTACACGGCACCGGTGGCACATTGATCCAGCATATGAAAGAGCACCAGTTGCAATGCGACATCAAGTCCGGCGATAAAGTGTTTTATTTTACCACATGCGGCTGGATGATGTGGAACTGGCAGGTTACGGCACTGGCTAGCGGCGCCACGCTGATGCTGTTTGACGGCTCCCCTTTTTACCCCGACGGAAATATGCTGTGGCGCTATGCCGAAGAACACGGCTGTACGCTTTTCGGAACTTCGGCAAAATATATAGACGCCTTGAAGGCACACGGCCTTGCACCGGGAGAAAACCATGATCTTTCAAGCCTGCGCGCGATTACCTCCACGGGTTCACCGCTGGTGCATGAGAGTTTTGATTATGTCTATACGAAGATTAAAAAGGACGTACACCTTGCCTCTATTTCAGGCGGCACGGATATTATTTCCTGCTTTATCCTGGGCAACCCTATATCGCCTGTTTACCGTGGTGAAATTCAGGGCGCGGGCCTGGGTATGGCTGTCGATATTTTTGATGACGACGGCAAGCCCATAACGGGTACGCCGGGGGAACTTGTTTGCACCCGGCCCTTCCCCTCGATGCCGGTACAATTCTGGAATGATACGAACGGCTCTCGCTACCGCGCAGCCTATTTCGAGCGCTTCGAAAATATCTGGTGCCACGGCGACTGGGTGGAAAAAACACCGCAAGGCGGTTTTATCATTCACGGTCGGTCCGACGCCACCTTGAATCCGGGCGGCGTACGCATCGGCACGGCGGAAATTTACAGACAGGTTGAACAGGTGGAAGGTATTTTGGAATCCATTGCCGTCGGCCAGGATTTCGATGACGATGTACGCGTTATATTGTTTGTCGTTCTCAAACCGGGCACAACACTTGACGAAGCCCTTATCAAAGAAATCAAGACACGCATCCGCAACGGCGCTTCGCCTCGGCATGTACCGGCAAAGATTATTGCCGTAACCGATATCCCACGCACTAAAAGCGGCAAGATCACCGAGCTGGCCGTACGTGACGTCATTCACGGCCGCCCTATAAAGAATGTTGAGGCCCTCGCCAATCCCGAAAGCCTGAAACTTTATGAGGGGTTAGAGGAACTAAAGTCGTAAATAATGCTTGCAGCACCCCGGAAAATCTGTTTCTCTGAACTTGTTATGAGAATTTTAGACATCGCAGCTATGACCTTTATGACCGCAGCAGCAGCAAGTGCAGCAGCGGCAGCAGCGATTGCGGCGGCCTAGCCGCCATATTCCAAGCCCATAGTGCAAAAGCGCACGCTCCCAAGAAAAGCCCCGGAAGAATAAAAGCCTAAGAAAGCCTTTGCTTTTACAGGTACGCTAACATACAGGTACAATATGAAAAGATTAGAACAAGACAGCCCGACACAGACGCCTCATTTTGTGGATCATCCCCCTTTTAAAGGTGTACTGGAAAACCTTGCCTCCAACCCGGGGGATGCTATTTTGCGCTATACGCAGGAAAAAATAGCGCAGGGACAGGAAATAATCTCTCTCGTACAAGGGCAAAGCGATCTCAAAACCCCCGATTTCATTATCAACGCCACGACAAAGGCCATGCAGGACGGCAAGACCTTCTACGGTCCCACGCCGGGTCAGCCGTTCCTGAGGGAGTCCCTTTCGCGTTATTATAAGAATATATACGGCGCAAATGTTTCGCCCGACCGCTTTTTTGTAACGCCTTCGGGCACAACGGCCATGCATGTGGCGCTCTCCATGGTTTTGGAGCCCGGCGATGATATTGTTGCCATCACTCCGATCTGGAAAAACCTGATCAGCGCCGTGGAGCTTACCGGAGCAACCACGACTAACGTGCCGCTTACTCTTGGTCAAGACAACCAGTGGCGCCTTGATCTGGATAAGCTCTTCGACAGCGTCAGCGCCCGCACGCGCGCTATTTTGATTGTAACACCGTCAAACCCGGCTGGGTGGACAGCCAATGCGACGGAAATACGCGCTATCTTGAATTTCGCGCGCACCAACGGGCTTTGGGTTATTGCCGATGAGGTTTACGGCCGCATGATGTACGGACAAAAGCACGCCCCCAGCTTCCTCGACATTGCCGATGAAAACGATAACCTTCTCCTGCTTAACAGTTTTTCCAAAAACTGGTCTATGACAGGCTGGCGTGTGGGTTGGCTCGTCGGCCCCAGGAACGTCGAAGAAAAAATCCGCAACGCGGCGCTCTACACTTTCCTGTGCACCCCTACTTTCCTGCAATACGGCGCGGCGGCGGCTCTGGATGAAGGCGAGGAATTCCTCGCTGCGCATATGGATTTATGGTCCCGCAACCGCGACACTGTGATGGACAAGCTTGGCAACCATCCGCGTATCACCGTTTTAAAGCCGCAGGCAACTTACTACGCGCTATTCAGGGTGGAGGGGGAGACAGACTGCCTGTCCCTTGCCCGCCAGTGTATAGACAAGGCCGGCGTGGCGCTGGCCCCCGGATGTGCGTTCGGCGCTGTATCAAAGGGGTATCTGCGCCTTTGTTTTGCGGGCGGAGAAGAAAAATTAAACACGGTTCTTGACAAACTCTGCAATACCCTATAATTTACATAATATGAGTTTTCATAGAAAAATATTTGGAGTTGCTGTAACTGACGGAATAATCCGCACCAACAATGGTAACGGTGTTGATTACGAAACCACTTTCAATGGCCAGCGATTACGTGCTTCTCACGCTCTGCAAGAGTTTCGGCGCAGAATGGCAGGTGACCCACCTGCCCTCGTTTGCGACGCTGAAATTCCCGATAAAGGCCTTCAGACTTTATACTACCTTATGACCGGCAATGACATCCCGGAAGCTAAAGCTCCCTTAAGCAAGGTAGAAAAGCGTGCGCTGGACGTACAGCCCGGATTTCACCCCGGTGCTTTCTTTGGACCAAGTCCGGTGGAAGAAGGGCAATTAGAACAGCAGTCAGGACCGAACTAGTTCTCTAATTCAGCAACTACTTGCAATTTATCCGCCTTTTTACCCTCACCAAGCTTGATAGCCCCATCAAAACCCTTTAGTTTCGCCGCATGCGTGGTTATTTCGGCATCGGCGTAGAAGGAATCAGCAAGGAGGCCAATGTCGGCAATCTTGTCCGTTCCGCGCATTCATTCGGCGCCAGTTTCTTTTTCACCATTGCCCCGGTAGTGGATGTAGAAGCCATGAGGGTATCGGACACGGCGGATTCTTTCGATCACATGCCGTATTACGAATACCGGGATGTAAAATCACTCGACCTTCCGCAAGAATGTACTTTGGTGGGCGTTGAATTAACTCCTGATTCCATCGCCCTTCCCAGTTTCCGCCATCCCACCCGCGCCGCTTACGTCCTTGGGCCGGAAATGGGAAGCCTCTCCCCGGAAATGACAGCACGCTGCGAACACATTATCCAGATTCCCATGAAGTTTTGCGTCAATGTCGGCGTCGCTGGTGCGCTCGTCATGTACGACCGCCTGATTTCCATGGGGCGCTTTGCCCCTCGCCCGGTAAAGGCCGGAGGCCCGACCGAAGAACCTCACGGCGGCCAGCCAAAGGGGCACAGGCGCAAAACCCGCACGGGCCAATAATAGTTCTAAATTTTTTAAGTTTAATTTTTGAAATTCGTACAGAAATGTATAGTATGGGACTTACTCTGGGCCGCTATTCTTGCAGCTCAACTCTGGAATTTACAAACTAATCAGTTTTAAGGTGTTGATATGAAAAAAAATTTAGGTCTTGTGGCGTTTATAGCGGTATTGGGTGTTGCCTGTTCCCAGGCACAAGCCGGAGAGCCAAGACTGATAGGAACACATGGCGACTGGGCCGCTTATGTTTTCTTTGAAGATGGCAATAAGGTCTGTTACATGGCCAGCCAGCCGCAAAAAGCGGAAGGCAATTACACACGCCGGGATGAAGTTTTTGCCCTCATCACGCAACGCCCGGCGGAAGGTACCAAAGACGTTTTCAGCTACATTACCGGCTATACTTACAAGCCGGGCAGCGATGCGATTCTTAAGGTAAACGGCAAGAGGTTTGTGTTGTTCACACAAGGAGATACTGGTTGGGCACCGGATTCAGAAACCGACAACGAGATTGCCAAGGCAATCAAAGCCGGTTCATCAATGGTTGTGGAGGGCACATCATCCCGCGGGACAAAAACAACAGACACATTCAGCCTGAAAGGCTCTACGGCAGCGTATAAAGCAATTGCCGACGAATGCGCCCAGTAGAGTAGATAAGACATAAAACAGCAGAGTTTTATGTCTTATCCAGCTTGTCGAAGCTATGAAAAATACGCATGATTCTCAACTGTCCGCTTTGGAAACCCGCCATTTTATGCTATGAATGGTAAAAGTGATTTTATCCAGAGTCATTTTTACATTCGTTTATTTCTCGTTGTTGGAATCATCTCATCGCTGTGCTATCAACAAGACAATCAAGATCAGATGGAGCAAAAGCGTCGAAACCCGTTCAGGTTTTGCAGATCGTGGGCGCGGTAATAAGGCGTGTTATTTCATCGTTGTGTTTATTTTTGGGGCTGAGGTTGGCATTGCATAAACATATTAAATTGCGGCAGCGATACGTCTTTACGCGCCAAAATAAAGTACGGCTTCGCTATATCACGCTGTGCACGACAATGTTTGTGCTTGCCATGACCCCGGTTTATATGGCTGCCAGCGCATCCCTGTATATTGCGGGCCATGATGTTTCCCGTTCGTCGCGTGCAGCTGCAATCCCCTCGTTAAAAACAGTCGAAATCACAGCTGCGGAAAGTCCTGAAGATCCGAAAATGGATAAAGCCGACTCTGCCGAAACCGGCACTCAGGATCAGGAGAGCACAGAAAACCCTCAGTTGGCCAACACCGAGAGCTTTGTTGCCAAAATCACGGATTCGCTGCAGCGTCATATCCTTTTCCCAACGATAGCACGCAAACCGGAGATGCCGCATGAACGCATCGTTAAGCTCGGAAAAGGCGATACGGTTGCGGGCATCCTGCAAAATGCCGGAGTCAGCAGCGCCGAAGCCTATTATGCCGTCAAGGCTATGAGTGCGCATTATGACCCGCGCCAGGCAAAGCCGGGGCAGGAAATCAGCTTGTTATTCGCTCCCGTTTCCTCGCCCGACACCCCTCTTAACTTACAGAAACTTGAACTAAAGCTGGACCCTACAAAAGAGGTGGTGGTCCGCAAAGACGGGGAGCAATCCTTTAAAGCCGAAGTCGCTGAAAAAAAGGTTGAGAAACAGAATTACGCCCGTTACGCCAATATCGAAACATCCTTATACGGCTCAGCACTACGCGCCGGTATTCCCGCCCCGGTTGTGGCGGAGCTTATCCGTATTTATTCGTGGGACGTTGATTTTCAGCGCGATATCCGCCGCGGCGACCACATTGAAGTCCTCTATGATACCCTTGAAACGGAGGATGGCGATCTGGCCCGATACGGTGACATTACTTACGCCCGCCTGCATGTCGGCGGCAGGGACTTGCCTGTATATCGCTTCGAAACCACGGATGGCCGCGTAGATTATTTCCAGCCCGACGGTATGAGCATTCGCAAGGCGCTCATGAAAACTCCGGTCGACGGAGCAAGACTGTCTTCCGGCTTTGGAATGCGAAAACATCCTGTTCTTGGCTATAATAGAATGCACAAAGGAGTTGATTTCGCGGCACCGGTAGGAACACCTATTTATGCCGCCGGGGACGGTGTCATCGAAAAAATAGAGCGATACGGAAGCTATGGCAATTATATCCGTATCCGGCATAACTCCACTCTTAAGACCGCCTATGCGCACATGCATAAATTCGCCAAGAATATGAGCCGGGGCAAACGTGTGGAACAGGGTCAGGTTATTGGTTATATCGGCGCCACCGGCCGTGTAACAGGTCCTCACCTTCACTTTGAAGTGCTAGTCGATAACCAGCAGGTTAATCCGGGCCGTGTCGACCTGCCCACGGGAGAAAGACTCAGAGGCAAGGAATTGGAGAAATTCAAATCGATCATGAAAAATGCGCAACAACGCTATGCAGCACTGGTCGATGGCGTTAAATACGCCCAGAATACCAGCGAAGACGATAAAAACCATACGGTGCGCCAGTAATTACCGTTACACCTGACGGCGTATAAAACGTAAAATATAAATAACGACCAACACTCCGGCGAGGGAAAACCAGAACAACGCGTATTGCAGATGGCTGTTAGGCGGGGCGGCGTGCAGGACACTTGTTACCATGCCGTTTCTTTCGCCACTGCCGTCTTCCTCCAGATACAGCATCAATGCCGGCAAAGATCTCAATGCCTTGACGTGTGCAATCTGCTCACTATCAATCACATACCAGGCATCGTTTTGCGGATCATTGGACGGAGTGAAAGGATTGCCGCGATCGGGCCTGCGAATAACTCCTTTTAGAGTTCTTGCTCCCTTTAAGTCCTTTCCTTCCTTGTCATTCAGCCCTATCCATCCGCGGTTAACCAGAACAGTGCCGCCGCCTTCAAGCGCAAAAGGCGTAATAACATGGTAACCTGGCGCACCTTCATAAGTGCGCGGACCTATTTTAAAGCTTTTATCGTTTAAATAACGGCCTTTGACATGGCCGTGCAGGTAAAGATTGTCTTCATCTTCAAAATCTTTAAATGAAAAGACCGAATCTGTTTTTTTAGATGCCTCAATTTTTTCCAGAATGCCCCGTTTCCACTCCAACCGCTGAAGCTGCCATGTCCCCAGCCCGCACAAAACAACAACGCCGCAAATCGTAAAAAATGTCGCCCAGAACGGCAGTTTCATTTATTTCTCCCAGTCGCTGCGCCTGTGCTTGAATTGCAGCGCGATCACATACGCCTTGAGTGGTTTGAGCATTCCCAGCGTTAACCCCAGC
This sequence comes from uncultured Pseudobdellovibrionaceae bacterium, assembly GCA_964493095.1. GTDB lineage: Bacteria > Pseudomonadota > Alphaproteobacteria > Micavibrionales > Micavibrionaceae > CAYXSX01. The sequence continues at coordinate 9,234 of CAZBNG010000003.1, forward strand.
GCCGCCAGTGTCCAGATAATAGCGTGCAACCATAGCGCCGGGGAAAAAACTGCATCGACAATCAGGGCGAGAGGAACAAGAAGCCCGCCAAGAATAAAAATCAGGAAAACGGCAGGACCGTCGGCGCTATCATTCTTTGCCAGATCCAGCCCGCAAACATCACATTTGTTCTTTAGGGTAAAAGTGAAAAATCCGGGTTCATATAAATCCCCCTTCCCGCATTGCGGACAGCGGCACCGCAAAGCTTTTTCCAGAAGTTTGGAATCGGGAAGCATGAAACTACTGTGGACGCAGGTCCATCCCTATGGTGTTGCCCCAAACGTAAATTGCGACAAAGAGAAACAGCCAGACAACATCAACAAAGTGCCAGTACCAGGCGGCTGCTTCAAAACCAAAATGGCTTTTGGGCGTAAAATGGCCTAGCTTGGTGCGGCGCCAACAGACAAAGAGGAAAATTGTCCCGACCAACACGTGAAAACCGTGAAAACCGGTCGCCATAAAGAATGCTGAAGCATAGATACCGTCTGTAAAGGCAAACTCTGCGTGGTGATATTCATACATCTGGAAGCCAAGGAAGGACAAACCCAGCAATACAGTTAGACCTATCGCTTGTGCAGCCTGGTCGTTATGCCCTTCCAGAATGGCGTGATGCGCCCATGTTACAGTGCAACCGGAAAGCAGAAGGATCATGGTCATCAAAAAAGGCAGATCAAAGGGATTAATTACATGAATATTCTCCGGTGGCCAGACAAAGCCAATATGTTCTGACGGAAACAGCGAATTGCTAAAAAACGCCCAGAAAAACGCCACGAAAAACATGACCTCGGAGGCGATAAACAGCATCATGCCGTAACGCAGGCCGATTTGGGCAATCGGCGTATGCGCTTTTTCCTCAACGGCTTCGAAAATCACATCCTTCCACCAGAAGAACATAACAGCCAGAACCGCAAGAAGGCCGATAAACACGCCCTTCAGACCGATTTCCAGCCCGCCGACCTTAACTTCGTGCATAAACATCACGGCCCCTGAAGCCAGCACACCAGCAGCGATAGAACCGACAAGCGGCCAGATGCTGGGGCGGACGATATGGTAGGGATGAGGTTTGCCGGTTGAAGAAAATTCAGGATTTTGAGCCATGTTGCAGTTCCCGCTTTGTAAAATGAAAAACTTTTCTAGTTGGAGACGTTTATATCACTATCGCCGCTATTGTAAATGCCTTCCGGACCGCTTTCAAGATCAGGACTGTCAGCATTGTAAAATGTATACGACAAAGTGATGGTCTCGACGTCATTCATGTTTGGATCATCATTCATAGAAGGATCTACAAAGAACATAACCGGCATGGAAACACGCTGTCGGGGCTCCAGAAACTGCTCGTCAAAGCAAAAGCACTGCACCTTGTGAAAATATTTTCCGACTTTCAGCGGCGTCACATTATAAATCGCCATACCGCCAGTTTTACGGCTTTCCGGGTTATAAGCGGAAAAAGACGCAAATCCGCGTTCTCCCACATGCAAAGTGACCTCTTTCGTCTCCGGAACGAAGCGCCAGGGCATATTAGGAGCAACAGAAGCGTTGAATCGAACCGTCACCTGCCGCTCCAGCACATGATCCGGCCAGGCTTCCGATACTTGCGTCGTACCGCCAAACCCCGTTACCCTGCAAAAAAGACCGTAAAGAGGTACTGCTGCAAAGGACACGCCTACCATGGCTCCCACGACAATAAGCACGATCAAACCCATACGCTGGTTCTTACGGACAAGTTCATCTGCATCGTGTGTTTTTTTGGTTTTCTTAGGCATCTGCCCTTTTATAGGCTGCTAAAAAGGCATTGTCACCTACGAAGCCTTAACGCGCCGAAATTTTCTCGCGGTATTCTTTATACGCTTCATTGCGTGGCTGCACATAGTTACTGCGGCGCTGCTCTATCATTTCGCGGAAACTTTTCTGTGTCTCCCGGTAAGCAAGCTGGCGGGCATAAATATCACAAAAATCAATGCCGGGATCGGTTTCCAGATCTGGCTTTGTCGGAATCCCGCATTGTACGGGCCGCGCTAATGTCTCAGCCATAGCAGGCGAAACAAAAAGCAAAATAGCGACACAACCAAAAAGGGTTAAAAAGCGCATGAAAGGAAACCTCTGGGAAAGCGGAAAAATATATCCACAGTTAAGGGTACTATAATTTTTAGGGTTTGGCAAAACGTTCCACAGGCAAACCACCAAAGCTCTGCACTGTCGGCATGATCTCAACGCGGTTGATATTCATACGCTCCGGTAATGTAGCCGCCCAACTCACCGCCTCGGCAATATCATCGGCCGTAATATTTTCGGTATCCGCATAAACAGCCTTGGCCTTTTCGGCGTCTCCCTTGAAGCGGGCCAGAGAAAACGCCGTTTCTACCTGCCCCGGCTCGATATTGGTCACGCGCACCCGCGTTCCCGCCAAATCGGCACGCAGGGCCAAAGAAAATTGCTTCACGAACGCCTTGGAAGCGCAGTAAACATTGCCACCGGGATAAGGGTAATTCCCCGCAGTGGAGCCGATATTGATGATATGCCCCTTTTTCCGCTCCACCATACCGGGAAGAATAAGGCGTGTAATGCGCACCAGCGCCGTATCGTTCATGGCGATCATTGCTTCCCAGTCTTCCAGCTCGGCCTCATATGCCTTGTCCAGCCCCAGCGCGCCGCCGGCATTATTAATCAGCAGATCAATCGCTTTAAAGTCTTCAGGAATGGCCGCAATCTGGGCAATTGTAGCCTTCTTGTCCGTCACATCAAAAACCAGCGGATGGGAATCCACCGACAGTTCCGCACGCAAAGCATCCAGCTTTTCCACATTCCGCGCATGCAAAACAAGCCTGCAGCCCATCGCCGCAAAACATCGCGCAAAAGCGCTACCAAAGCCGCCTGTGGCTCCGGTGATCATGACACAGGATGGTACATAGCCCGGCACGTCATGCCCCCGCAATACGGATCATAGTAATGATCCAGAATATGGCGATAAACCCAACTATCAGGGCCAGAACCGTCAGATTCTTCTTAAGTTTTTGCTTATGAAGCGGCGAATGAGGCATAATGCATTTTCCTTTATTATGATAGGGTGCAGGTTACGGTAAAGTTATGGAACAGACAAGCCGCAAGGCAAAAGCAAATATCACAATAAAGACGGGGTGGCGGGAAAAAATATCCCATTTACATAGCATCTTGCCCTTTAAATCCAGACTGCTTTGCGCCAAGGGGCCTATCTTCCTGATTCTGGCTTTTTATATTCTTAAGGGGACGGCGGTTACAATCGCTGCCATCGCGGCATTGTATTTCACACTTTAAAGCGCCATAAGCGCCAAAAACAACGCAAACAGGTAAAACACCGAATAACCGAACATCTGGCGGGCATAAGACAGGTCGTCGTTTGAAAGTACGCGCACAGCCGTAAAAACGAAAAATCCGCTTAAAATTCCCGCCATAATGCCATAGGCAGGGGACGCATAACCCAGCAGCGCCGGAGAAACCGTTAAAGGCAGAAGAATCAGGGTATAAACCAGCATCTGGATTTTCGTACGGCGTTCTCCGGCCACAACGGGAAGCATGGGCACCCGCGCCCGCTTGTAATCTTCGTTGGCGAACAGGGACAGCGCCCAGAAATGCGGCGGCGTCCAGAAAAAAATAATGGCAAACAGGATCAGCGGATAAAGCGAGATATCGCCCGTTACTGCGGCCCACCCTATCATCGGCGGAAACGCGCCCGCAGCGCCACCGATGACAATGTTTTGTGGCGTTCTACGCTTAAGCCATACCGTATAAATAAAAACATAAAATAAATTTGCCGCCGCCAGCAACGCCGCCGCCGTACAGTTCAGCGCCAACCCCATCAACATAACCGTAAGAATAGACATCACCACGCCAAAGGCCAACGCTTCGTCCGGATTCACCTTTCCTGTGGGAATGGGGCGGCCCGCCGTACGCTTCATCACCGCATCGATATCACGGTCGTACCACATGTTAATGGCCCCGGCGGCGCCCGCATTCACGGCGATGCAGAAAATAGCAACCACGGCCAGAAACGGATGCAAATGATCAAGCCCCGGCGCCACCCACATACCCGCAAAAGCGGTAAATACCACAAGGCTCATTACCTTGGGTTTTAGCAGGGCAAAAAAGTCGGAAACTCCGGCTTCGGTGCTATGCACATCATAGGAAACAGGGGCGGCAACGTTATTCATGCCCCTTATTTAACATGAAATCAGAAAAATCCCAGCAAAGAATTCAACTACGGTGCCGGAGCGGGTACGGAGGCCGCAGCCAAAGCCACATCCGATTTTCTGGTTTCCGCTTCTGGAACAGGACCGGAACGGGAAACGGCCTGCGCTGCTACAGCCACATCAAAATTGCCTGCCTCACGGCGCAGGTTTGTGACCTGTGTCTTAAGGCCCGTTGCAAAAGCATCATTTACCGCATCTGTGAGTTTGGGGCTCTTCGAATTTACCGTGCTTTGATGCTTGGCCTCAGCATGTTCGCGATGCAGATCGGCTTCAAGCTCGCGTTCAGCCTTTAAAGCAGCACTTAAGCGAAAAAAACGATCTGTAAGAGTAGCAGTTTTGGGCTCTTGCGGCACATTCACATTCGCCGTTTTAGAAACGTCAAGCCACCCAGTAGTGGCATCGTAATCACTTGCCACTCTAAAGGGGCCGTTTAGTTTATGGCCCAAGGGTAATTCTGTCAGTTCATCCAGTTTACGTGCGATTGATATTGCCATGTTTTTATTCCTCTTACTTCACACTTTCTCCATAGCAGGATACTGGTTAACAAAGAGTTAAAATTTTTTAAGCCATAAAATTATTACGGCGCAGGCCCTCCGCCCCCTGCCGCAGGAGCGGCAGCCGAAGCAGGGGCTGAGTATTCTGCGGAACTGGACACGGGCTGCAGACCTACTAAAACTCTCAAGGCATTTACAAGATGAAAATCAGCGGCATTTTCGTGGGCAAGCGTATCCATCGTGGCTTCAATTAACCCGGTTAATGCAAGCTTTCCGGCATCGTCCGCCTCTAGAAAGACATGATAAAGATACTGAACGGCAATATCGTAATCACCGCGTTCCAAAAGCATATCTACACGCTCTTTCGGGCTTAAAGTCGGCAAATCAAAAGCGGGATCGGCCATTTGCAGTGCATCGAAATTTTCCAGAGGCTCCAGTTGGTCTTTGGGCTCAGGCTCAGGCGGCCCAACGCAGAGACAGTCTATGTAATGACACAAAGGGCACTCTACCGCGCCTGGGTAGAAATTCTGTGGATCGCGTACTGTTATAAGCGTTCCATGGGGACCAAGGGGATCTGAGGCATCATTTTCATTTGCCGTAAAAACTGGATTTGCCCATTCAGAACCCTTGCTGAAATCACTTGCCCTTTTAAAAGCCCCATTCAGCGCGCTGGAAGGGAATATTCCCTCTAATTCTTCGTCTAAATGGCGCGCTACTGATATTGCCAAAGCCTAACCCTATTATTTCATATCTTCTCCATAGCAGGAAAAGTCTTAATAAAAGGTTAAGCTTTTTAAGAATGCCGCCACAAAAGGAACAGGGCCCGCTTGGGGCCCTGTTAATCTTATTTCATTTTCGGCTGTTTTTCGAACTGGTGGAACGGCGGGGGAGAGGAGAGTGTCCATTCCAGCGTCATGGATTGCGGCTGCACGTTCCAGTAGTTGGCTTCGGCTTTTTTGCCGAAGAAGGCTGTGTAAATCACCACAAAAATGAACCACAGCGTGGCAGCCCCCGCAATGTAAGCCCCGTAGGACGAAATCTGGTTCCAGCCCTCAAAAGCATCCGGATAATCGATATAACGGCGCGGCATACCGGCAAGCCCCAGGAAGTGCTGCGGGAAGAAAATCAGGTTCACACCAATAAATGTTACCCAAAAATGCACATACCCCATCCATTCAGGGTAGCGGCGGCCAAACATCTTGCCCGACCAGTAATAATAGCCGGCAAACAAGGCAAAAACAGCGCCCAGAGATAAAACATAGTGGAAGTGCGCCACGACATAGTAAGTGTCATGCAGGGCAACGTCCATGCCGGCATTAGCCAGAACCACTCCCGTCACGCCGCCTACGGTAAACAGGAAGATAAAGCCGATAGCCCAGAGCATAGGCGTTTTAAACTCAATAGAGCCGCCCCACATCGTGGCGATCCATGAGAAAATCTTGATGCCCGTCGGCACAGCGATAATCAGGGTCGCGGCGGTGAAATAAGCACGGGTATTCACATCAAGACCGACGGTGTACATGTGGTGCGCCCAGACGATAAAGCCAACCACACCGATAGACACCATCGCATAAGCCATCCCCAGATAACCGAAAATAGGCTTCTTAGAGAAGGTAGAAACGATGTGAGAGATAATGCCAAAAGCGGGCAGAATCATAATATACACTTCCGGGTGGCCAAAGAACCAGAACAGATGCTGGTACAGGAGCGGATCGCCACCACCCTCGGGGTTAAAGAAGGATGTGCCGAAATTACGGTCAGTGAGCAGCATGGTAATCGCACCGCCCAGAACGGGAACGGCTAGAACCAGCAGGAATGCGGTTACCAACATTCCCCAAACAAACAAAGGCATTTTATGCAGCGTCATGCCGGGCGCGCGCATATTAAAGATAGTTGTAATAAAGTTGGCCGCGCCGAGAATGGAACTCGCTCCCGCCAAGTGAAGTGCAAAAATCGCCATGTCGACCCCCGCACCCGGATGTCCTAAAACACTGGAGAGTGGCGGGTAAACCGTCCAGCCCGTCCCGGCGCCGCCGCCGACAACAGCTGACATAAGAAGGAGCAGGAAAGCGGGGACCAGAAGCCAGAAAGAAATATTATTAAGACGTGGGAAAGCCATATCCGGCGCGCCAATCATAATGGGTACGAACCAGTTGCCAAAACCCCCGATCAGACCGGGCATCACAACAAAAAACACCATGATCAGACCGTGCGCCGTAATAAAGACATTCCAGAGATGCCCATCAGGGTTTCCCGCTGAATCAAGCAGGAACTGCACGCCCGGCTCCTGAAGCTCAAGACGCATTACCATGGAGGCCGCCCCACCGATCAAACCCGCAACAATCGCAAAAATGATGTAAAGCGTGCCGATATCCTTGTGGTTGGTTGAACAAAACCAGCGGGTGAAAAATCCGGGAACGTGATCAGCCATTCTTAGCGTCCTTCCATTGATGCTAATTGATATGTTTTATCCTGATAATCAAGCGCGTTGTATGAGTATTGCTTCTTCGCACGGGCAACCCAGCGCTTGAACTCCTCCTTGGTCACAGCCTTGATTTCGACAGGCATAAAGGCGTGATCTTTACCACAAAGCTCGGAACACTGGCCGTAATAGGTTCCAGGTTTGGTAATGCGCACCCATGTCTCGTTAAAACGACCGGGAACAGCATCGATTTTAAAACCTAACGCCGGCACCGCGAAAGAGTGAATAACATCGGCCCCCGTTACCAATACCTGAATATTGGTATCGACTGGCAGGACGACAGGATTATCCGTAGCCAGCAAGCGCGGCTGGTCCGGCGTGACCTCGTTTTCCGGCACCATATAAGCGTTAAAGGAAATGCCGTCATAATCCGGGTATTCATACCCCCAATACCACTGATAACCGGTTACCTTCAGAGTCATTTCAGGAGTTTCCGTATGATCCCCATAATACAGAAGCTTGAAGGAAGGAATCGCGATAATAATCAAAATTACAACGGGAATAACCGTCCAGATCACTTCAATAAGCACATTATGAGAAAACTGCTTGGGAGTGGGGTTCGCCTTGGCGTTAAAGCGCAAAACCACATAAATCAGAAGACAAAAAACAAAAACGACAATACTTGAAATAATGATCAACAGCATGTGGTGAAAAGAATGAATGCGTTCGGCTACCGGGGAAGCGGCGGCTTGCATACCCATTTCCCAGTCCACCGGGTTAGCCATGGCCGGAGCGTGTAACGCCGAAAAAACCAACAAAAATGCAAAAATTACTAGGGGAAGAAAAGACTTCATAATACTAACGGTATATCTGGTCATGGCTTTTAAATCTTAAGGTTATGATTTCGTCAACGTCTAAATATGCCTTAATTGACGACCCGGATACAGATAAAATTAAATTCTTTCAAATGCAAGACCGCAAATTCGTCAAAAATCATTCTCTGCACTGTTCTTTTTATAAATTCTGCCCCCTGCCGGATGATCCACCAAACAGGGAAACGGCATAGTTTTCACCATGCATGCTTTCAGGCCTTTTTTATAGTCGGGGAATTTTAAAACGACATCCAATTGCTGCTTGATTTTGTTATTTCTGACACGCTTGTTGTCACAGTAAAAACTCTGGATCATCGGAGCAAGTTGCGCTTCTTCATAAGGAATAAGGGGGGGAGCAGGCCGTTTTAAAAGTTCACAGGCATAGGCTATTACTTCGTGACTGGGCGCAGATTCATCATCACACACATTGTATATGGAGCCCGGCTGCGGCTTTCTCATAGAGGCCCGCAAAACCTGAACAATATCTTCCACATGAACACGGCTAAAAGCCTGGCCGGGTTTATTGATACGCCGCGCAATACCCGCTCGCACGGAATCAAGAGCGCTGCGGCCGGGGCCGTAAATACCTGCCAGCCGGAAAATATGAACGGGCAGCCCATAAGATTCATAAAGAGAAAGCCACTGCTCTTCGGCACGCACCCGGCGTGACCCGCGCTTGGAAGAAGGGCGTAGCTCTGAATCTTCATCAACCCAGCCTCCGTCCCGGTCACCATAGACGCCTGTGGTTGAGAGATAGCCTACCCATTCTATGGTCGGAATTTTAAGAATGTCTTCGGCATAAGTCAGAAACGTAGGATCCCCGTCATCATCGGGAGGCGTGGAAATAAGAAGATGCGTCACCCCCTCAAGCGAAAAAAGCGGATCGGCAAGCGGCACTTGTTCATCAAAAATATAGGCATCAATACCGCGAGCCTTTAGTGCTTCCCATTTTTCGTGATCGCGGGTGGTGCCGCCAAACCGCCAGATCTCCCCTCCTTGCTCCAATGCATGGGCAAGGTAGTCGCATGTATAGCCGAAGCCGAAGCAAAACAGGCTTTTCAAATCAGTCATACTTTTCCCAAAAAACCCGCTACTGCGGGCAACAGATCGTTGTTCTTATTTTTTTACCGCGTTGATCATCAAGGATAGGACCCTAAAAATCAACATCCTCATAATGCCCGGCAGGAGCGAATCCCGGTATGCGGTCATCCAGAAGGGGTTTGAAGCTCTTGCGGGATTTGACTTTGGCATACCATTCCTGCGCCGCCTGATGCTCTTCCCACGGCACATCGCCGATATAATCTATAGAAGACAGATGTGCCGCCGCCGCAATATCAGCCAGCGAGAAATCATCACCTGCCAGCCACTTGCGCTTTTCCGTCAGAAAACCGATATAATCCAAATGATAGTGGATATTGGCATGACCGGCACGGATAGAGGGGCCATGCGGCTCACCAAGTTTCAAAAAGCGCTTCATCAGCTTTTCGCCCACCAGATTTTCCGTTACCTCGCGGTTGAATTTCACATCGAACCAGCTTACCAGACGCCTTGTTTCAGAACGCTGCACGGGGTCCATGCCCAGCAGGTTTTCTTCCGGATAGACCTCTTCCAGATACTCACAAATCACCTGCGAATTCGCAATGGTTGTACCATCCGGTTCTATCAGCACAGGCACATCTCCTGCCGGATTCATGGCAAGGAACTCTGTACGGCGTTCCCATATCTTTTCGATCTGCAGCTCAAATTCCAGCCCTTTTTCGGCAAGCACGATCCGCACCTTCCGTGAATAAGGATGAAGCCACAAATGAAATAATGTTCTCATAATCGACACTCTACCCGAGACATTCAATGAAGAACAGCCCTTAATGCATTGATCTGAATCAATTTACCGGGCCCGGAAGATTGAGCTGTCTTTTTTAAAGGATGAAACCCTATTGCGCTGCTTGTACCTTTATGTCCAAAATAACAGGATTTCCAATCGCTTCCGCAGATTGCCACTCTCCCTGACCAACCCCGAAATCTAGCCGGTTAAGCGTAATTTGTGCCTGCATTACGGCGGTCTTTTGCCCCTGCCCTTCGTCGGAAACTTCCAACGTAAAGGGCATGTCGAGCGGCCGTGCCTGTCCGCGAATCGTGAGGTTGCCGTGGGCTACATACTGATTCGATCCCACAGCCTCAAAGTTGGAGGCCCGGAAACGCGCGACAGGAAAGTTCGCTGTGTCGAACCATTCAGGCCCGCGCGCCTGGGCATCACGGTCATCGCTGCCTGTTTTAATGCTCGCAATATCCACCAGGATATCAACCTGTGCCTGATTCAGCGCCGCAGGGTCGAAAACAATGGTACCGTCAAATTTTCCAAACGCACCGTTAAAAGTCTGCCCGTACTGTGTCGCTTGGAATTTTATAGAGCTCTGTTCGTGATTTATTACCCATCCTGCCTGAATCGGAATGCCAGAATCTTCCTGCTGGGACGCGTTTTCCTCTGCGGCAGCATACTCCTCTTCAAATTCTTCAAGCAGTTCATGGGACGCAAAATAAACCGGCAATGCCAGCAATATAATTGCTACGCCGGCAATCAGCGCATTACCGCCCATGCGGCGCAAGGTTCCATCCCTATCAATGAAATGGTGCTTAAGCGCCCCTGCGAAATGAAGTCCCACAGCCGCCAAGAGCATATATCCAAAAGTCTCGTGCAGCTCTCTCGTAGCCCTGAAAATCGCTTCATTCTTCCCTACGATATGAGGGGCCTCAAAAAGCCCGAATATATGAACCGGGAAATCGCCAGCCGAAGACATAAGCCAGCCCGTCAGCGGCATTCCCACCATGCCGGCATAAAGCAGAATATGAACAAGGTGAGCCAGCAGCTTTTCCCAGCGCGCATGAGAAGGAAGGGAAATTGGCGGGCGGCTTACAAAACGCCAGAAAACACGCAGGATCACGAGAGCCAAGACAAGCATGCCAAAAGATTTATGCAGGCCGTATATCTGGAGCTTGAAGGGACTGGATTTAAGCTCCCCCATATAAAATCCCACCGCCAGCAGGCCGATAACAATCAGAGCCATGCTCCAGTGAAATCCCCGTGCGATCAGTCCATATTTTTCCCGCGTGTTCTTAATGCTCATAACTTTTTACTTGTTCCCGAGTCCTTCCCCACCCTCTTCGCGGCGGTTTCCTTCCACCTCAAGACGAATATCAACTTCATCGCCAACCAGCGGCAAGCCATAAGTCATGCCAAAGTCGGAACGCTTAAGTTTGGCTGTGGCGGAAAAGCCGGAAACATATTTGCCGCTAAACGCATGCTTGCCAGAGTTATTGTAATGCACATTCAACGTTACCGGCTTGGTAACTCCCAGAAGAGTGAGGTCGCCTGTGATCTCCGCTGTGTTTTCGCCGGTTACCTTGATATTGGTGCTTTTAAATGTCATGGCCGGAAATTTCTCAACATTGAAAAAATCCGCGCCTTTCATGTGTTCGTCCCACTTCTCATCGCCCATATCCAGAGAGGCCGTCTGAATCGTCACCTCAACGCTGGATTTTTCAGGCTCAGAACGGTTAAACAGGAAATGCCCCTCATAATCCAGGAATTCACCTTCCGATTTTGAAAAGCCAAGATGGTCTACAAAGAACAAAATCTGCGTATGCGGCTTATCAAGATCATATTGCTCAATCGCGGCCTTTGCAGAGGACATCGACATCAGGATCAATCCAAAGCAGAGAAACGGTAAAAGTTTTTTCATGACAGAAATCCCCATAAGAAATTAAAACTTTCATAAAGTTAGGAGGATTTCAACACCATTCAAGAGCCCATCGTAAGATAGTGCTTATAAACGGAGATAAACGATATGGCGCCCAGAACGGCAATCACCCAGTTTAACGTGCCGTATTTCCATTTGAGAGACGAATCATTCATTAATTCCTCTCGCGTTTTCCCGCTCAGAAGATAACCGAGCAAAACCTGCCCCAACACAAAACCGCCAACAAAGCCGATAATACCAACAACATAGACCATGGTTTTATTTTGGTTTAAATTTCACCTAGAAACAAGATTCGAAAGTCCATGCCATTATATTTCATATTTGCCCTTGCCCTTATTCAGGGAATAACGGAATTTCTTCCCATAAGCTCAAGCGGCCATCTCGCGCTTTTTCATGCCTTTACGGATGTTGAAAGTTCACAGGCGGTTTTTGAGCAGAATTTACTCATAGATGTGTCGGTACACGTCGGCACATTGCTTTCCGTCCTGCTTTATTTCCGCAAGGAAATCATCGGCATGCTCTGCGGCCTTAAAAACTGTGTGTTTCAGAAAAAAGACAACGCCGACGGACGCCTTGCCTTACATATCTTTATTGCTTCTCTGCCAGTGATAATAGCGGGCTTCCTCATGAATTATTTTGAGTTTTACTGGGGCCATGCCGTTGCCCTGATCGGCTGGACCACACTCATATTCGGTATCCTGCTCTGGGTTATCGACGTCTGGAAACCTGCGGAAAAGAAACTGCAGGAAATGAGCCTTTTTCACGCTTTTCTTATCGGCCTCTCACAGGTTTTGGCACTGGTTCCGGGCACAAGCCGCTCAGGCATTACTATGACGGCAGCACGCTATTTTGGTTATAGCCGTACGGATGCCGCCAAATTCTCGCTTTTTCTGGCAATCGTGGCAATAAGCGGCGCGGGCACGCTGGGCACGATCAACCTGATCAAAATGGATGACGTGGCCTTTACTTATGACGCCCTGATCGCGATGGCCATGTCCTTTGTGTCGGCCTGGATTGTCATTGTGCTGATGATGAAATGGCTGGAGCATGCCAGCTTCAAAATCTTCGCCATTTACCGGATCATTCTTGGAATCGCCCTTCTGGTCCTTGCTTACAGCGGCTTTATACATTGAGAAAACTCTTTGTTTTTTAAGTAAATATTAATTCCCGGCCTATACCATGAGCAGGTAACCGGGGATGATACAATGGGTTTATATACTTACAGCCACCGAGGCATGACTTTTAACGTCAACATCGAGCCGCATGCTATGCCCGATGGCTCGAACGGCTTTGCCGTATCCATCGATAATCCGGACATTATGTCTGATTCTGAAAGAATGGCGGCCAATGGCGGCTCCGCGAAAAAGGCCATTATAGGAAACCCGCGCAACTATGAAGAGGAAGATCTGGCCGGTCTAATTAACCGAATAATTTTAGTCCAGCTGAAAACACGATCAGAACAGCAAATAAAAGTAGACGAAATAAACCAGGCCAAAATAGACGCTGCAGCGGCCCGCGGAGAAGTTCTGCAGGAGGGAAATTTAGCCATAACTTATGTAACAGAAGTCGGAATGAAAGAACACCTGATGGTTTCTGCCATATCCCAGACCAGCAACAATGAGGGCTTTAGAACCGATGAAAATCAGGCCGCCGTTTTACTATACCAGATATCAGAACAAATTCCCTTTGAAGAAATACAGGCTTATGCCGCCGAAATAAAAGAACAAAAAGTCGCCGAAGCTGCAGAAAACGAGCCGGAAAAGGCACGCGACGGAAGTTATGAATGGATAGTCAAAGACGGGCAGCTTACCGGCGTGATTACGGCTACGGCAGGTGACGGCAGCGTCATAGCCCTGACTATGCAGTATGATTTAAAAGACAGCAATATAACAGGAATGGCATCGCTATCTGATGAGCAAAAGGCATGTATTAACTCTGTTATGGAAGCTTCATCCCAAAGCATAAACGGAAGGATGGATGGTCTGGCCGTGGCAAAAATCACGCATCAAAGCGAACATTTTGGAAATATGATTACAGAGTCTCTGGAAAGCATTTCTAGTACAAATCTACCGTACCTTAGAAACCTATTTCCCGGCATCACAAAAACCGATCAGACAGCCCCGGAACATCAGCCTGTCTCCATCACGCTCCCTAAACCTGAGTTCTATCAGATACACACAGCTCCCGGTGTAACCTAAGAAACTGGGTAGCCGTAAAACATAATCTTCGTATCGCCATAGGTTTTTTCATCAAGCGGCTCAAAAGCGGGAGGCAGCCCCTGCCTGAATGCTTTTTCTACCTCCATCACCACGATGCTTCCGTCCCGCAACCATTTCCCGGCAACAAGCTTTTCAAGAACAGGAACTATAAGCGACTGGTTATATGGGGGGTCGAGAAAAATCAGGGAAAACGGCTCGCCGGGACAATCACCTGGTTTTGTAGCATCCTTGAGGAGAAAATTAGCCGAGAATTCGTCATTGCGAGTGTCAGCGAAGCAATCTGGCGATACATTTTGCAGTTCTGGATTGCCGCGTCGAGCTGACAGCCCTCCTCGCAATGACGGCGGCATTAATACCCCCAAGTTTTGCGCATTGCGCTTTGCCAGTTCCAGAGATTCCCGCGCCTTGTCCATAAACGTGCAATGCGCCGCCCCTTGTGAAAGCGCCTCCAGACCCAGCGCCCCCGTGCCGCAAAACACGTCAAGGACGCGGGCCTCTTCCACGGCTCCCCTTGAGCGAAGAGCATTAAATATCGCCCCACGTACTTTATCGGAAGTCGGACGGATATCGCGGCCCTTGGGTACCTCTAACCTGCGCCCGCCATATTGCCCGGCGACAATTCTCATACCATCCCTCTTGTCATTCTGAAGGAGCAACGCGACTGAAGAATCTCACTTTGCCACATGAGATCCTTCGCTTCGCTCAGTATGACAAAGTTTATAATTCTCATTTTTTACCCTTAAAAAATTTAGCTATCTGGTCGCGCATAACCTGCGGCTTAACTTCCTCGATTCCGCCCTTTTCAAGCTTACCCAGCTGAAAAGGCCCGTAAGAAACGCGGATCAACCGATTAACCTTCAGGCCCAACGCTTCCATCACGCGGCGGATTTCACGGTTTTTACCCTCCCGAAGCACAACCGTAAGCCAAGAATTAGCACCCTGTGTTTTATCTAAAGTTGCCTCAATGGATTTATAATAAACACCTTCAACTTTAATACCGTCCTTGAGTTGCGCGAGCCGTGCTTCATTTACCTTACCATTCACCCGCACGCGGTATTTGCGGCTCCACCCGGTGGCGGGCAATTCTAAAAACCGCGACAGCTCGCCATCATTGGTCAATAGCAAAAGCCCCTCTGTATTCATATCAAGCCGCCCGACGGAAATTAAACGCGGCAAATCCGGCGGCAAAGCGCTAAACACCGTCGCGCGCCCTTGTTCATCACGGGCGCTGGTCACCAATCCTTCCGGTTTGTGATATAAAAACAGACGGGTTTCCTCTTTGACCGCCAGCGCTTTACCATCCACCAGTATTTTATCGCCGACGGAAACATTCAGAGCGGCGGAATCTATAACCTTGCCGTTCACACTGACACGTCCCGCTTCGATCCAGCGCTCCGCATCGCGCCGGGAACAAAGCCCCGCACGTGCCATACGTTTTGCTATTCGTTCTGTTTTGTGATTATCTTCGCTCATGCAGGATGACACTATATACATGAAAGCCGCTTTGGAAGAAGCAAAACAAGCTGCCGCCCGTGACGAGGTACCCATTGGTGCCGTGCTGGTCGATCCGGAAACAGGCGATATCATCGCCAGCGCCGGAAACCGCACGCGGGAAATGAATGACCCTTCCGCCCACGCCGAAATGCTGATCATCCGCGCCGCCTGTAAAATGATGGGAGCCCAGCGCATTCCCGGCTACGACCTGTATGTAACGCTGGAGCCCTGCACCATGTGCGCAGGCGCGATTTCCTTCGCCCGCATCAGACGGCTTGTGATTGGCGCACCAGATCCCAAAGGGGGCGGAATCCTGCATGGTGCAAAGTTTTTTGATCAACCCACATGCCACCACCGGCCCGAAGTGATCAGCCCTGTCCTTGAACAGGAATGCGGCGAAATCCTGCGGGAATTTTTCAAAGGTAAACGCTGACGGGCGTATCAGGCCTTCATCTTGGTGGCCGTATCGATCAACTGATCAACTACCCCATGAAGCATGCTGCGTTTTTTCTCATCAGAGATATCGCCTTCTTCATCAAACGCTTTGTCCGCGGCCGAAAGCGCCAATTGCCTGGGCACCACCATCACGCCGATATTTTGCAAAAGCTGACGGAATACAGGAAGCACGCGAATACCGCCGAGTGCGCCTTCCGAAGCAGCGCTAATGGCCGCCACCTTGCCACTATAGGCAATCATGGGCTTTTCGCCCTCTTCATGTTTGCGGGAACACCAGTCGACAACGTTTTTCAGCAGCGGCGGGAACATGGAATTGTATTCCGGTGTGGCGATGAAATATCCATCCTGCTGCGCCATCAAAAGTTTCAGGCGTCTTGCATGTTCGGGCATACCTTCCGCCGCCTCCAGGTCTTCATCCATGATGGGCATCGGGTAATCGATAAGATCAATAAATGTCGCGTCCGCACCCTTGGAAAGCGCATAATTATACGCAGATTTCGCAAGGCTCATATTATACGAACCCCGACGCTTGCTTCCGGCAAAAAATAAAAGTTTAACGCCCATAACCGTCTCCTTGTGCAGACTTAAATCAGGCCGCTTCCTCTTCCGACTTTAGCGCGCGCCAAGCAATATCGCGGCGGCAAAAGCCATCGGGCCAGTCAATTTTATCAACCGCTTCATACGCTTTTGCGCGGGCATCAGCGACCGTTCTTCCCACTGCGCTAACGCCTAAAACGCGCCCGCCGATACTCAAGAGATCGCCGTTTTCACCGCGTTTCGTGCCTGCATGAAACACCACAGCATCCTTCACTTTTCCGGCTTCTTCCGTCCCTTTGATCACCGTATTTTTCTTATAGGAACCGGGGTAACCGTTTGCGGCCATCACAACACACAGCGCCGTTTCATCACTCCATGTCACCTTACCCATGATATCGGCAAGACGGCCATGCGCGCCCGCATTAAGAATTTCCAGCAGATCGGCTTTCAGGCGAAGCATCATCGGCTGGCACTCCGGGTCGCCGAAACGCACGTTATATTCAATCAGGAACGGCTCTCCGCGTACGATCATCAGCCCCGCATACAAAACCCCGGTAAAGGGTGCCCCTTCCGCCGCCATGGCATCAATGGTCGGCTTGATAATCCGGTGCAGGATTTTTTCCTCCAATTCGGCATCAATCAGGTGCGCGGGCGAATACGCGCCCATACCCCCGGTATTTGGTCCTTCATCACCATCAAAGGCGCGTTTGTGATCCTGCGCGGAAGTCAGCGGCAACATGGTCTTGCCATCCGCCAGCGCAAAATAGCTCAGCTCTTCGCCATCCATAAATTCCTCAATCACAACCTGCGCACCCGCCGTACCAAATGCTTCACCGGAGAGCATATCGCGCACTGCCTCTATCGCTTCCTGCACCGTCTGCGCAATAATCACGCCCTTACCCGCGGCAAGGCCGTCCGCTTTCACAACGATGGGCGCGCCCGTTTCCTCGATAAATTGCTTTGCTTTATCCAGATCGGAAAAGCGTCCGTAACGCGCGGTGGGAATATCGTATTTCGCGCACAAGTCTTTCATAAACCCCTTGGAGCCCTCAAGCTGCGCCGCCGCGGCGCTTGGTCCGAACACGGCGATACCCGCCTCGTGCAAACGATCGGCCAGCCCCGCAACCAGCGGCCCCTCCGGCCCTACAACAACCAGATCGACTTTTTTATCTTTAGCGAGTTTTACCAGCCCGTCTATGTCATCAACGCTTACATCGATACAGGCAGTGCAGTTTTCCGTGATCCCGGCATTGCCCGGTGCAACGTACAACTCTTCGCAGTCTTTCGAACGCGACAACGCCCAGGCCAGCGCATGTTCACGGCCGCCGGAACCAACCAGTAATACTTTCATATTCTACCTTTCCAATATCAAAATTTCCAAATCGACCAGTTCTTTGAACATGCCCTCGGGATTAGTATTTTCCAAGGCCACTCTGATTTCATTTTCAAAATCATTCCATAATTTTCCAAGAACCTTCTTATTGCACCATGACAAAGACATGTGCAAGCCAATGATCTGATCAACTGACCACGATCTTGTTAACGGAATACAGTGACGTTCGTATGTTTGAAATGAAGATTGGATTATATCATTTTCAAACCCATCGTTGCTATATTCTACTTCCGAAAGCTCCAATCCTGCCCGTTTCACAGCAATCCGATAAACAATATTAAGCCATTCATTTTCTTTGCACCCTTCGCGAATTGGATCACTAATAATTGCCACAATCGAACCTTTGAGTAATGCTGCATATAACTTTTCCAAAATCAGCTTTTTGTCTGTCCAATGAAAACTTCGGCCCATAGTAACAAGCTTGTATTCTGCGGATGTAAAGTCAAAATCTTCGGCCCTACTGATCAATGTGCTTACTTTATACTCAGAACACTTAGAATTTAGCAGCGCAATCATGGCAGAATCATTATCAACCCCCATTACAGAAAAACCGCGTTGGGCCAGCGGTAAAGCAAGCTGACCGGTGCCGCAGCCCAGATCAAGAACATGATCATTTTCCAGCAAAGAAGTTCGTAAAATTAGAAAATCAAACAGAGATTCAGGATAACCGGGACGGTACTGATCATAAAAGATGGCAAGACCTTCAAAATCCGTGCCCATTATCTCTCACTCTCCAAGAGAAACAAGCGTAGCATTCCCGCCCGCCGCCGTTGTGTCAATACTTACGACCTTTTCGGTGGCAAAAGCATACAGGTAATGCGGCCCGCCCGCCTTAGGCCCGGTGCCGGAAAGCCCGCGCCCGCCAAAGGGCTGCACCCCGACAACCGCGCCGATCGTGGAGCGGTTCACATAGGCGTTGCCCACCTTGATGCGCTCCAGCACATAATTAATAAAATCGTCAATCCGGCTGTGAATGCCAAAGGTCAGGCCGTAACCGCTGGCATTGATTTCGTCCAGAACGCGGTCGATATTTTTTGCCTTGTACCGCACCACGTGCAGGACAGGGCCAAAATGCTCCTGCGTAAGCTTTTTCATCGATGAAATTTCAAACACGCAAGGCGCGATATAATGCCCCTGCTTTTTTAAACCAGCAGGAATTTCAACCTCGGCTATAAACTTCCCAATCCTGCTTAGCTCCTTGCGATGTTTCTGCAAGGCGCTCAAAGCCGCCTTATCAATCACCGGACCTACATCCGTGGAGAGCAGTGCAGGATCGCCGATGCGCAGCTCCGCCATCGCCCCTTTAAGCATCTCTAGAATTTTATCCGCCGTGTCATCTTGAAGGTATAAAACACGCAGCGCGGAACAGCGCTGGCCCGCGGAGCCGAAAGCGGAAGCAATCACATCATCCACCACCTGTTCAGGCAAGGAGGAGGAATCAACGATCATCGCGTTTTGCCCGCCCGTCTCGGCAATCAAAGGCACAATGGGACCATCCTTTTTCGCCAGCGCCCGGTGAATGTGTTGTGCCGCCATGGTGGAGCCGGTAAAGGCCACGCCCGCCACCTTCGAATGCGCGACTATTCTCGCGCCGACTTTTCCATCCCCCACAAGCACCTGCACCGCACCTTTGGGAATCCCGGCTTTGTGCATAAGCTCTAAGGCCTTCAGGGCAATGCGCGGGGTTTGTTCCGCCGGTTTAGCAATCACGCAATTACCCGCCATTAGGGCGGCGGTAACCTGCCCGGTAAAAATCGCCAGCGGGAAATTCCACGGGCTAATGCATACAAATATGCCGCGCGGCTCAAGATACAGGCGGTTGCTTTCCCCCGTTGCGCCCTGCATGAAAACACCTTCGGACACAAAATTGCTGCGCCCGCGCGCAGCATAATAACGGCAAAAATCCACTGCCTCACGTACCTCGGCCAAAGCGTCCGGAATGGTCTTGCCCGCTTCCTGCACGCACAGCGCCATAAGCTGAGGTGTATTATCCTCAAGCAAATCGGCAAACTTCTCCAGCGCAGCAGCCCGGTATTCTGCTGGCGCAGCGCTCCATTCTTCAAACGCATTATCCGCCGTGCTAAATGCTGTCTCTATATCGCGTACTGTAGCCACCGCCGGAGCATCAGGCATTTTAAACCTGTCCATTTCCTGCAGCAAACGCTCCACCGCCGGGGCATCGTTCAGGTCAATACCTTTCGAGTTGAGGCGATCCGGCCTGTAGATATCGCGCGGCAGGGGAATTTTCGGATGGCGTTTTGACCCTGCTACCCGTACGGTAGCCACAGGATCGCGCGCCAGTTTCTCTACCGGAACGCATTCATCGAGCAGTTGATTCACGAACGAACTGTTCGCACCGTTTTCGAGCAAGCGGCGCACAAGATACGCCAGCAAATCCTTATGCGGCCCGACGGGAGCATAGATACTCACCCGCGCCCTGCTTTCCGTTAAAATATAATCGTAAAGCGTTTCACCCATGCCGTGCAGGCGCTGAAACTCAAAATCCGCCGCCGCTTCCTTCGCCATCGCCAGAATGGCCGATACAGTGTAGGCGTTATGCGTGGCAAGCATCGGGTAAATATAATCCCTGCTTTCAAACATCGCGTGCGCACAGGCAAGATAAGAAAGATCGGTATTTACCTTGCGGGTAAAAACCGGGTAGTCAGAAAACCCGGAAAGCTGGGCGTATTTGATTTCTCTGTCCCAGTAAGCGCCCTTCACAAGACGCATCTGCATCCGGCGGCGCGAAGATTTGCAACGCGCCTGCATATGCCGGATCAACGGGTGACAACGCTTCTGGTAAGCCTGCACCGCCATGCCGAAGCCTTCCCAGTCTTTAAATGCGCTATCCGTCAGCACGGATTCAATGATCTTCAGGGATATCTCAAGGCGTTCGGATTCCTCCGCATCCACCGTCATGGCAACATCCTGGTCCCGCGCATGCGCAGCCAGCTCTTTAATACGCCCGATCATTTCCGGCAGCATGGTATCGCTTTGCGCAAATTCATAACGTGGGTGCAACGCCGATAATTTCACCGAAATCCCGGCCCGCATCTCCGGCGTTCTATGCGCGTTTTTGCCGATATAGCTGATCGCATGGTAATAAGAATTAAAATAGGCCTGCGCATCAGCGGCGGTACGCGCGCCCTCACCCAGCATATCGTACGACAGGCGATAGCCCTTATCTTCAAAAGCAGCCGCGTTTGCAAAAGCCTCATCTATGTCCCGGCCCAGCACGAAATTCTGGCCCAGTATGCGCATCGCGGCAACCATCGCCTCGCGGATAACAGGCTCACCCAGCCTTGCCGCCACGCTTTCCAGCGTTTTGCGGGTAAGCAGAAGCCCTATGCCCGAAGCCTTGACCAGCCAGTCTTTGGAACCGCCCGCCGCTTTCAGCCAGTTAGCCGCTTCCACCTTGTCGCGGATCAGCGCGTCGCGCGTCGCACTATCGGGAATGCGCAATAGCGCCTCGGCAAGGCACATCAGGGCAATTCCCTCATCGGTGTTCAGCGCATACTGCTGCAGGAAGGATTCAAGTTCGCCGAGCTTACGCTTGGCGCTCCTGATTTTTTTGACCAGCGCCGCAGCATCGCTCCCCACCCTCCGTGAAAAAGACGAACTCCACGGCAGACTTTCCAAAAGCGCGTTCACACATGCGGTTTCGTCCCTGTATAAATAGGAGGAGAGGATATTGGCGGTTGTCTTTTTCATGCCCGCCATCATATCATGAATTCATGCTGGAAACAGATGCAATCAAAAGCAATGTCCCCGAATTTAGCGTATCGGACCTCGCCTTTTCCCTGAAAAGAACGCTGGAGGAAAATTACGGCCATGTCCGCGTGCGCGGCGAGCTTTCCCGCGTCTCCATCGCCGCCTCGGGACATATGTACTCCTCGCTGAAGGATGATCAGGCGGTTATTGATGCGGTGTGCTGGAAAGGCACGATGAGCCGCCTTTCCATCAGGCCGGAAGAAGGACTGGAGGTTGTGTGCACGGGAAAAATCTCCTCCTACCCGGCCCGCTCGAACTACCAGTTGATCATTGAATCAATGGAACTGGCCGGTGAGGGCGCTCTTTTAAAAATGCTGGAAGAGCGCCGGAAAAAACTTGCCTCGGAAGGACTGTTCGCGCCCGAGAGAAAGCGCAAACTTCCGTTCCTGCCCCAAACCATCGGCGTTGTGACCTCTCCGACCGGCGCGGTGATCCGTGACATCCTGCACCGCCTTGCCGATCGTTTTCCGCGCGATGTGATACTCTGGCCCGTGCTTGTACAGGGTGAAGGGGCCGCCGCGCAGGTAACAAAAGCCATCGAAGGGTTTCAAACTATCCACGAGCACGGCCTGCCGCGCCCCGATGTGCTGATTATCGCACGCGGGGGCGGTTCGCTCGAAGACCTGATGCCGTTTAACGAGGAAAGCGTAGTGCGCGCCGTCGCGGCCAGCACAATCCCGACAATCTCCGCCGTGGGGCATGAAACGGATACCACGTTGTGCGATTACGCGGCGGATTTGCGTGCCCCCACACCAACCGGGGCAGCGGAAATGGCCGTTCCCATCCGCAGCCAGCTTCGCGCGCAAGTTCTGGATAATGAAGGACGGCTGGTTGGCGCCATGAGCCGCATGCTGGGTGATTCCCGCCATAAGCTGGAATCCCTCGCCGCGCGTCTGGGAGACCCCTCCCGTCTTCTGGATATCAAAGCACAGCAGATCGATTATGCCGGACATAAACTAACCTCGGCATATTCAAACTATCTTACAGCGCGCCATACCCGTGCCCTGCAGCTCGGCGCGCGTCTACGTCATCCCTCCGCAATCCTAGAGCGGGCCGACACCCTGCTGAGACGCTGGGGCGAACAACTCATGGCTGCCGCACCCAAAATTACAAAAGACCCAGCCCAGAAAATCGAATATTACGGGCGCATGCTGGAGGCTTATTCCTTTAAAAACATCCTTGATCGCGGCTATGTCGTGGTACGGGATGAACACGGCACCCCGCTTACCAACGCCGGAGAAACGAAAGACGGCCAGAACGTGCAGTTGCAGTTCAAAGACGATCGGCGCGTGGAAGCCGTCATCGGCAAAACCCAAAAACGTACCGGAACACAGGAAAGCCTGTTTTAAATACAGTACGAGAAGGCTATTCCCGCGCGCGGAAATTCTGCTAAAATAGCTTTTATGCGCATTTCTTTAAAAGAATTGTCGGAAAAACTGGGGGTAGACCATGCTCTATCCCCATACGAAACTGCGCCCTGGTTTCATTACGACGAGGAAAAGAAAACCACCTGCAGCGCCGAGGTGCGTATGGGTCCGGGGGGCGATGATCTGGAAGCGGAAATCCAGTTTTTGAAAGACGACGAAGAGGAAGAGGGCGGCACAGGCGCAGGGGGACGTGAGCAAATCATGCTGATGCGCGCTCATCCCGTAATCGACAACCAGTGGACGCCCCATTACCTGACTGTTAAAGGACAAAGCTACGTGAATGAAATCCATGACTGGGAAGGCAAGGGATGCGAGTTCTTCACCGCCTGCATCGCCGCGCTTCAGGCAGGAGAGCTCCCCGATATAGACGCGCTGATCGAAAAACACCTGCAAGACGATGATTTCTGGGGCGGCGGTAAAAAAGGCAAGATCGGACGTAAATCTCCGAAAATCAGGCCGGAAAACCTGCTCGGAATGAATAAACGCGGCATGTAGCAAAATAAACGGGTTATTCCCCGTGCTGGACGATAACGCCCGCATTAGTGGCGATTTCCCCCAGCCCCTTTTCAAAAAATTCCATCTGCGGGCGGAAATGCCATTTTGGCCCTTCCCGGTCCAAATGCGCCACAACCACTGCCGTTTCCTCATGATCCGCAAGCTGTTCGGCCAACTTATAACGCAAAATCTCGTGGGAATTGGCGGCATTTACCAGCCGTATAAAGGCGTTTTTCACCATACCCAGATTCTGTTCACGCTCATATGCCTGGTAAATTGAAATCACAAAGGAAATACGCACGATATCAAAAGATACGCCGGTGAGATCAATGGAAATGGTCTCATCGTCGCCGTCGCCTGCGCCTGTGCGGTTATCGCCATTATGGGTTACGGCACCGCCGAAAGCCTGAAGATTATTGTAGAAGACGAAATGCTCATCCTCTTTCGTCATGCCGTTTTTATCGAGCAAAAAGCAACTGGCGTCCAGATCCATATCGTTACCGCTGGTATAGGCGTTCAGATCCCATCCTACTCCGATAACAACAGAGGTCATGGTCGGATCTTTGGCGGTGATGTCAATATCATCCCCCGGCCCGACGATATTGTCGGCCAGTTCTACTTCCTTGCCTTCAAACCTGGTATCAAAAAAATCATCTGACATTGCTAAAACCCTTCACAGCACATCGGTTCAAAGTCATTCTATCAGACTTCCGGCCCTCATGCGCCCATATAAATGGCATATATATAGACATTATAGACAACATATCCGAGGATAAACATGACCCCCACGGGACGGGCAATCTTCCTGAAAGCCAGTAAAATCAGCATCAGCAGGAAACTGACCGCTACCGTCACCCATATATCAAAATCAACCAGCTGCGCGGCAAAGGAGCCGGATGCTATCGGCTTAACGATAGAGGTTATGCCCATAATCACAAGAATATTGAATACGTTCGACCCGATAATATTGCCCAGGGCCATATCGCTGTGTCCCTTACGCACGGAAATTATGCAGGTTGAAAGCTCGGGAAGTGATGTACCCAGCGCAATAACGCTTAAAGCGATAACCGCATCAGGAACGCCGATATAGGCGGCACTGAATTTAGCGCCTTTTACGAGAAAATCCGCGCCCAGCGATACGCTGACAAGCCCGAGAGCCAACATTGCATACGGCATGACCTTGTTTTTAAAATCCGGAACATTTGTGTCGTCTTCGGTTTCAATTTCGCCTTTGATGGCCATTCTGTACTGCAGAAACACGTACCCGGCCAAAAGTGCGACCATACCAATTCCTGCCATACGGCTTATTTCGCCGGAAAGCATAAGAACCATCAAAATAGCCGTAGCCACGATCATCATAATCAGGTCTTTAAAAATCCCGGGAGAAGATACGACAAGAGGCGCAAAAACAGCGGTAGCCCCCAGAACCATCAAAACATTGGCAATATTGGACCCCAAGACATTACCGATCGCAATTCCCGGCGAACCGTCGAGATTAGCCATCACCGAAACCAGAAGCTCGGGAAGAGACGTGCCAAAAGCCACGATTGTAAATCCAACAATCAGGGAGGAAACGCCGAATTTTTTCGCAAGAAAAACGGCAGAGTCGACCGTCCAGTTTCCGCCTTTTATAAGAAGTACAAAACCCGCCACCATGGCGGCAACGGCAAGGAGGGGCGTATCGACTGTCAGGAAATGCATGATTTTTACTTTTGTGATTGTGAATCAGGTTCAGGCGCCAGTCTACTGGTTTTTCAAAAAAACGCCAGTGGCCAGCTCACCCTACTTTTTCCCATCTCCCCAATCGAGGCCAAAACCGAACGCACGATCCATTTCAATATGGCCGGGAAAATACTCTGTATAATTTGTCAGCTTAATACCGCCGCGCACGTTTTCCAGCCCGCCCACCGCGCATATTGGCAAAGCATCATTATGGGCATGCAGGGTCACGATCAGATCGTCCTCACCCGGCACGTCTACCACGACCTGCGGCTTGACCTCGCTCCAGCTTGGCGCACCATCATAGATATAAATATAAATCAGGATGCGTTTGATCTCGCTCCATTTCTCACCGTTGATCGCGATAAATTCATCATACCCATCGTGATCACCCGTACGCTGGTCGCCCGAAAGAGCGATATAAGGCGGCCTTTTATAATGGCCGAACTTTTCGCCAAACGCCTGAATGGCGCCGCGTGTTCCATCCTGCAATTCGTACAGACAACCCAGATCGAGATCGACGCCCTGTTTAACCATCTTTCCTAAAAAACGGCCGAACAATCCCTTTTTCTGAAGCTTGACGTTATGCCACTCCACGCCCAGAAGAATGCTTTTGAACCCCTCCGGACCGGGAGTTACGGCGATGCTTTGGCCGGGCATTTCCAGAAATTCACAATTCTCAGGATCGTCGCTTTTCTCTCGGTACCCGGCCGCGCCCAGCGCCCTGCCGTGACCGGAAAACCGGGAGCGATAGCGGCTCGCATCCGCCATGGAATCAATGGATGTTTTATCGTCGGTCATGGCTTTCCTTCACGCGAAATT
The DNA here is from genome assembly GCA_964493095.1 of uncultured Pseudobdellovibrionaceae bacterium. Classification (GTDB taxonomy): domain Bacteria; phylum Pseudomonadota; class Alphaproteobacteria; order Micavibrionales; family Micavibrionaceae; genus CAYXSX01. The sequence goes on from CAZBNG010000003.1 coordinate 35,372, forward strand.
TCTTACCAAAGGATAGCGGCATCCCTGGGTTTTGGCAAATATATCAGTAACGCGGCAAATGTTTGCGAAGTTCCTCGACTTCGCTATGGCAAAAACATCCTTTCAGATGATCGTTCACCATACCCATCGCCTGCATCAGGGCATACATCGTCGTCGGCCCGACAAACTTGAACCCGCGTTTTTTAAGGTCTTTGGAAAGCGCCTCGGATTCCGGCGTCCGGCCCGGAATATCGCTAGAGCCGTGGCGTTTAGAGGATTTACCCGGCGCAAACCCCCACAGGTAAACAGAAAAAGAACCGTGAACGGAAATCAGCTCAGGCAATTTCCCCGCATTGTTAATCACAGCTTCAATCTTGCCGCGATGGCGGATGATGCCTTCATCTTGCAAAAGCTTCTGCACATCCTTTTCGCCAAACCGCGCAATTTTTTTAAAATCAAAACCAGCGAAGGCTCGGCGGAAATTCTCCCGTTTACGCAGGATAGTCAGCCATGAAAGGCCCGCCTGAAATCCTTCCAGCGACATTTTTTCAAACAGGCGAATATCGTCGGTAACCGGACGCCCCCATTCCTCGTCATGGTAACGCCTGTATTCCGGATCGTTGCCGTGCCACCAGCACCGCATAAGACCGTCTTCGCCTTTGATTAATCCCTTCGCGCCCACAACTAATCCCTGATCATCCGCTCGATCATCTGGCCCAGCGCCATAAACTCTCGACCTGCCCTGTTCTTATCCTTATGAACTTTGGCCATCATGGTCGCACCCTGCCATTGTGCAATAATCATGCGGGCGATCTGGCGCGGCTCGAGATCGATTTTCCCTTCCGCCGCCAGAGGTTTCAGAGCGCTGGTAATCAGGTTTTCCCACTCCAGAAAAACCTGTTTAAGCTGCTCGCGTACCTCTTCGTCTTTGTCGGAAAGCTCCAGTGCGAAATTTCCGAGCAAACATCCCCGCTTGAAATCGGTGCTTTCGTAATTGCGGTATCGCTCCTGTATCCAGTTCAACAGGGCATGTTTCGGTGTACGCGCGCGGGAAAGATGGTACTGCAGGGGCTTAAGTAATTCCTGCCGCGCATAGGAATCGATAATGTGCGAAATCAGGGCCTGCTTGCTTGGAAAATGATGGAAAAACGCACCTTTGCTGACGCCGGCTGCGCGCACGAGATCGTTAACGGATGTACCGTCATAGCCGCGCTTCCACAGCATATCTTCGGCTTTTTTCAGGAGTTTGATTTTGGCTTTAGCAGGCGTGTTCATGCCCCGATTTTAGACCGACTGGTCGGGGCAGACAAGCCGGAAATTGATTATTTGTATATGCCCGCAACTATGTTATAAACGGCGCAAAATCGTATTATTTGCAAGGAAATTCCATGGCATCTTACCAATATGTTTACGTGATGAACGGTTTGTCGAAAGCCTACGACAATAAAAAAATCCTCGAAAACGTTACACTTTCCTTTCTGCCGGGTGCGAAAATCGGCGTACTGGGCCCCAACGGCGCGGGTAAATCAACCCTTCTGAAAATCATGGGCGGTGTGGACAAGGATTATACAGGCGAGGCATGGGCTGCCGATGGCGCGCGCGTTGGCTACCTCGAACAGGAACCAAAGCTGGATGAAAACAAAACCGTGGCCGAAAACGTCATGGAAGGGCTGGCGGATATTAAAACAAAGCTCGACCGCTTTAACGAAATCGGCATGCAGATGGCCGAGCCCGACGCTGACTTTGACAAGCTGGGTAGCGAAATGGCGGAGCTTCAGGATTTCCTCGACAACCACGATGGATGGGAGCTGGAACGCACCATTGAAATTGCCATGGACGCCCTGCGCTGCCCGCCGGGTGACGCCGCTATCACAAACCTTTCCGGCGGCGAACGCCGCCGCGTCGCACTTTGCAAGTTACTGCTGGAAAAGCCCGACCTGCTGCTGCTTGACGAACCGACAAACCACCTCGACGCCGAAAGCGTGGCATGGCTCCAGCGCTTTCTCGGTGACTATAAAGGCACAGTGGTAATGGTCACCCACGACCGTTATTTCCTTGATAACGTCACCGGCTGGATTTTAGAGATCGACCGCGGCCGTGCCATTCCATACGAAGGCAATTATTCCGCCTATCTCGAGGCAAAACAAAAACGTCTCGAGCAGGAAGCCCGCGAAGAGGACACCCGTCAGAAGACTCTGTCCCGTGAACGCGAGTGGATGGGACAAAGCCCCTCCGCCCGGCGTTCAAAATCCAAGGCCCGTATCAGCGCGTATGAAGATCTTCTGGCTGAATCCGAGAAACTCGATAAACGTAACGCCCAGATTGTTATTCCTTCGCCGCCCCGTCTGGGTGATCAGGTTATCGAAGCCAAAAACGTATCCAAGGGCTTTGGCGATCATCTGCTGATCGAAAACCTGTCTTTCAAACTTCCGCCCGGCGGTATTGTCGGGGTTATCGGGCCGAATGGGGCGGGTAAATCAACCCTGTTTAAAATGATCACCGGGCAGGAAAAACCCGACAGCGGAACCTTTAACGTTGGCGACACCGTTAAACTCGGCTATGTCGATCAAAGCCGCGACTCCCTCGATGGCAATAAAACCGTGTGGGAGGAAATTTCCGGCGGCACAGACATCATCAAACTCGGCAAAATAGAGATGCAAAGCCGGGCGTACGTCTCCGCCTTCAATTTCCGAAAAGGTGATCAACAACAACTGGTTAAGGACCTGTCCGGTGGCCAGCGCAATCGCGTACACCTTGCCAAAATGCTTAAGCAGGAAGCCAACGTCATCCTTCTGGACGAACCGACAAACGACCTTGATACCGAAACGCTTGCCGCACTGGAAGAAGCCATCGAACGCTTCCCCGGCTGCGCCGTTATCATCTCCCACGACCGCTGGTTCCTGGACCGCCTTTGCACCCATATTCTGGCGTTTGAAGGCGATTCACACGTGGAGTGGTTCGAAGGCAACTATCAGGACTATGAGGCTGATTATAAACGCCGCATGGGAATGGACGCCGACCAGCCTCACCGCATCAAATACAAACCCCTGCGCAAGGCGGGTTAGCCAACAGGGAAATCCTTTCATAACAATATCTTAACAAATTTTCGCTATACTTATGGCGAGAATGCGGCACATGCACGCCTGAAGGGGAAATACGGAAAAATTAAGACAAAATTAGTTAAAATTGTAGATAATTACTTATTGGGGTAATATTAACGTGGTGAGTCAGTCCTTTGCACACAACGCACGCTAAAAAAATCATATCATACGCCGTTATGCCCGGGATTATTCCGCGGGCGCGAAAGCTGTTCGCTTCAGGCTTTGGCATGATTGCTTACCTGATGGCGGAAATCTACGCTATGGTGCGCCTTTTGCCGCGTAATCACCCCTATCTGCAACCCCGGAATATAGGCAATTACGGCCTGCGCCACGTTATAGCCGCAGCCGCCAATCATTTGGTGATCAAAAAAGAAAACATCGATCAAATCATTGTTTTCTTTGCACTATTATGCGGCAGCGTCCTGCTGCTGATGCAATTTGTCCTGCTGATTGCCGGTTTTATCCTAACCCCGGCTAACGCGCAAAGCGCGGCAGGTTCAGAAAGCGGGTCTATTTTCGTTACGGCCAAGCCTACCAACGATATCGCCTTTGTCATGCTGGACAAGGTGTTCGGCGTGCCGGATTTCTTCTGTACTGGAAAACTATGCAGCAAGGCCCAGGCCGACATCCCCTACCCCATGCATACGGCGCTGCATTCCCTGTTCGAGTTTTATACGATGGGGCTGCTTATCGTCGGCGTTTTGATTTTCCTGTATTTCGTAGTCGTAGTTACCGCCGAAACGGCGACGACAGGCTCACCCTTCGGACAGAGATTCCAGAATATCTGGGTGCCCATCCGCCTAATTACGGCCATCGGCCTGCTTCTGCCGCTCAATTACGGCTTTAATACGGCCCAGTATATCACTTTCTATGCCGCTAAAATGGGCTCGGGATTTGCCACGAATACCTGGCTTGCCTATAACAACGCCATTAAACAACACCCCCTGTTTAACGGCAGCCGCAACAACCCTCTAGGCGAATATGACAGCCTTATAGGCATGCCCAAACCCGCTGACGCATCAATTCTCACCGAAATGATGTCACTCATTCACTCCTGCGCTTATGCCACCGATAAAAAATATGCTTCCTCGCTTACAGGCGGAGGGCTGGAAAGCAGCTATTCTGCGGGGCCTTATGAACTTGTGGAAGCTTTTCTGGTTAAAACGCCCGTCCCCGGCCAGAAAAATCAGGATGAATTCCTGAAACTTTCCCCCTCCACAACGCATGTCCAGGCCGTGGATTTCTTTAACAACGGCGATATCACGATCCGCTTCGGACGCCAAAGCACCTTCGCCTTTGATGACGAACCGGGAGACGTCGAAAATACCTGCGGGGAAATACGTATTCCTGTTGTGGACATCGCCAATAAGGGAAAAGGGGATGAAGTCGGCGGAGCGGATTATATCCTGAACAAATACTTTGAATATATTAAAGAGATGTGGTTTACCAACCCCGAATTTCAGGATTTCGCAGCAAGATTCATGGAAATTGTACTTGCGCCAGAGCCTAGTGTAAGCGCTGGTCACCGGGACGTTAATGGCGACCTTGCCTGCAGGAAAGCATGCAATAATCCTCATATCGTTGACTGCAAAATACCCAGCATTCATGAAAAAGCCCCCTGCGAAACAAAGGAGGGACTTCCCAAAGAGGATTGGAAACAAAATGTTATCGATCAGTACACGGCTAATTTCAAAAAGGATCTCACAACGGCATGGGCAAAATACACGGAAAATGCCGACATAGAAATTTCACAGGATGTGCTTGACCTCGGATGGGGAGGCGCGGGGGTCTGGTACAACAAAATCGCCCAATTAAACGGCGCTTTCGTCAGCGCCGTCATGGCCACACCCCGTCTTATAAGCTACCCTAAGGTTATGCGGGAGGTTGCCGCGTTCAGCCGCAGAACAAACCAGGATGCAGGCGGCCTTAGTCAGTTTGCCCCCATCACCAGCGGGCCAAAGCCAACTTCCATTCCCAGCAGAGAGGACGGCCTTGAAATCGCCACGGCCCTTAACGACGTGTACGAATTCTGGAACAAGGGCATACGTAATTCAGGAGATAAAAAACAGGAAAATAGTGCCAACATCCTTATGCGCGGCATTAACCTGTTGCTAGGCACAGCGGGTATTTTCAGTATCCGCGAAGAAAACGCTTTTATTCACCCGCTTGCGCAATTGACAGTGATCGGTAAAGGACTTGTTGAAAGTTCCATTATGAACATTATGGGTGCTTCCGTCAGCGCCTTTGCGGGCGGTGCAATAAGCGTGTTTAAAGGCACGGGCGGCATTGGCCAGCTGGCAAACGGTATGAGCAGCCTTTTACAACAGGTCGCTTTCATCGGCCTGACGGCAGGCGTCATCCTGTTTTATATTCTGCCGTTTCTGCCATTCCTGTATTTCTTCTTTGCCGTGGGTGAATGGATTAAAGCCATTTTTGAAGCGATGGTCGGCGTACCGCTCTGGGCGCTGGCCCACCTGCGGCTTGACGGCGAAGGGTTACCGGGAGAAGCTGCAAAAGACGGTTATTTCCTGATTTTGGAAATTTTCCTGCGGCCCATTTTGACCGTGATCGCCCTTATCGCCGCCACGGTTATTTTCAGTGCGCAGGTACGGGTCCTTAACGCCATATGGGATCTCGCCGTATCGGCTTCTCCGGGATATCAGGCAAATGCAACTGTCCAGCTTGGAGATATCATAAAGTTTGATCGCAACAAGATAGATAAATTCTTCTATACGCTTGTCTACACGCTGGTCGTATACCTGATGGCGACGTCTTCATTTAAACTGATCAACCAGATTCCGGACAACCTGCTGCGCTGGGCCGGGGCGGGCGTCTCCGCCTTCGGCGACATCAACAAAGAGGATCCGCTGCAGGGACTCCAGCGCTATGCGGCAATTGGCGGTATTACGATCGGCCGTCAGGCTGTTCAGGCAACTACGGATGCCTTCCGGGGCATGGGTCAGGTAGCGGGAGAAGCTGTAAAAGCAGACGGCGTTACACCCAGTATGTTGGGAAAAAGGATTCTTGGCGAAAGAGGGCCTAGAGGATGATGCTTTTTGGAATAACACGCATGCAGGCTTTCAAATATGTTCTCCTCCCGGAGATCACGCCCCGCCTGCGCACCCTGATGTTCTCGGGATTTCAGTTTATTCCTTATTTTCTGGCCCTTGTTTATCAGGCCGTAAGGCTCCTGCCCCGCAACCACCCTTATACGTTTGAATCCAATATAGGACATTTCGGTGTACGTCACGTTATAGCCGCAGCTGCCAATAATCTGGTTATCAGCATGAAAAATATCGACCAGATTATCCTGTTTTGCACCATTATGATCGGATTCGTAATGATATTTCTTCAACTGGTTGTGCTCGGTGTTTCGTTAGTGTCACAACCTGTAATGGCTGCGATACCGGACAGTTTTGAAGGATTCTTCGTCACCCGCCAACCCAGTCAGGATATCGCGCATATTCTTCTGGATATGGTGTTCGGCATTCCCGACATGTTTAATTCCTGCATAGCAACGACAGAGGCCTGTAAAGATTCTTTCGGCAACGACATAATACGTCCTCAGGGACAGGACTGGATATTCCCCACGCATGTTTTTCCGTTTCCCATTCATGTCGGTCTGCATCAAATGTTCCATATATACAGCACCGGTCTTCTGGTGGTTGCCACCTTTATAGCGGGCTACTTCCTCATTACGGTCGTTGCTGAAACCGCGCAAACCGGCACGGCTTTCGGCAAGCGCTTTAACAAAGTATGGGCGCCGCTTCGTATCGTGGCCGCCTTTGGGTTGCTCGTTCCGCTGGGATACGGCCTGAACGCCTCTCAATACATCGTTTTATACGCCGCCAAGTTCGGATCGGCTTTCGCGACAAACGGCTGGATATTGTTTAACGAGGCGCTTAACGAAAATTATCTGGGCGGCAACCAGCGCCTGGTTTCAACGCCGAACATCCCTGAAATCGGCACATTTTTGCAATTTATGCATGTGGCACAAACTTGTAAATGGGCCGAAAAAATTGGCTCCACGGAAGACGACAGCCGCGATATCAAGCCATACCTAGTGACAGGACCGCTTGAAAAAATCAATTTCCTTGAAATCACATCCTCTTCAAATCCGACTTATGAAGAAATGATAAAATTCGCCAACGGCGCCACACAGGTAAAAGTAAGGTTTGGTGTGAGGGATAAAAAAGAATACGGAAGGTATGAAGGGTTTGTAAAACCGTTTTGCGGTGATCTTGTTTTTAATTTGCAACAGCCTTTCCTTAGCGAAAACGGCCAGAAAAGCGGGGTAGAGGTCCTTCAGCGCTATTACTGGTTTGTCTGGCGGGAAATATGGTTCCGCAGCGGCCCTGTTGTACCAACCTATCCGGATTTCGCAAAAATAACGGCTTGCACGATCCTTCCAAAATGCGCAAGTTTTGACGAAGAATTATATAAAAACCTTAAAGGAAGGCGCGCAGAAAGTTTTAAGCCCTCACCGGAATTCGCCGTGGCCATGCAGGAATTTTATTCCAAGGATATACGGGCGGCATTAAACGATCCCGGATCCACAGGCCTTTCGGGAATCGTGGGGTCGAATAAAGGCGCCATTGAAGAACAGATCAACTCCGGGGCTTTCAATGTGTCTCCCACCTTGAAAGCCAAAGGCTGGGCGGGCGCCGGCATCTGGTATAACAAGATTGCGGAATTAAATGGTGCCGTCACCTCTGCGACCCTCAATGTCCCGTCGCCGGCTCTGTATCCCTATGCGATGGAATATGTGAGAGAGAAAAGAAAACTGGAAGAGCCCGAAACTTCACCGTCTGATATTTTCAATCCCGAAATGAAAAACGGAACTATAGATAAACACGCCGAAAAAGCCGGCGCACTTTATGTCGCCTATAAATATTGGCAGGAAAATACCGGCACATCGTCCCATGTAAAACCGACCGGAAACATATTCATCAACACCGTTAACATGTTGTTCGGTACGGAAGGATTATACAGCCTGCGTAACAATCCCGATGTCCATCCGCTTGCCGGACTGGTTGGAATCGGGCGCTCTCTGATCGAAAGCTCTATCCGCAATGTCGGCGTCGCCGCTTTCGGTGGCGCTGTTGGCGCTATTTTCGACGGGTTTATCGGGCAACTGGGAAACAACGCCTCCAGCTTCTTCGTAACCGTTGCCATGATGGGGCTAACCATAGGCTTTGTTCTGTTTTATGTTGTGCCCTTCCTGCCGTTTATTTACTTCTTCTTTGCCGTTTCGACATGGGTGAAAGGTATTTTCGAGGCCATGCTGGGCGCGCCTTTATGGGCCCTGGCACATATAAGGATTGACGGCGAAGGCCTGCCGGGAAAAGCCGCCGAAAGCGGATATTATTTCATACTGGAGATTTTTCTGAGACCTATTCTGGTGGTCTTCGGCCTTTTGGCAAGCATTGTTATTTATTCTGCTCTGGTTGAAACGCTCAACGAAACCATGAACCTTGTGACCGCCAATATCGGCGGGTTTGACGTCAACGCCGAAAATCAGAATGTAGGACCGACAGATATTGAATTTTACCGCGGCCCCGTTGATGAATTTTTCTATACGGTTTTATACGCCATCATCGTCTATATGATGGGCACGGCCTCCTTCAAGCTTATAGACCAGATCCCCAACAAAATCCTGCGCTGGATGGGCAATGCCAGCCAGACCTTCAGCGAGCTTAGCGAAGACCCGACGGAGCAGGTTATGAGTTTGTCACAACAAGGCTCACAGCAAGCCGTAGGTGCCGTAGGTGGTGGCTTGAACAGCCTCCTGAAAGGCGTCGGCAGCTTAGGAAACAAATAAAAACGAACGGGGGATAATCTCCAAAGGCAACATTACTGATGACCATTACCAAGGGCCAAATTTTCAGATACGCACTGCTTCCGGAGGTTTTACCCCGGCTCTTCAGTCTTTTCGGCTCCGGCTTTGCCAACATCGCTTTTTTAATTGCGCAGATTTACGGCAATCTTAGACTGCTCCCTCCTTCCCATCCCTATCTGCAGCCCCAGAATTTCGGACGTTTCGGAATTCGGCAGGTTATCGCGCAGGCCGCTGAAAACCTTGTTTTTTCCCGCAAGAACATCGACCAGATCATTATTTTTTTCACGGTCCTGACCGGTTTGGTTATTTTGACGCTGCAAGTCATCCTTTTTGCGGTGGCGTTCTTCAGCCAGCCTGTTTTAGCCGCGAGCAGCGGGGAAGCAAGTTCCTGGGCAAACTGGTTTCAAAACACGGAAATTGCTCCCGATAATGATATCGCCTTTATCATTCTGGACCGCGTTTTCGGGACAGAGGGTATCTTTGATTCCTGTATATCAAAAATGACGCCGTGTGTGGATTATCGCGGTAATACCATGACCCAGGCAACGGGGGCTTATCCTTATCCGCTCCATAAAGCTCTTCATACTTTGTTTTCTTTTTATTCTTACGGCATTTTTTATGTTGCCGTTATTATTATCCTTTATTTCGTCGTCACAATTGCCGCAGAGACCAGCGCATCGGGAACGCCTTTTGGAAAACGGTTCAATAAAACCTGGGTCGTCCCGCGCCTTATTCTTTTTTTCGCGCTGCTGACCCCGCTCAACACGGGCGACAAAAACGAAGGTCTGAATGGCGGCCAGCTTATAACGCTTTACGCCGCCCGGTATGGGTCAAACTTCGCGACTAACGGATGGCTTCATTTTAACAACGTGCTGACAGGAACTTACCTTGGCGATGCGCAGGACCTGATTGCCAGACCCCAATTCCCTGAAACCAGCAACCTTTTACAGTTCATGTACCTTGCCAAAACCTGTCAAGCCGCAGAAAACCTGGCCTACGGCAATAAAATCGACGCCTATATTGTACGTAACATGTTTCAGGTTGAAAGCGGGGCATATGCCAAGGCATATGATAAATCGAAAAAGAAAGTGGAGCAGGAAGCGCAACAGGAGCTTTACGGCGGCACTCCCCCCACAGCCGAAAATATGGCCAAAGATCCTAACTATCAGGAACTAGTGACGAAAAAGATGCAATCCAGCGCCTTCAAGGACGATGTCAAAAAGAACATACTTTCTGAACCCGGCGCGGAAATCAGTACGCTGAACAGTACTTCCAGCCTGTCCGATGAAGAGCTTTACGCCCTGAGCCAGGGTACCTCCATAAAACTTATAGAAACCAACTATGAGGCGGCGGATATTTTTTCCAATCACGGCAATATCCTGCTGCGCTTCGGCGTAAAAGATGAAGAGCGTTATGCCCGCTATACCGGTTCGGTAAACCCGCTTTGCGGGGAAATTGATATCACGATTAACGATGTCACGGAAGCCGGGTCCCGCATCATCCAGAAAAACTATTTCTCCATCTTGCAACACCTGTGGGCAAACCCGGATTTCTCCCTGTCTGCCGATTGTGTAAACCGCCAGATAGGAGCGGGCAGCCCGGACACCACTTGTTCGGCCAAACCGGACAAAAAATTCGTAGAGCAATATAAAAACTATGTTAACGACACTTCCTCTCGCGAAATATCAAAGGCGATAGAACGGCAGATAGAAGACGGTAAATGGAGCGTTCCCCCGGAACTAAAAGCCAAAGGCTGGGCCGGAGCCGCCATATGGTACAACCGGATTGCGCAAATGAACGGCGCGGTAGCGACCGCTATATTTAATTTTCCTCACCCCGGCAGATATCCCTATGTCATGGAATACACGGCCGAAATGAGGCAAAAATACGACACCAACCCCTCTGCCCTAACCAGGTTTGAACCTACGCTGGGCGACGGACAGGCTATTGAATTCAAACGCGAAAAAGACGGACAAATGGCCGCCACGCTTAATGTCGCTTACAGGATATGGCTCGATCTGGGGGCCCAGGGCAGCAAGTCAAAAGTGACAAGCAACGCCTTCAGCGACACGATAAACGCTATTTTTGGAACGAGCGGCATATTTGATATGCGCAACAACACCAACGTCCACCCGCTGGCGCAACTCAGTGCGCTGGGCAAAGGGATGATGGAAGCTACGATCAGAAACGCCATGTTTTCTTTCGCCGGCGCTGTAGGAGGAGGCATGGGCGGCCTTATTGATCCGTTCTTCGGCATAATCGGTAAAAATGCCTCCGGCGTATTCAAAACACTTGTTATGAGCACTCTGGCCCTTGGCTTTACTTTGTTTTACGTTCTGCCTGCTCTGCCGTTTGTTTATTTTTTCTTTGCCGTCAGCGGCTGGGTAAAAAGCATCTTTGAAGCCATGGTCGGCATTCCTTTATGGGCTCTTGGGCATATAAAGATTGACGGCGAAGGTTTGCCCGGGCAAAGCGGCAGCAACGGCTATTTCCTCATTTTTGAAATTTTTGTAAGGCCGATCCTGATCCTTTTCGGTCTATTGGCAAGCATTTCGATTTTTGCCGCTCTCGTGTCGACGCTTAATGACGTATTTGACCTGGTAACCGAAAATGTCGGAGGTTTTGATAACTCTGCCGGAGCAGCGTCAAATCTGACAAATATAGAATTTTACCGCAACTCGGTCGATCAGTTCTTCTTCACCGCCATGTATGTGATCATCTGCTATATGATGGGATTGGCCTGTTTCAAACTAATCGATCAAATTCCCAATAAAATCCTGCGCTGGATGGGATTTGGCATAGGAACATTCCAGGAAAGCGCCGGAGACCCCGCTTCAAAAATAACAAGCAAAACCTACGGGGGAACGCAAAGGCTTGGCTTTACGCTGCAACGTCTGGCCGGCGATATGACCATCGGCGCGGACAGCCTTTTCTAGGTCTGAAATATCCGAAGGTTAATTCTCGCTGCGTAAATGCGCCAGCAATACCTGCACATCACCGCCGCCACGCTGGATTACCGATGCGAAATCCGAGCGCTGCGTTACCGCCATGCTTACGCCTTCGACGATCACATCCACAACCATGTAACGCTTGTCTTTATAACGAACGCGCCACTGAACCTCTACTTCAGGATCTGTCTCACTTTTAATATAAGACGTGACAACGGTATCCGTATTGCTGTCGGTCCGTGATCCCCGCACCTCAAATTTTTGTCCTTTATAATCGCTGAAACGGGCCGCATAAACATCAACAATCATTTCTTCAAACAGCTTTAGATATTCCTGCTGCTGCGCTTTTGTGGCATCGCGCCAGTAACGGCCCAGCGAAAAACGCCCGATCGTTTTCATGTCGAAATTATCCTGCAGGAGATCGCGGAACTCTTTCCGGCGGGCATCCTGATCCAGTTTTTGATCAGACAGGAAATCAATCGCTCTCTGGGCCAGGGAGCTTATGAAATTTTCAGCGCCGCGCGCCACATCCGCTCCTCCGGCATTCACGGCCAGACTTTCGGAAACCGGCACCAACGGTAAGCCGTGACTGCCAGATGCATATGCGGCATTGCCACCCAGGCAAAGCATTACAGACACACACAAAACCGAAACGATATGATTACGTTTTAACAAAATAAATGCTCCATTAAATAGCGGGAAAACTAAATATCCGGCTTCCTAAAAATCGTCGTAATCAGGAATATCCGGAGAGGTCAGGGCCTCCGCATCTTTGTCTTTTATCAAAGCCTCGCGATTTTGGAAATACGTACTGCGCACTGCCGCGTAATAATCGATAGAGCTTCTTTCCAGATCCTGAAGCACATCCATCAGGGATTCACGCAAATCCAGGTAATCCGCGCCAACCTTGGCGTAATAGATATTTTCGTCATCATGGTTAAACAGGTACCAGCGTACCGGGTCCGCATAGGCGTCAACGGCATAACCGGCATAATCGCGTACCGAAGAAGGGCCCAAAATAGGCAAGACAACATAGGGGCCATGTCCGACGCCCCAAACGGCCAGCGTCTGCCCGAAGTCCTCAGGCTCATATTTAAACCCTTCAGACTCGGCGACGTCAAAAAGACCGCCCAACCCGACAAAAGTATTTACGACAACCCGGAACAGCTCGTTTCCGGCACCATCAATATCCCCCTGCAGCAGCTGGTTTGCAAAACGCACGGGACTTCTGAGGTTCCTAAGAAAGTTACGCACTCCCTGTCTGGCGGGATCGGGAACAACGGCACGATACCCTTTTACGACGGGATGGATAACGGCTTTATCGACGACCTCGTTAAAAGCAAAAATAGCCCTGTTTGTGTCTTCAATAGGGTCCTGAAAGGTGACATTCCCGGCAACCAGAGCATCCTGAGTAGTGCTGGAGCACGACGTCATGGAAAGGGCCGCGCAAACCACGATAACCAGCATCGTAAGGCCGTATTTTCTGTTAACCATGATAAGCGCTCTGTTTCCTAACGTTATTTCGCAACACTATAAATGTTATATATTGGGCCTCAGGTCAAGAGGGGCAATGAATTTTAACCTTTTTTTCCAAAAGTAACTTACTGGTTTTATTGTTCAAATAGCGTCCGCTGTCCCGTATGGCTGTAATTCTAACCATCCTCAAGGTTCATGATAACGCTCAGCCCCAGCAGGAAACAGATCAGGGCCGGTGCCCAGGCGGCTAAAATTACGGGAATTTGACCGGAAGACCCCAAAGCCTGCAGGAAACTGGAGAGGAAAAAGACAACAAACCCGATAAAAATACCGGCGGCAAGCAAAACCATGGTCCCGCGAAAACGCGGCGGGCGTAACGACACCGTTGCCGCGAGCAAAACCATTGCCGCAAACATCAGCGGCTGCGCCAGCAAACTCTGATAGTGAACCCGCAAGCGTTTGGCATCGAATCCGGTCTGTTCCAGCGTCTTGATATAACTGGGTAAAAACCAGAACGACATGCTTTCCGGCGATGCAAAACTCTCCTCTATATCCTCGATCGTCAAGGCGGTAGGCAAAGTAAGCTCCTGTTTAACAAAAGGCTTTTGTCCTTCGCGGTAGACGTTAACATTTTCAAAAAGCCATCGGCCATGTTCAAGGGTCGCGCTTTCTGCATCAAGGCGCTGGTAAAACTTATCGTCCTTGTCAAAATAAAGCACGCTTGCTTCCTTAAGAACCCACGACCGTTGCTCAATCTTGGGCGCGTGCATAATTACATACCCCTCTTTTTCGCCGCTTTCTTCCGCAGAAGTGCTCTGACGAAGCCATAAACCTTCCCTGAACACGGCAATCTGGCTTTCCTGGCGACTCAGATATATGCGTTCCAGTTCTTCGAACTTGGCAATAAAAAGCGAACCCACCGGGTTAATAACCATCATCTGCAGCAGACCGATGAAAATCGATACAACAACAATCGGTGCCAGAAACTGCCAAACGGAAAAACCCGCCGCCCGCACGACAATCAACTCATAACGCCTTGTAAACTGCCAGAACGTAAACATCGCGCTGAACAATACGGCAAAAGGGAAAAGCAATTGCCCTACTTCCGGCAACTTCAAAACCCCCATATGCAAAACAAGTCCCAGCGGGATGTCGTCCCGTTTACTGGCCCGGCGAATTAGCTCTACCGTGTCAAAAAGGTAAATAATCGCCAACAGTGCGCATAAAAGCAGCAGGAAATTAATAATATAGTTCCGAGCCAGGTAGCGGTTCAGGGTAGCGGTAATTTTCATCGTCCGCCCTTTCCGTAAAGCAGGCGCCGTCTCAGGGCAACGCCCGGACCGCTAAGAAGAAACAGTCCCAATATGACGGGCAGCACGATCAGAACATACATTAGAACAAGCCCCCCGTCATGATGCCGGGCAATATTTGAGGTTGCGAGAAAGAATCCCTGAAGAACCACCACAACAATCACGGCTGATGTAATGCGCTTCCACTGCCCTTTACGACTGACAGGCCCCAGCAACAGGGCGCAAAGCGCGACAAGCGTATAAGAACCGGCTAAAAGGGGGGAGACAATCCGCTTATGGATTTCCACCCTGAACTCCCGTGTGTTCTCAGCATCACGGGCATCATTCGTATCGGGATTCAAAAGCTCGAAAATAGTCCGTTCGTTAGGCTCACGCCAGCGCGTACGCACAGGACTGCTGTCGGGCAGATCTATAGTGTAACGCTCAAAATTCAGGCGGCGAAGCGCCTTCGTCTGGGGATCGAACTCCTGCCGCGAACCGTCATAAACCAAGACCTGGTGCCCGCCGTCATTGGATACGATCACCCCGCGCCGCGCAAGAATCGTGGAAGGCAGCTCGACGCTCTCCCGCCGGTCATGAATCATCAGCCCGTGCAGCTCTCCGTCATTTGTACGCTCCCGTATATAAACGGTAAGGCCGCTGCCCAGAGAATTGAAAACACCGTCGCGAAAAATCAGGCTGGAGAATTTCGACTTGATAACCTGACGCATTTTCTGCATTTCGGTTACTGTCGTCGGGGCGACCCACATGGTCGTCGCCCACAGGAAAATCGTGGCGATCAGCGCAAGAATTAAGGCTGGCCTGGCCAGCGCCATCGGGGAATAGCCGATCGAGCGAATAACCACCAGTTCGGAATCGGCAATCATTTTATTATAGACAAACAACGTACCCGCCATGAGGGCGAGCGGCAGGATAATCTCAAAAAATCGCGGCAAAGCCAGAAAAGTCAAAAGCCAGAAAGACGAAGTCGAAGCGCCGGAATTAATCACCAGCTCCAGAAACTGTAACGATTGGGTCAGGACAATCACAGCCGCAAGCACCACCGAGATAAAAACGACTGCAACAAGCAAATTCCGGAAAAGGTAAAAATCGAAAACGCGCATATTTAAAGATTTATTTTAAGTCCTGTCTTCTCAAAGCATCCGAATGTCTTATAGTGGATAGACGTCATCATAACAATCTTTGGAAGCAATCATGAGTCTTAAATTCTCCTTTACCAAGAAACCCTCTACCAGAAACGATACCGTTGTTATTACCGTCTATGACGGCAAACTCAAGGGGGATGCGGCCGAGCTCGACAGCAAGCTGGATGGTTATATAAAACACGCTATTTCGGGAAGCAAAAAATTTTCCGGAAAAGTGGGGGAAACACTCACACTCACCCCGCCGGGGAAAGACAGTTATGGGCGCATTATCTGCCTCGGTCTGGGGCATGCACGGGCTCTCGAACCCCTAAAGGCCGAAACCGCAGGAGGGAAACTGCTGGTTGCCCTGAACGCGGCGGGTGCGGAAAAGGTAACCCTGCTGCTGGAAAGCGAAAAAAGCACAAAAGTTTCAAACACGGCAGAAATTAATGCCCATCTGGTGCTCGGCCTCAAACTGCGCGCCTATACGTTTGAGAAATACAAAACCAAAAAGGGCGAGGACACACCCAGCCTGTGCAGTGTTGAAATCGTCGCTGATGCGAAAACGTCAAAAATTTTTGACGTACAGTCAAAAATTGCCGAGGGCGTTTTTACCGCCCGCGATCTCGTAAATGAGCCGCCCAATACGCTCACCCCGGTTTATTTTGCGAATGTCTTGGCTAAAACCCTGAAACCTCTTGGCGTTGAAGTTGATGTTCTTGATGAAAAGAAGATGCAAAAACTCGGAATGGGCGCCCTGCTTGCCGTAGCGCAGGGCTCCGACAACCCGCCGCGCCTCGTGATTATGCGCTGGAAGGGCAAAAAGGCCAAAGATGCCCCACTGGCGCTCGTGGGGAAGGGTGTTACTTTCGATACGGGCGGCATCTCCATCAAGCCGGGCGCTGGCATGGAAGAAATGAAAATGGATATGGGCGGCGCTGCCGCAGTGGCCGGAACCATGCAGGCGCTGGCTTTGCGTAAATCTTCCGCCCATGTGGTGGGAATTGTCGGACTGGTTGAAAACATGCCTTCGGGTAAGTCCTACAGACCCGCGGATATTCTCACTTCCCTCTCCGGAAAGACGATCGAAGTACTCAATACCGATGCCGAAGGCCGTCTTGTACTGGCCGATGCCCTGACTTACGTACAGCGCACATACAAGCCACAGGCGATTATCGACCTCGCCACCCTCACCGGGGCGGTAATGGTCGCGCTGGGCCATGAATATTGCGGCACTTTCGTAAACGACAACAAGCTCTGGCGGCAAATGGAAGGCGCTTCCGCCGCTACCGGGGAAAAGCTCTGGCGCATGCCACTGGATGAAGTCTGGAAAAAGGACATGGAAAGCCCGACCGCCGACCTTCAGAACCTCGGCAAGAGCGGCCGCTATGCCGGGGCGTGCACCGCTGCGGGTTTCCTTGAGCATTTTATCGAGCATAACACGCCTTGGGCACATATGGATATTGCCGGAACAGCGTGGCGTAAAAGCGACCAGCCTACCGTGCCCAAATTCGGAACCGGATTTGGTGTACGCGTACTGGATCGGCTGATATCGGATCACTATGAGTAGGCTGCGTCAAAAAAGCCCGGAAGAAGAGCTTTACGAGCGCTACGCCTTCCGGGTGACCAACCAGATAAAAAGCACGATTAAGGGCGATGTGAATACCGACCCCGTGGCGCGGCAATACATACCGCAACTGGAGGAGCTGGAGATCAGCAACGACGAACATCCCGACCCGATAGGCGATAAAGCACATAGTCCGGTAAAGGGAATCGTTCACCGCTACCCCGACCGCGCGCTGTTTAAAATCGCCCATGTCTGTGCCGTCTACTGCCGTTACTGTTTCCGCAGGGAAATGGTCGGACCGGGGCAGGATATTCTGAGCGCCGCCGAAATCGAATCCGCGCTGGATTATATCCGCGCCCATGAGGAGATTTTTGAAGTTATCCTGACCGGCGGCGATCCGCTTATATTTTCCGCAAAACGCCTCGGCGCCCTTCTGGATTCCCTTGAGGCCATCGACCACGTTAAAATCCTGCGCATACACACACGCGTACCTGTAGCCGACGCCGTACGTGTTACCGATGACCTTTGCGCCGCCCTTACCCGCACAAAACCCGTTTACATGGCGCTGCATGTCAATCATGCACAGGAAATAACCCCGGAAGTCGAGGAATCCTTTGCAAAACTTCATCGCGCCGGATGCGTCCTTCTCTCGCAATCCGTTCTGCTGAAGGGCGTCAACGATAACGCGGACACTCTCGCGGATCTTTATAAAAAACTCCTGAGCCTGCGCGTAAAACCCTATTACCTGCATCATCCCGATCTTGCGCCTGGCACCGCCCATTTCCGCCTGAGCATCGAGGAGGGGCAGGCGATTATGCGCCGGCTTCAAGGCCGAATCTCCGGCCTGTGCCAGCCCCGTTATATGCTCGATATCCCCGGTGGCGCGGGAAAAGTACCGCTCACGCCCTGTTACATAGAACAGCTTGCCGAAGGAAAATACAGCGTACAGGATTATAAAGGAAAGCGGCATATTTACCCGCCCCTCACCGAACCGGAAAAAGGACGCCTATGACCGCGATACGTTTTTACCACCTGCAAACGCAAACGATGACGCAGGCGCTTCCCGCCCTGATCACTAAAGCCTATGAGCAAGGCCATAAAATCCTTGTTAAAACCGCAGATGAACGCACGGCGCAGGATTTAAGCGAGCACCTGTGGACCTCCAACCCGGGCAGCTTCCTGCCTCACGGCACAGCAAAAGACGGCTACAAAGACCTCCAGCCAATCTTCCTGACCCCCGGGAACGACAACCCCGCCGGGGCGGATGTCCTGATCGTAGCAGGCGGAGAAACCCCGCAGGAAATAGAGAGCTTTGCCCTGTGCTGCGAAATGCTTGATGGCCGAAATGAAGCCGCCATAAAAGCAGCCCGCGAGCGCTGGAAAACCTACAAGGAAGCCGGGCACGAAGTAACCTACTGGCAGCAGACCCCGCAAGGCGGCTGGGAACAAAAAGTCTGAAGAAGCCGCACCTGATCACCGCAAAACCCATAAAATCAGCGAAAACCCATAAAAAACGCGGGAATTTCCCCGCGTTTTTTTAAGTCCTATAGTCCATTATCTAAAGGCCTATTATTGCTCCTGCGCAACTTCCCCTTCTGCCTGTTCCGCTTCAGGAGGCGCAAGTTCGGCCTGTTCCGCCTTAATTTCTGCCTCGGTCGGCAAGGGCGGCGGATTGTCACTGTTGGTTCTGAGCCACGCAATGACCGCCGCACGATCCTCAGGAGATTTGAGACCTACGAACGTCATCTTGGTGCCGGGAATGAATTTCTTGGGCTTCCACAGGAAATGGTTAAGTTGCGTATAGCTCCATTTTCCACCATGTTCCGTCATCGCGGTGGAGTAAGAAAAACCAGCCTTGGACGCCTTATTCGAACCTACAACGCCCCACAAATTCGGACCCTGCTTGATCGGACCGCCCTTTTCGAAACTGTGACATGCCGCACAGGCCTTGGTCAGCTTTGCGCCGCGCGCAATATCGGCGGAAGCGATTAAATGAATTGCCGGCTCCGGCAACTGCGCTTTGATTTCACCGCCGCCCGAAACCATGGCAGAGCCCTCGATCTCGACAGCGTCTTTTTCCAATTCTTCAGGATGAACGACCTTTTCAGCAACAAAGCCGGCAAGCATCGCAACAATGCCGGCTACAAGCACGGCCGCAAATATTTTATTTAGCTCAAAACTTGACATGGATTATCCGCAAAATTTGGGTTAGTTAAGGTTTTGTTTTATTAAAGTAAGCAATCTTCTTACTTTTGTCGACATACATATACAGGATGCGTATAGTCGATCAACCGAAAATAACGGAACATTAAAAAGAGATGGCTGAAAAATATAAAAATATCGCATTTCAGGGCATGCCCGGCGCCTATTCCGACCTGGCCTGCAGGACTGTTTTCCCGGACCTTGAGACGGTGCCATGCGCCTCTTTTGAAGATGTTTTCACCGCCGTGCGCGAGGATAAGGCCGATCTGGCCATGATTCCTATTGACAATACCATCGCCGGGCGCGTTGCCGACGTACATCACCTGATGCCCACAGGCGATTTGTTCATTATCGGCGAGCATTTCCAGAAAATTCAGCATGCCCTTTTAGGGGTCAAAGGTGCCAAAATCAGCGACCTGAAGCATGTACACAGCCATGTGCACGCGATTCCCCAGTGCCGTAAAACCATTCAGAAACTGGGGGTTAAGGCCCATATCCACGCCGATACCGCCGGAGCCGCAGAGGAAACCGCCCAGCGCGGCGATAAAGCGCACGGTGCGATTGCCTCGCTTCTGGCCGCCGAGCTTTACGGACTCGACGTTTTACAGGAGGATGTACAGGACGCCCACCATAACACCACGCGCTTCCTTATCCTTTCCCGCGACCCGCAAATTCCCGATCTCAATCCGGATCAGGATATTATAACCAGCCTTATTTTCGGCGTACGGCATATTCCCGCATCGCTTTATAAATGCCTGGGCGGTTTTGCCACTAACGGTCTGAGCCTTTCAAAGCTTGAATCCTATGTAGACGAGAATTTTCAAGCCGCCCACTTTTTCTGCGACGTTGAAGGACACTACGAAAGCCCCGGTTTCCAGAGAGCGCTGGAAGAACTTGGTTTTTACGCCCGTGACGTGAAATTCCTGGGGGCATACCCGGCGCATGAATTCCGTAAGACCAAAGCCAGAAAAAATATAGAGCTTTAGCCCACCTCCTTATCATGTTAGGGTCTTCCTAACGTTAGGAGTTTATTATGCCAACACATGCTGAACTGGGCGCCAAATTACTCGTTGATGCCGCCGGTTTTTTCGAGAATCTGGCCCAGCAAAACCCTCCACTGCAAGATCAGATGACGGAGAACGCTACCGTGTTTAAACAAATGGCGACAATGCTCTCTCAGGATCCGCAGGGAATGCTTGACGATTCTTCTCATGCGGAGCTTGCCGCACGGCTTTTGCGGGATACGGCGACATTTTTCCGCACACTGGCAGAGAAAAATGAAGCGATTTCCGACCAGATGGAAGAGAACGCCAATGTTTACGCACAGATCGCCGACCTGCTGGAAGATAACCCCCTAGGCGTTCTGGAATAAGGTTTCCGGCATAAAAACGTAAGCCTTTCTTGTATTTCACGGCCCATATTTGTTATCATTAAGCCGCTTCAACCTTTCAGGGAAACCCCTTCCTTGCCCGGCAACTTCAAGAGTGACTGATACAAATGGCCCGTGCGCGCAGCGTTAATAACCGATCGAGATCAAAATCCAGGGGCGGCGTTCTTCCCGAACGTTTGCAGATATTTCTGGCGCGCCGTCTTGTCGATATTGCCGCAGGCATCATGTTTGTAGGCGGTCTTTTCCTGTTTCTGTCACTGGCCAGCTATCACCACGGCGACCCGTCCCTTAATACGGCGGCGGAAGAAAATGTGTCCAACTGGGCCGGGCAGCCAGGTGCCTGGGCAGCCGACCTGCTTTTACAGACGATCGGCGGTGCGGCTTTTGCGCTTGCCGTAACCTTTATTGTCTGGGGCCTGCGCATTTTTAACCGCCAATCCCTGCGTCCTTTCTGGGCGCGGGTTATCGCTCTTCTGGCGGCCACGCCGATGCTTTGCATTGCCATGGCGCAAATCCCCGCCGGTGACTGGCTTGTCCACCCTTTCCTTGGTGCCAGCGCCGGAACGCTGATGCTGGAAAACCTCGCGGAAACAGCGGCACGGTTTAACCTGCCCGTTGGGCGCGGGATGATTGTAGCTGTCGGTGCCTTAACCGGTACGGCCTCCCTGCTTTTTGCCTGCGGTGTACGCTTTGCCGAAATCATGTTTGTCCTGCATACGCTTAAAAACACCGTACTCTTCTTTGCTTTTAACACCTACCATCTCAGCCGCGCCTTTGCCGGATGGATCAGTCACTACAATGATCCGTCCTATCGCGGCGAAAGCATCAAGCTTTTCAAAATGCCCGAACTCTCATGGCCGTCCCGCGATGAGGAGGAAGTTTTTGAAGAAGAGGAAAGCGAAGGGGAAAGCCTTGAGCCTGCTCCGCTTACACGAAAGACCCCGGTGGCAACGGTTCCAGAATTGGCCGATACTTTAGCCAATTCAGCGCCTCACATTCCTATCGTCGCACCACAAAAAGCATCTGTTAAACATAAAGACAGCACTCAACAACGTTTTCAGCTCTCCGACGGCGACTGGGAATTGCCTTCCCTGTCCCTGCTACAGGATATTCCCGACGATCACCATGACGAGGTTCCCAGCGAAGACTCTTTGCGCAAGAACGCCCAGCTCCTGCAAAATGTACTAAGTGACTTTAATGTTCAGGGTGATATTGTCTCCATTCACCCCGGCCCCGTGGTCACACTGTACGAGTTGGAACCCGCTCCCGGAACCAAGACCAGCCGCGTGATTTCGCTTTCCGACGATATTGCGCGCTCCATGTCCGCCGTATCCGTGCGTATTGCCGTAGTGCCGGGCCGCAACGTCATCGGCATCGAAATGCCCAACAAAACCCGCCAGATCGTTTACATGCGTGAAATGCTGGAATCCCGCCTGTACGAGAAGTCCAATGCCAGGCTTCCACTGATTTTGGGTAAGGATATCAGCGGCCAGCCAATTATGGCCGATTTAGCGAAAATGCCTCACCTGCTTGTCGCGGGAACAACCGGCTCGGGTAAATCCGTGGCGGTGAACACCATGATCCTGTCCCTGCTTTTCCGTCTTTCGCCGGAGCAGTGCCGCTTTATCATGATCGATCCGAAAATGCTGGAGCTTTCCGTCTATGACGACATTCCGCACCTGCTTTCCCCCGTGGTGACGGAACCGGGCAAGGCGGTCGTTGCCCTTAAATGGGCGGTCAATGAAATGGAAGAGCGCTACCGTGCCATGTCCAAGCTGGGCGTACGCAATATCGAAGGGTACAATACCCGTATGCGCGAAGCGCTTAAAAAGGGCGAAACCCTCTCCCGGCAGGTACAGACAGGCTTCGACCCCGAATCCGGCAAACCGGTCTATGAAGAACAACCGATGAATATGAGTGAGCTGCCTTATATCGTCATCGTCGTGGACGAGTTTGCCGACCTGATGCTGGTGGCCGGCAAGGACGTGGAAAACGCTATCCAGCGCCTCGCCCAGATGGCGCGGGCTGCGGGCATACACCTGATCATGGCCACGCAACGCCCATCCGTGGACGTTATCACAGGCGTGATCAAGGCTAACTTCCCCACGCGGATATCTTTCGCCGTAACCTCAAAAATCGACTCCCGCACTATTCTGGGCGAGGGCGGGGCCGAGCAGCTTCTGGGCATGGGCGATATGCTGTATATGGCGCCGGGCGGACGTATCACGCGCGTACACGGCCCCTTTGTATCGGATGGCGACGTACAGAAGGTTACTGATTCCCTCCGGGCGCAAGGCTCCCCTGCCTATCTCGAAGATATTACCGAAGGCGGGGAATTCGGCGGCAGCGAGGTTATGGGCGCCCTGTTTGGCGAAGGCGGCGGGGATAACAGCGTGGATGAGCTTTACGACCATGCCGTGGCCATCGTGGCGCGTGAGGGCAAAGTTTCCACCAGCTTTATCCAGCGTCACCTGCAAATCGGTTATAACCGCGCTGCACGCATAGTCGAGGAGATGGAGCGTCAGGGCATTATTTCCGCCGCTTCCCCCACCGGAAAACGTGAAATTCTGGTCCGCGACTTCAGTGACGTCTAGAAAAACAATGAAAAGCACTCTACATTCTTCTCCATAACGTTTTAAGGAGACCGCTTTTGCGCATTCTACGCTTTTTGTTTTGCCTGACCCTGCTCACGCTTCCATCCGCCGCATACGCGAATAAAACCACCGATATACAGGCGGCGCAGGATTACCTGCAAAATCTGCACACGGCCAAAGCCCGTTTTGTGCAAACCACGAATGACGGCACGCAGCTGGTCGGGAATTTTTACCTCGACCGTCCGGGAAAGCTGCGCTTCGAATACGACCCACCCATCAAGGATTTCATCGTCGCGGACGGGTTTTTAATCTATTTCTATGACGGACAGCTCAAGGAGCAGACCCACGCGCCGATCGGCAGCACGCTGGCGGACTTCTTCCTGCAAAAGAACATCGACCTGCATGATGAGGACCTGAAAATAACCGAGGTCAAGCGCGGCGGCGGCCTGCTCCAGATCACTCTCGTACAGGCCGACGACCCCGATGCGGGTTCCCTTACGCTAGGTTTCAAGGAAAACCCTATGGAGCTTAAAAAGTGGCGCGTCGTAGACGGCCAGGGCATGATTACGGAGATTGAGCTTTTTTATCTCAAAACAGGAATCAAACACCCCGGCGGTTTATTCGCCTATGTCGATCCGGAAAGCAAAGAAATCAAATATAATGACTAACCGCCAAGCCAACGGACCACTGGACCACCTGATTCGCCAGCTTAGCTCCCTGCCGGGCCTGGGCAGCCGTTCGGCGCGGCGTATCGCCCTGCACCTGCTGTCAAAACGAGATAGCGTCATGCGTCCTCTTGCGCATGCTATCGAGCAGGCGGCCGAAGAAATCAGGGAATGCGGCCGTTGCGGAAATCTGGATATGATCGACCCCTGCCAGATTTGCCGCGACGACAGGCGCGACACCTCTAAAATCTGTATCGTAGCGCAGGTCAGCGACTTATGGGCGATCGAGCGTACAGGCGCATACAAAGGGCGCTATCATGTGCTGGGCGGCCTGCTCTCCGCGCTGGACGGCATTGGACCGGACCAGCTTAAAATAAACAGTCTGGTAAACCGTACGCGCGAAGAACAGCCGGAGGAAATTATACTGGCGCTTAGCGCCACCGTAGACGGCCAGTCCACAGCCCATTACATCAGCGACCGGCTTTCGCCGCTCGGGATTAAAATCACCCATCTGGCGCACGGCGTGCCGGTGGGCGGCGAGCTGGATTATCTTGACGATGGCACGATAACCACCGCTCTTAAATCCCGCTCCGCCGCGTAATTCCTATTCTTTTTCAGAGACATAAACCGGGCCATCCACAGAGGCGCGCAACACGGCTACATGCGTGTTATGGGCGGCCTGCTCTCCGCCTATGGCAAAGTCGTAATACATCCCTTCGGGGAAATAATGGTCGGAAGAAGTGGCCGTGACGGTTGCATCGCCAAAGGCGATATATACAGGCACGCTGGCATAGATGCTGATCACACGGGTTTCGGCATTAAAGGCCGTCGAATTTCGCGCAGAAGTCGCGGAGGCGCTTATCATATGGGCGCCGCCATCCTTCAGGCGCAGCGCCGGAATGGGGTTATCATTGGAATCCTGTGGCAAAATAGTAGGCATTTTTAAACTCTCCTTTTTTAGATTTAGACAATAAAAAACCGCTTCACGGGAAGCGGCAAAATCCGGACGGATTTCTGGTGTTGATGGCCCTAACTTATCACAAAAAATAGAAATGTCAAGAATTTATTCCTAGTTATATGCCCCAGCGCATTTTGTGCTCCCGATACCCCTTGCTGCCCGCGCCCACCCAGCAGGAAGCAACCACTGCCCAGCCGCATACCCAGAGCGCCATTTTAGACAGGCTGTACTCTATGAAAACATCGCACAGAACCATTGCTATCAGTGTTAATATACCTACGAACACAAACTCCTTCTGACCGGTGCGACGAAACAATCCCCGCAGCAAAACCAGCGCCGTCCAGAGCCCGGCACCATATAACAGCAGCGCCCCTATCCACCCCAGCCCGGCGATACGCATGGCGAAACTTGAAAATGGTGCCTCGGGAAGCACGCCAATATTTTGCATTACCGTCAGCCTGCCCCAGCCATAACCTGTTTTCAGATCATCAAGTCCCAGCGGAAAGGAAAATACAGGCGTTAAAATTCCCGCGTTAAAAAGCAGTGATAAACAAAAAAGCACGAATCCAACCCACACAATGACCGTCCTTTGTTCGCGTATGTAAGAAAAACTCATGCTCTGCCAAAAGGCGGCACCAACAATCATGATCTGGGCCCAGTTCATGAACACATCCTGCAAAGCAATGGTGAAGAACCCCGGATAACCGTTCCCCCTCTTTTCAAAAAACGCCGAGATATTATGTTGCAAATCGGTAAAAACGGGGAAATCCGGAAGCGTAAAACACAAATACGCCCCCCAGAGCATGTAAACAACAACCATCAAAATCAGAATGTAGCTCAGACTGTTTATCGCGCGCAGAGCCATAAAACCGTTATCCTTGTAATAAACGCCTTGCATGCTGCGAAGGATTTCCTGCGGCAATTCCTCCCGGCGCTGTGTATTCGTCTGACGGCGAAAAAACCAGATAACCTCATAAAGCCATAAAAGCCGCAGAGCGGCGGCAAAACCCCACCCCAAAAGCAGGAGGCCTACCCCTTGTGGCGTAACGGGAAAGAAAACAAAATAAAGCGCCGTAACTAACAGCAGAATAATCAGATAAAACAAGCCTGTATGCTCCGTATATCCCCTGAAACTCATGGCGACACCTCTTGCGGCAATATGCGCTTTCCGGTTTCCAGTGCTTTAAACGTCCTGATCATCTGGCGTTTCCTGTTTATCTCCTGCCCTAGCGCAGGCTTTAACTGCGCCGCAATTGCCCTGGCTTCTTCCGTTCCGCCCGGCGTTTTTTCCTCCTGAAAAGAGAGCACATCCGCCATACGCATCCATAAGATAGGCTCGTAAGGCGCCAGCGCCAGCGCATCCATCAGAGCTTCGTAAGCAACCCTTTGTGTATAACCGGTGTCGTTTTCAGAAGAAGCTGAATTCTTATAACGAATCAAGGCCGTCAGACTAAGATCGGCGCTAACCTGCGCCCGATGCTGATAATCCTTAATGAAGGAAAGGTACAAACCGATAGCGAAAGACAGGGCCACAAAACCCAGCAATATAAGAAGACGCAGCGGCTGTATCGAACTGGTTGTCTTTTTCACTCAAATGCCCCGCCGGAAGCCGGAATATCAGTCGGCGTAATATTCCTTGTAGCGACCGTAATAGTAAACCGTATCGCCGTAACCGTATTTCACATGGCGCTCCACATCAACACCTGTCAGCACGAAAGACAGGGAATCGCAGTTCATATCGCGGAATTGCTTTACCCCGCCCTCCACCACCTCACGTGGCGTCTTGTCCCATGCCACAACGTACAGCGTATGATCGGAAAGTCTGGATAAAACCCTGGCGTCTGAAACGGCAAGGCAGGCTGGTGAATCGAGAATAATCAGGTCGTACGCCTCGCCAAGGGATTCAACCAGCCGCTCCATGCGGCGCGAGCTTATAAGATCCAGCGCGCTGTTGGTAACGGAGCGCCCGTAAATAATATGAAGCCCGGAAGGATCGTCCCTTTGCACAACCTCTTCCAGCGTATTTTTTCCGCTCAGATATTCGACAAGAGAGACCTTGTTTTGCATGCCGATCGTCCTGTGTACATTGGGTCGGCGTAAATCGCAGTCAATCAGGATAACCTTTTCCCCCGACTTGGCGGCAAGGCGCGCCATCCATGTTGAGAGCGTCGTTTTTCCCTCCCCCGGAAACGAGGATGTAACGGTAATGATCTTAGGTTTTTGCGCATCTTTCTGCGCCCTCAAATTTAAAACCGTACGCAGCGTACGTACGGATTCCGCGATCACCGAGGAGGGCTTGGAAAGAACATAATCGGCAACGTCTTTTGGCTTGGCCAGATTGCTGCGCGGGATAAGGGCGAAACATGGAAACCCGAGGGCAGATTCAAGCTGCCCGGCACTGCGGAAACTATTATCCAGTTTCTCAAGCAACAGGCACACCGCCAACCCGACAAACAAGGAAACCAGCGCGCTCAGGCTCAGCACGAGTATCTTGTTGGGAAAAGACGGGAACTGGGGAATAACGGCATAGGAAATGACCTTGGCCTGCGCATCCTGCAGGTCCTCCTGCTTGTCGGAACGCTTGTACGTGGCAAGGAAAGTGTCATAAAGAAGGCGGTTTGATTCCGCCTCCCGCACCAACTCACGCAGCTTAATCATCGCCTCGTTTTCCTCGTGCTGAACGCCTTCAATTTCACTCAGGCTCTTTTCAAGCGATGAAACGCGGGCATGTGCCACGGAAAGCTCGTTTTCAATGCCGTCGATGATTTTATCCATTTCATCGCGGATATTCTGGTTCAGGTCGGCAAGTTCCTTACGGCGCTTGATCATCTCGGGATGGCGCGGACCGTAGCGCGCGGAAAGGTCGGACATCTCCACCAAAAGCCTTGATTTATCATGCTTTAGGCGCTGGATCAGGCTGGAATTAATCACTTCCGCCGCCGCCTCAATACCGCCCGGTTTACTGGCGATATTGCGGACTTGCTCCAGCCGTGCTTCGGCCTCCGCTTTTTGCACCTTTGCCAGTACAAGCTGCGCATTGATCTGGGAGACC
Source organism: uncultured Pseudobdellovibrionaceae bacterium (assembly GCA_964493095.1). Taxonomy (GTDB): domain Bacteria; phylum Pseudomonadota; class Alphaproteobacteria; order Micavibrionales; family Micavibrionaceae; genus CAYXSX01. The sequence goes on from CAZBNG010000003.1 coordinate 63,577, forward strand.
TGCTCTGCCGAAACAATATCTTTCGTCCCTTCACTAAGGTTATGGGCCGCCTTGTATTCCTGCACGGCGGCTTCTGATTCCCTTACCTGTTTACGCAGGGTGGAAAGGCGGCTGTCCAGCCAGTCCGCCAGCCGTTTGGAAGATCTGAATTTCTCCTCCAGCCGCTGCTCGATGTAAATATCGGCAATCGCATTGGCGATCAACGCGGCCTTGCCGGGATCGTAAGAAGAAAACTCCACCTGTATCACCCGCGACCCCGGGATGGAACGCACACGCAGTTTTTCAAGGAAATTGGTGATCACAAGGTTCGTTTCGGTCTCGGTGATATTGGCCGGAAGAGCACTCAGCTCGGATTTATAGATATTCAAACGTTTAAACGACTGCTCGTGCGAAAGACTCTGGGCGCTTTCCATCTGGCGCAGGTTCGGGTTGAATTCAGGATCGGAAAGCAAATCCAGCCGCTCGACAACAAGCCGCGCCAGTGAGCGGGAACGGACGACCTCAAGCTCACTAAGAATCATCGAGCTATCGGCATTAAAAAACGTGGTAAGGGATTTCATATCCTCGCCCAGTGCCTGCGAGGGTTTATCCTCCTCGATCAGGAAGGATGCACGGGCGCTGTAGCGCGGCGGCACAAGGTTCACGATCACCGCCGCCAGAAACAGCCCCAGAAGCAAAATAGCAGCCACCATCACCTTACGCCGCCACAGCATGAGAAAAAGATGGCGCAGATCCATATCGCCGGGTTCTCCTACGCGCCCGCCGTCTTGACCATTAATTCCATTAAGGCGAGATTTCACCGAGCCCTGAGCATTTTGAGTATAGGAAGCCGTTTCCGTCATGATTTGGCCTTATTCTTCAAAAAAAACGCTCCCTCACGACAATAATATCTCCGGGCCGCGCCGGGCTTTCCATCTTAACTGCCTGCATATCCTTTTCATTGCGTCCCTGTTCCCGGTCTTGCTTACGCAGAACATCAGCTTTTTCTCGATCAGCGCGATAGGTAAAACCGCCTGCCATCGCCACCGCCTCCAGTATATTCATATTAGCGACATAATCGTAACTGCCCGGCTGTTTAACCTCACCCAGAATATAAAACGGCCTGTGAGATTCTATTTCCATCGCCACGTCGGGAGCAACGAGGAACCCGTCTTTAAGTCGCGATTTTATAAGAGATTGTAATGCCGGAAGGTCCAGCCCGGCTGCCTTGATTTCGCCGATCAGTGGAAAGGAAATCAGACCATCGCCAGACACGCTGTATATCCCGGAAAGCTCTTCCTCTCCATAGACAACGATTTTGACTTTATCGCCGGACCCCAGACGGTAACCCTCTTCCTGCGCTGCCAGTTCCTTTTGTGCCTGAATCACGGAAAGCTCTTCATTTGCCAAAACAGGCCGCACACTCGCTCCCACACTAATCAGCACCAGTATGGCTAGAAATGCATTGGTAAAACTGCGCAACTTGTCCATCGAACCGGAACCAGGAAAACACTAGGAAATAAAACGGCAAATACCGGAAAGCAGCAGATAAATTGTAGAAGCTAGCCAAGCCTTTCACAACACAAGATTGTATACAAACCCGCTTTACCACGGGATAAAAAACCTATTCCTGATGATCGATACGCGACGTGCCGGGAGAGAATGTGTTTTTTACCAGGTTAACCCCGGAAGGCACCGCAACCAGAGAAACGGTGATTTCCACGCTATAGCCTCCCGAGGAGGTAATATGGCCGCACCCGGCAAGCGCTTTTGTAAAACGCTCCGCAGCCTCCTTGGCGGCGTCGGCAGGGGGCACCCCGGCAAGCGGTCCCTGGAGAAGAAGCGCATATTCGTACTTGGCCGTCTGGCCGATAATATCGCTGCGCCTGCGCATTTTCACCAGTTGCTGAGAAAGCATCGCTACCGCGTAATCGGCGGCATAGGCCCCGTCCATCTCAAAAATCTCGCGATAATTGTTAATGGATATAAACAGGGTGTAGGTCTGTTCGCCGTAACGATTGGCACAATCAGCGACAGAAAGAAAAAGCTGGTTAAATGCGGATTTGGCTATCACTCCGCCCGCACTGGGGAAATCTTCCTTGTCATCGCCAATGCGCTGGAGCAAGGAGCGAAGCAGGATTGCGGCTTCAATACTTTTATTTAAAGCGGCCTGATCAACCGGTTTGGGCAGGAAATTATTAGCCCCCAACTGCAGCGCCTGTTCTTCACTCATATCTTCGCCCATAAGCTGGACGTAAATATAATGGCCGGCATTCCGGCGAATATCCCGAATCAACTGCTGAACATCCTGCCCGGCTTCAAGGCCTAACAACAGGATATCGAAATCCCTGCCCCGCAAAGCAAAGACTGTCTCATCGCTCATTGGCTCCACAATGACATTGTGGCCCTGCGATTCCAGCATATTCCGTAAAGATGCCGCTACGGTCTCATCATGATCAATAACCAGGATTTTTTGCATATTTCAGGATACAGTTGGTTAAATCAGGGTTTCTTATAAATATGATCATCAAAAACCATGTAAAAGAAAAGCACAAAATAAAGAAAATCGCTTTGCCCCTCTTGAGACGTTTGACAATCCATCACGACTGATATACTGATCTTCCTGCATTTGTGATCGCCACCCGGCGATACTATGTGCCCAGGTGGCGGAATTGGTAGACGCGCTAGCTTCAGGTGCTAGTTCTCGCAAGGGAGTGAAGGTTCGAGTCCTTTCCTGGGCACCATTTTAAAATTCCATCGTGATATAGTTATAACCCGGCCAAGTCTTTGAGTTAATGCGAAATACGGGCTATATTCCCTTTACAGCCAGCTATAAAAGCTGATAAACATAAGCCTTTGGAAAATGGCTGTTTTCAGGGCATATTTCAAAAACAAAGGTGTTGCGGCCCGCATGTTTTACGGCCCAAAACCTCTTAAGAGAAAATCTGGCGAGGATTTATTTTGAAACCCCATATCTCATTGATATGAAAGAAAAATTAAAAGATGACAATTACACTGCACCAAGGCGATCTGCCTGACAATCTCGATTTAGGCTCCAGTGTCGCCGTTGATACGGAAACCATGGGCCTTAACCCTCAGCGCGACCGTCTCTGTGTTATCCAGCTTTCTGCCGGAGACGGCAGCGCGCATATCGTGCAGTTTACGCAAGGCGCTTACAACGCACCTAATCTGAAAGCCCTGCTTTCCAATCAAAACATCCTAAAGATTTATCACTTTGCACGCTTTGATGTGGCGGTAATTAAAAAATACCTCGGCGTGGGAAGCACGCCTCTTTATTGTACACGTACAGCTTCCAAGTTGGCGCGTACATACACCGACAGGCACGGCCTGCGCGACCTTTGCCGCGAACTGCTCGATATAGATCTGAACAAACAGCAGCAATCCTCAAACTGGGGAGCCACGCAGCTTTCCGGGGACCAGCTTAAATACGCCGCCAATGACGTGCTTTACCTTCACCAGCTTAAAGAAAAGCTGGATGTGATGCTCGATGCGGTCGGCCGCAGGGAACTGGCACAAAAATGTTTTGAATTCCTGCCTGTACGTGCAGATCTGGACCTTGAGGGATGGCCGGACATCGATATTTTCGAACATTAGGATTAACTACCCCATGAACGCGAAAACCAGCACCGCAAGAACTCAGAGCACAGACAGCGATATTGCTATCGCGCGGCGGGTGCTCGACCTGGAGACGGAGGCATTGTCCCAGCTTTCTAACGGCATCAACGACCGTTTTTCCGCAGCGGTCGAAGCAATTGATTCCATGAAAAACGCACCTTCCCATGCTGGCCGCCTGATCGTGGCGGGGATTGGCAAGAGCGGACATGTGGCGCGGAAAATTGCCGCCACCACGGCCTCCACCGGCACACCATCCTATTTCGTGCATCCGGGTGAAGCCAGCCACGGCGATCTTGGCATGATCACGGAAAACGACGTGGTGCTAATGCTCTCCAATTCAGGCGAGAATGCCGAGCTGACCGACCTTATTCACTATACGCGCCGCTTTAAAATCACCCTCATTGCCATTACCAGCAAGGAAGAAAGCACTCTTGGCAAATATGCGGATATAGCCCTCATTCTTCCCCCTGTCCCCGAAGCCTGCCCCAACGGCATGGCGCCGACCACTTCAACGACCATGATGCTGGCGCTGGGCGATGCGCTGGCGGTCGCACTACTTGAGCGCATGGGTTTGACCAAGGAGCAGTACAAGGTCTTCCATCCCGGCGGAAAGCTGGGGCAGCGCCTGATGCGGGTTTCCGAGCTCATGGTGAAATATGACGACCTGCCGCTGGTTGCCGAAAATGCGAAAATGGATGAAGCCATTCTGGTTCTGTCTTCCAAAAATCTTGGCTCGGTTATTGTGAAAAACGGGGAGGGAAACCTGGCGGGAATTATTACCGATGGTGACCTGAAACGCCATATGGCCGCCGATCTTTTGCAAAAATCCGTAACGGAAGTCATGACCAGAAACCCGCAAACAATCAATTCCGGCGCTCTGGCCGTGGAAGCGATGGAGGTCATGACCCATACGAAAGGCCGCTACCTGACCAGCCTTATCGTGATGGATGAAGGAAAATTGAAAGGGATGATCCGTTTGCAGGATTGTCTGCAGGCGGGGATTGCCTGATAAGGCAAACCGGTTGTAATGAACGACGAAGAAAAAAAGCCCGAACCGAGTGCAGAAGAGCGGCTGACAAGGCTTGGTCGCGTCGGCTCTGCACAAATACGCTCAGGAAGCCACGCACCTTCGCGTTTCATCCGGATTATGCGCACGGTCCTACCGTTGGTTGCCCTTGCAATTATTGCCGTGGTTTTCGCATGGACCAGCAAAAACGACGATTTTACAGCGCCCGCCAGACAACAGGAAGAACAGGAACAAACCATTGGGAAAAATGAACTGGTTAATCCTCGTTTTGAAAGTGTGGATCAAAAACAGCAGCCTTTCACCATTACCGCCGAGCGTGCAGTCCAGGGCACAGATGACGAAGGCATGCTGATCCTTGAAAAACCTATAGGCGACATCCTGCTTAACGACGGCGCCTGGCTTGCTATCAAGGCCAATCAGGGCGCTTACAAAGAAGAGACGCAAAAACTGCTGCTTAACGGAAATGTGCGCCTTTTTCATGATACGGGCTACAGCATGGAAACCGAAAAACTATATGTGGACCTTAAAAATTCCACTGCTATGTCGGATGTCGATGTCTACATACAGGGTCCCGCCGGCACGCTGAACGCCAAGGGGTTGCAGGGAGACAATCAAAGCGGAAATCTTGTTTTCACCGGCCCCGCGCTAATGGTGCTGTATGACGCGGGCAATATGAACCTGGAAAGGCTGAGATAATCATGAAAAATGCTTCACACATCCTGATATTGTTGCTTTCTTTCACGCTCTGTACGCCTGCTTTTGCACAGGGAGGAAAAGGCGTACCCCTGGAGATTACAGCAGATAAAACACTTGAATGGCACAGAAACGAGAATGTTTTCATCGCACAGGGCAATGCCAATGCCAGACAGGGTACATCCAATATCAGCGCGGACACACTCACGGCTTCTTATCGTGAAGGAGCAGGTAAGGGAATAGATATCTGGCAGGTAACCGCGGAAGGCGGTGTTGTTCTCACATCCGGAGAAAACAAAGCCTATGGCGAACACGCCGTTTACAACATTGATGACGGCCTTGCCACCATGACCGGCGACAACCTGCGGCTGCTCTCGGGAGCGCAGACGGTAACCGCCAAAGAGAGTTTTGAATACCAGACCAAGGAAGGCAAACTCATTGCCACCGGACGCGCCAAAATGATCAAGCCGAAACCGCAGGGTGGAACGGACACGCTGGAGGCCGATACCATTACGGCCACGCTTCATAACGGTACGGACGGTCAGCGCGAAATCGAGACGCTCGAAGCCGAAGGCGGCGTTATAATTACCACGCCCGAGGAAATTATTACGGGCGATTACGGCATTTTCCACCGGGAAGCAAATACGGCGGAAATTACCGGGAATGTTATTATCCAGCGCGGACCTAACAGGCTGGAGGGTGAAAAGGCGCAGGTGGATATGAATACCAATATCAGCCGCATGTTCGGCAGTGACAGCGGCAATGAACGTATACGCGGGATATTTTATCCCGGAACGCAAAAAAAGCCGGAACAACAACCGGACGAACAATAGCGCGCCCCTTAGTATCTGTATGGACTGACAGCCGCGGTTGATATAAGATAAGCAGCTAGTAAGAGTTTGAAAGATCCTATGACTTTAAAGCTGACAAAAAATCCGCGAATAAGGGAAGTTCCCAAAGGGCTATGCGTACAGCATCTTTCCAAAGCATATAAAAAACGCCCGGTATTGCGTGACGTTTCACTGTCCATAGAGCGCGGGGAGGCGGTGGCGCTGCTCGGCCCCAACGGCGCGGGCAAAACCACGTGCTTTTATATCACAACCGGGCTGATCAATGCCGATGGCGGCTATATATTGCTGGACGGACAGGACATCACCAACCTGCCCATGTATCGCCGTGCACGACTGGGAATCGGTTATCTGCCGCAGGAATCATCGATTTTCCGCGGCCTGAATGTCGAGGAAAATCTGCGCGCCGTTATCGAGTTACAGGAGCTGAGTTCCGAAGATCAGGAAATACTGCTGGAAGACCTGCTGGCGGAATTCAGTATCGAACACCTGCGCCGTACGCCCGCCTTGGCACTATCAGGCGGCGAGCGCCGCCGCGTGGAGATAGCCCGCGCCCTCTCCGCCCGTCCGGATTTTATTCTTCTGGACGAGCCGCTGGCCGGGATCGACCCGATCGCCGTCTCGGACATCCGCAACCTGATCGTACACCTAAAGGAACGGGGAATTGGCGTGCTGATCACCGATCACAACGTCCGCGACTGCCTGGGGATTGTCGACCGCGCCTATATCCTGCACGACGGCAAAGTCCTGATGGAAGGCCAGCCCGAGGATATTGTTGGCAACGAGGATGTCCGCCGCGTTTATCTGGGCGAAGGCTTCAGGCTTTAATCTATAAAACCCTTAAAAGCGCTTCAAATGCCGTGCCTGCATGGTATAATTAACTTATGAGCAAATCGCCAAATTTCTCACAAAGCCTCGATTTACGCCAGGGCCAGCAACTGGTCATGACCCCGCAGCTGCAACAGGCTATCAAGTTGTTGCAGCTTAACAATATCGAGCTGGCCGAGTTTGTGGAGGAGCAACTCGCCGACAACCCTCTACTGGAAAAGGACGAAAGAACACCGGAAGATCAAGGCGGGGAAGGCGAAGAAAGCCACAAGGAAGAAACTTCAGAAACCGCCGACAATATCGCCGAAGCTTTCCAGACACCGGATAGTGAGCCAGCAGACTTCGATGCCGGTTCCTCAATGGCAACGGTCGGGGCCGGCGGAAATTCCAAATTCGAAAACATGGAAGATTCCTTTGAAAATCGCATGGCCAGCGAAAAAACGCTGCGCGAGCACCTGACGGAACAGCTTTTCATGCAATGTAACGATCCGCGCGACCGCATGATTGGCGGCCTTTTGATCGATCAGATTGACGAGGCCGGATATATCCGCGCCGATCACGAAAAGCTTTCTGAAAAACTGGGATGTTCCGTGGAACGCATCGAACACCTGCTCACGATCATGAAAGAATTTGATCCCACAGGTATATGCGCCGGGGACCTTGCCGAATGCCTTGCCCTGCAACTGGAAGAACGCGGCCAGTTAGATGAGCCAATGCAGATCCTGCTTGATAACCTTGATATGCTGGGTAATCATGACCTGAAAGGCCTGTGCCAGAAATGCGGCGTAAACAGCACGTATCTCGCCGACATGATCGGGGAAATAAAATCGCTCAACCCCAAACCAGCCGCAGAATTTGACCATTTGGTCGTGCAAACCGCAATTCCCGACGTTCTGATGAAGCGCCTGCCTAAAAATGTCGGCGGCGGATGGCGGGTAGAGCTGAACAGCGATACCCTGCCCCGCGTCCTTGTAAATCAGCAATATTACACGCAGGTTTCCAGCGGTGCGAAAACCAAACAGGATAAGGAATATATCTCCACCCAGATAAACGCTGCCAACTGGTTGATCAAGGCGCTCGACCAGCGGGCGCAGACAGTACTTAAAGTTGCCGCCGAAATTGTCGAACAACAGGACGCCTTTTTCAATTATGGCATTGAATTTCTTAAGCCTCTGACGCTCAAAGACATCGCCGAAGAGATAGAAATGCATGAAAGCACGGTCAGCCGAGTTACCACTAACAAATATATCGGCACGCCGCGCGGTATTTTCGAGCTGAAATATTTCTTCTCCACCGCCCTGGTCAGCGAAGACGGCACCACCCATTCCGCCGAGTCGATCAAGGCCCGCATAAAAGCACTGATTGATGCCGAAAACCCGAAAAAAATCCTTTCCGATGATAAAATCGTACAAATTTTAAAAGAGGAAGGGGTCGATCTGGCGCGGCGCACCGTAGCCAAATACCGGGAAGCCATGCATATCGGCTCTTCCGTACAGCGCCGCAAACAGAAAGCAAACCAAGGTTAATGCGGACCATCAGGCAAGGCAGGGATAGCTTGAACTGGGAACCAAAAACCTGCTAAAATAGTAAATATATCATCACTAAATTGAAGGAAAGCAGCATGGAACTCACTGTTCAAGGCAAACAAATTGACGTGGGAACGGCTCTGCGCGAGCACGTTCAGGAAAAAATAACCGATCTTGATCAAAAGTACCTCAACAACACCACCGGTGCCACGATCACTTTCTCCAAGGAAGGGCACGGTCACGGGCAGTTTAAGGCTCACATTTCAGTTACTATTGGTAAAAATATCCTGGTTGTCACCGATGCCCTCGCAGGAGACCCTTATGGAGCGTTCGACACAGCCGCGGAAAAGGCCGCCAAACAGATGCGCCGTTACAAAAGAAGATTGCGTGATCATCATAACCGTCACCAGAAAAACCCTGATGAAGAAGTAACCAAGGCGCGCGATTACGTGCTGGCTCTTGGCAGTTTTGAAGAAGCTAAAGAACAGGACAATATCGATGACGGAGTAGAACATGGAGAGGACCCGGTCGTT
>CAZBNG010000004.1:0-56420 GCA_964493095.1 uncultured Pseudobdellovibrionaceae bacterium
TGGCTACGCTGGTCGCCACACCGTGTACAGCACCCTTTATGGCGACGGCGCTGGGATATGCGTTGGTGCAACCCGCCATTGTAGCCATAGCGGTATTCCTTTCTCTCGGACTGGGGCTTGCGCTTCCCTATCTTATGTTGTCCATTGTACCCGCCTTGCAAAAATCACTACCGCGTCCCGGTGCCTGGATGGAGAATTTCCGCCAGTTGCTCGCATTTCCGATGTTTGCTTCCGCCGCCTGGCTGGGATGGGTCTTGACGCAGCAGGCCGGGCCGATCGGGGCGCTGATGATCCTTATGGGCGTTATTGCGCTGGGGTTTGCCGTCTGGCTTTTACGCAAGGAAGTAGCCAGCAGATCTCACAAGATCGCTCTGGGGGCTTTGGCTTTTGCGGCGTTCGTTATAGCGCTATTGCTCATTCCCGGCCATGCGCAGATGGATAGCCCGCAAAAAACGGCGGAATCTGTTTCCTATCAATTTGGGGAGGAGTTCTCTCCGGAAAAGCTGGATGCTTTGCTTGCCGGTGATGACACGGTTTTTGTCGAAATGACGGCTGCGTGGTGCATTACCTGTAAAGTAAATCATGCGGTGGCATTAAATATCGATGCTACGAAAGAATTATTTCAGAGCCGGAGCGTAAAATATCTGATCGGGGACTGGACAAACCAGAATCCCGAAATAACTCGTTACCTGAACTTGTTCGATCGTAGCGGGGTGCCGCTTTATGTGGTCTACGGACCGCGTGATGCGGAAACCGGGCAGCGCCCGGAACCTGTAGTTTTGCCACAGATTCTGACGCCTGCGATTGTCAAAGAGGCTGTTGAGTAGGTTTGGCTTTTAAACGTGAATAAAGGAGTCTTCCGATCATGATCAGGAAAATAGTCTATATAATGGCCGCGGCCATTATGGTTTCCATGTTGGTGGCCGGGGCGGTTACAGCCCGTGCCGAAGTTGAGACGGGCCAGGATGCGCCGAATTTTGTGGCTACTGATGTTTTAAGCGGCAATCCTTTCGACCTTTCCGCCCAGAAGGGCAAGACGGTAATTCTGGAATGGACGAATAATCAGTGCCCTTTTGTAAGAAAACAATATGATACTGGCAATATGCAAAAAACACAGAAAACTGCGACAGACGAAGGTGCTGTATGGGTATCTATAATCTCTTCCGCCGAAGGGCTTCAGGGCTATGTCAGCCCGAAGGAAGCAGCCGCGATTGTGGGGCAGGAGGGCGCGCACCCTACTTACAAAATCCTAGATCCTTCCGGTAAAATCGGTCATATGTACGGTGCCAAGACCACGCCGCATATGTTCGTGATCGACGCTAACGGCAAGGTTGTTTACCAAGGGGCAATCGACGACCGACCCAGTCCTAATCCCAAAACAGTAGAGGGGGCGAAAAATTATGTGCTTGCGGCGCTGCAGGATATGGCTGCCGGTCGTCCCGTACAAACGCCCGTTACCCCGCCTTACGGTTGCGGCGTGAAATATGCGTACTAGGTAAGTTCACACAGGAATTTATAGTTCAAAAAGTCGTCCTCGGGCGGCTTTTCGTTCGCTATGGGATAGGACTTGTAAAGGCCCTTTGTTTTAAGGTATCATTTTTCTTGTGCATATCTTGCACGTGTCCGCATTCTTCACTCCTGTCCGGTCATGAATATACAGATAAAGCAAAAGCCGCAATCCTCGTCCGCCGGTAATCCCGGTGGATTTGGTGCGCTGAGTGACCTGCTGGATGCGGAAGGAATTCCGCGGGTTGCTATCGATGAAGTCGGCAATATTCTATACGCCAGCCGCTCTTTCTACGAATTGGCAGGGTTGGATCATTCGGAAGTTCGTCCGCACAGCCATAACGCTTTTGAACTTTTCCAGTTTGAAACGCCTACAAGCCTGCAAGGTATTAGCACCGGGACTCATGCTATTATATTCCGGGGTTCTGAATCTCCCTATTTGTTCCATTTCGATCACCTGACCGGCGCACGCGGCAAAGATTACATTATTGCCAGCATGATCAAGCGCGAGAAAAAACCGCTGGCTCAGGAATCCGATTTCTTCCTGAAAGACCAGGACGACCTGCGTCGCTTTCTGAATATGTCACAGGATATTATGATCATCGCAGAGCCCGATGGTACGCTGGTTCGCGTTAACCGGACGTTCTGCGAGGTGCTGGGTTACGCCCCGGAAGATTTGCGGGGTATGAATTTTATTGATCTGTTTAGTCCGCAGGACCGTAGCTATGTGCAGGATACGGTCCAGCGTTTCATGGTTTATGAGGATAATGACGAAGCCATAGATTTTGAGGCGCGTGTTAATACCCGCGACCAGCGTATGTTATGGATGGAATGGCGCCGTAAGGAGCGTGACGGGCTGCTTTATCTGGCGGGGCGCGACGTTACACAGACTAAACTGCACGACACGGCCTTGGTTAAGCGTAAGGAACAGCTTTCCGAAGCCGAGGCAATAGGCCGTATGGGGCATTGGCGCTGGACTTTGGGTGAGGATACGCTGGAGTGGTCTGATGAAATTTATCGCATTTTCGGTGTGAAGAAAGGCGAGTTTAAGCCTACGCTGGACAAGCTTAATCAGGTTGTGGTGCGCCGTGATGTCGGGCGCGTGATACAGGGATTCCAGCGCGCCATGATTGAAAAAAACGCCTATGGCATGGAGTTCCGTATCAAGTGTCCGGATGGCGAGATCAAATTTATCCGTTGCGAGGGACGTTGTGAGAAAGATGCGAGCGGGGATGTGATCGCCCTGTTTGGTATTATGCAGGATATGACGGAGCGCAACCTGTACGAAGCGGAGTTGCGCGGTGCGAAAGAAGAGGCGGAGCGTGCCTACGCCGCCAAGACCCAGTTCCTTGCCAATATGAGTCATGAGCTGCGCACGCCGCTCAACGCTATTATCGGATTTTCCGAGATGATGCAGCGTGAGCTTCTGGGACCTATCGGTACACCGCAATATATTGACTACATTAAGGGCATCCGCGAGAGCGGCGAGCACTTGCTGGATCTGATCAGCGATATTCTGGATATGTCTAAAATTGAAGCCGGGAAATATGAGCTCGATCTGGAAGAGGTCAGCATCGCCAAGGTTATCAAGGTGGCCACGCATATGATGGAAGGGCGTGCGATGGAAGCGGGCGTCAAGCTGTCTGTCTGTGAGATGCCCGATGAGGATTTCAAAATTGTTGCCGACCGCCGCGCGGTGATGCAGATCCTGCTAAACCTGCTGTCCAATGCCGTGAAATTTACCCGTGAAGGCGGCGCTGTCTGGATTGACTGCGCGCCGCGCGAGGATGGCGTAACCCTGAAGGTCAGCGATACGGGGATCGGCATTCCGCCCAACAAGCTGCAATCTATTACACGGCCGTTCGAGCAGGCTTCCTCCTCCTACAGCCGCGATCACGAGGGCACGGGGCTGGGGCTTGCGATTACAAAGGAACTGGTGGAAATTCACGGCGGCACATTGCTGATCAACTCAATTGTTGATGTAGGAACGAATGTAACGGTTAAGCTGCCTCTTAAGCCGCAGCCCAGGCAACCGGCAGAAGAATCACAGGCATAAGCACATAATCGCCGCCGTTTCAGCGCGCAGGATATGGTCGCCCAGCGATACGGGCGTGATATGGGTGGCGTTTGACAGCATTTCCGTCTCTTCAGGCGTAAAGCCGCCAACCGGGCCGATCAGGAAAGCGCGATCAGGGCTGAGTTCCATCCTGTTCAAGGGCGGCGTGTCGGCGGCAAGCCGTTCCAGACAGGCATAAAGCGGTTCTCTCTTCTGAATGACCTCGGAAAGCGGGGTTAGTGGGTATAACTTGGGCAGGGTCAGGCGTTCGCATTGTTCCGCTGCTTCAATAATCTGCGCCTGCAGGCGTTCTTTGTTGATTTTGCGGATCTCGGTGCGATCGCTGACGATAGGATGCAGGTCGGTTGCGCCCAGTTCCACGGCTTTTTCAATCAGGAAATCCATACGGTGTTTCTTGATCGGGCAAAAATATAGCGCTTTTTTATGGGGCGCAGGGGGCTGCGGTCGCAATTGTTCCACCGGGGCAGCCATTCCTTCTTTCTTTCCAAGGGCGCGGATATCCGCCAGCCATTCGCCGTTTTTGCCATTGAACAGGCGTAGTTTCATTCCCTCACTTTGCCGCAGCACATTTTTCAGGTAATGTGCGTGAGTGCTGCTTAAAATTACGTCCTTGCCTGCTCCAAGCTCTTGCTCTACAAACAGGCGCGGATATTTATGGATATTAATACTGGTCATCGCTCTATAATGAACACGAAAATATATACCGATATCAAGCGCTTTGATTGGATCGAAAGCATTCCGGCAAAGGCAAGGCCGCTTGTCTATCTTGCGCGGCTTGACCGCCCCATCGGCATATGGCTTCTGCTGCTGCCTTCGCTGTGGGCGATTGTGCTGTCGGCGGGCGGCGTTTTTTCGATGAATTTCTTCGACTGGGAACTGATCGTCCTTTTTACTATTGGTGCGGTGGTTATGCGTGCCGCCGGTTGCGTTATAAACGACCTGTGGGACCGTAAGCTTGACCTTAAGGTTGAGCGCACATCGCAGCGCCCGCTGGCGACCGGGGAAATCGGCGTGCCTGCGGCCGTTTTCTTTCTTTCCATTTTGTTGTTCATCGGTCTGCAAATTTTGATGGAGATGAATATCACCACGATTTTGCTGGGTTTTATGGTGCTGCCGCTCGTCGTGGTTTATCCGGTGATGAAGCGCATTACGTGGTGGCCGCAGGCCTTTCTGGGTGTGACGTTCAATTTTGGTGTGCTGATGGGGTGGGCGGCAGTCAGCGGTATTCTTGAGCTTCCTGCGCTTTTCATCTATGCCGGCGCTATTTTCTGGACGCTGGGTTACGATACGATTTACGCCCAGCAGGATAAGGAAGACGATGCACTGATAGGCATTAAATCCACTGCCCTGAAATTCGGTAAGAACAGCAAGAAATGGGTTGGCGGATTTTATACCGTGGCCGTTGTTTTAATTGCGCTGGGTGTGGCCATGACCGGTTCGGTGGTGAATGTGGGCTTAGTGCTGGCCGCGAGCTTCCATTTGTTCCTGCAGGTGCAGAATTGGGATATGCGAAAACCGCAAAGCGCGCTCGATACTTTCCGTTCCAACCGGAATTTCGGCCTGCTTATCCTGTTGGCCATGTGCGTATAGCTGTATTAAATTTCCCATTATTAACAAAAAGGCGATTTAATCTGGGATTTACCCGCCTGCCAGCTGCCTTAGGCGCTGCTCGGCGATAATCAGCATGGAGAGATCCACTGTGCCTGCACGTCGCAGTGAGGCGAAAAGCGGGTCGAGCTGGCGTACTTTCTGGTCGTTTTTATCCAGCCAGTGCTCCACAAGGCTCTTGCCGTTCTTTCTGGGCGTGGTGCCGCCGAAGTCTTTTAATACGCGCAGCGTAAGGATAGCCTGACAGCTGTAAAGCTGGTCTACCAGTCCCGACGTGGCTTCGGCATGCCAGTGGTCTTCGGAGTTCATATAACGGGCCTGCTGGCGCAGCCATTCCATGTGGAAATGCTGGCCCAGCTCGAAATAGCTGCGTGCGGTGTGCGGCAGGTTGGATTTATTTTCCAGCCCGATCCGGATGATGTCGCAGGCCGAGGAAAGAACCGGCATCAGAGCGATATCGCGTGCCAACGGACGGGGCAGACCGTCGCGCTCCCAGGCATCCTGATGCTGCTGTACGGAAAGGGCCAGTTCTTCAGTAAGCAATGTATCGAGATTTTTACGCAGCTCGGCAATGCCTTTGCCAAAGCTCTCAACATCTTTGTCCAGGTTGACCGGGCGTCCCAGCCTTGTCAGGAACCATGTAATGGCATGTTCGGCCAGACGCGCGATCTCGCGCATGGCGCGCATCTGCACATCGGCGGGCACCTTGTTGTCCATGGCTTCGATGGCATCCCAAAGCTTGCGCAGGCCGAATGCATCACGTACGAGGATATAGGCTTTGGCTACCTCTGCGATTGTTGCGCCTGTTTTGTTCATCCGCGATTTCAGGAAAGTCGGGCCCATGCGGTTAACCAGAGAATTCGCCATGGTGGTGGCAATAATTTCGCGTTTCAGGCGGTGGCTGTTAATCTCTTTGGCATATTTTTCGCGTAGCGCTGCGGGGAAATATCCCAGAAGCCATTCCTGCATATCCAACTGGTCGGGAACGTCGCAGTGCAGGAGCTCGTTGGCGAAAACAATTTTTGCGTGGGAAATCAGAACGCAAAGTTCGGGGCGCGTCAGCCCCTTTCCTGTGCGCAGGCGTAACTCCACGGTTTCCTCGTCAGGCAGGCCTTCAATGATGCGGTCAAGGCCACGCTCGCGTTCAAGGTCCTGAATAAACTCATCATGGATTTGCAGGTTTTCCGGTGCCTGCACCTCGGCGAGGCTGACAGCCTGCGCCTGCTGGTAGTTGTTGCGCAACACATGCGAGGCAATTTCATCCGTCATGCTTTCCAGAAGCGTATTACGTGCTTTCAGGTTCATTTTATGGGCCTTGCTGGCCATGACATCGGACATCAGGATCTTGATGTTGACCTCAAGGTCAGAAGAATTCACCCCGCCGGAGTTATCGACGAAATCGGTGTTGATACGCCCGCCATGTTCGGCGAATTCGATGCGCCCCAGTTGTGTCACACCAAGATTGGCGCCTTCGCCAACCACTTTTGCGCGTATCTGGGTAGCGTTAATGCGGATGGCGTCGTTGGCTTTGTCGCCTGCGTCATCGTGCGTTTCCTTGGACGATTTGATATAGGTGCCGATGCCGCCGAACCACAGCAGGTCCGTGCGGGCGCGCAGGATGGCATTCATCAGCTCCTGCGGGCTGACTTCGGTTTTGTCGATATCAAAGCGCGCCTTGATTTCCGGCGTCAGCTTCAGGGTTTTTTCATGGCGGGAATAAATGCGCCCGCCTTTGGATAGCAGCTTCTCGTTATATTGGTCCCAGCCTGCTACTTTTTCAAACAGGCGCTTGCGTTCCTTGAAAGAAACGGTGGCGTCTGGATTGGGGTCGCAGAAAATATGCAGGTGGTTAAACGCACCCACCAGCTGGATATGGGGGGAAAGCAGCATGCCGTTGCCAAATACGTCGCCGCCCATATCCCCCACTCCGACAGCATCAAAGGGTTGTTCCTGGATGTTGTGGTTAAGCTGACGGAAATGCGCTTTGACGGATTCCCAGGCTCCGCGCGCCGTGATGCCCATCTTTTTATGGTCGTAACCCGCGCTGCCGCCGGAGGCGAAGGCGTCATCCAGCCAGAAGCCGTATTCCTGCGCAAGACCATTGGCTATATCCGAAAAAGTCGCTGTACCTTTGTCCGCAGCCACAACCAGATAGGGATCGTCGCCGTCACGGCGCACCACGCTGCGCGGCGGCACTACTTTTGTGCCTCTGAGGTTGTCTGTAATGTCCAGCAGGCCGCGGATGAGTATTTTGTAACACTCTACGCCTTCTTTCAGGAATTCCTCGCGGCTTGATGTCGGAGTTTTCACTACGAATCCGCCTTTTGCGCCCATGGGGACGATCACGGCGTTTTTCACCATCTGTGCCTTCATCAGGCCGAGAATTTCAGTGCGGAAATCTTCATGACGGTCAGACCAGCGGATACCGCCCCGGGCAATCTTGTCGCCACGCAGGTGAAGACCTTCCACCCTTGGCGAATAGACGAAAATTTCGCGGAACGGCTTGGGCGAGGGCAGATCCTTGACTTTTGCGCTGTCCAGCTTGAATGAAAGGTAGGACTTGGCGCTGCCGTCTTCCTTTCGCTGATAGTAGTTGGTGCGGAGTGTCGCCTCAACCAGTTGCGTGATAATTCTCAGAATGCGGTCTTCATCCAGCGATTCGACTTTTTCCAAAGCCTTGTAAATTTTTGCACGGATATCTTTTGCCATTTCCGTGGCTTTATCACCGTTTTCGGGCTTGTGATAAGCTTTGAACATGTCGACGATTAAACGCCCGATTTTCGGGTTGTTCGTCAGCGCTTTTTCAATGTAAGGACGACTGAAGGGAACGCGAATCTGTTTCATGTAACGCACATAGGCACGCATGATCATGATTTCGTGCCAGTTCGTATTGGCGGCAAGCACGAGGCGGTTCAGGCTGTCGTTTTCGAGTTCCTTGTACCATGTTTTGACAAAGGCTCTTTCGAAGTTTCTTTTTACTTCGCTGATATTTACCGGTTCGATGATATCAGGTGTTTCCAGCAGAAAGTCGTGAATCCAGATGGCTTCTTTTTCTCCTGTGGGGCTTACTTTATAAGGCAGTTCGGCAATCGCCCACAGACCCATGTTTTCAAGTATCGGCATGATGTCCGAAAGTGTAACAGGAGCGCCGCGGTTATAGATTTTCAGACGGAGCTGGTTGGCTTTAACATTATCAGGACGATACAGGTCGAGCGCAATTTCACCGGATTCCAGGCATTCTTCCATCTTGCTGATGTCAAAAACGGACTGTCTGGCGCGGTAACGCTCTGTGTATTCTACGGGGAAAGCATTGCCGTATTTCAGGGTGAGGCGGGTAATTTCCTCTTCGTCCTCGCGGCTTTCGTCAAGTGCCAGAGCCAGACGTTCCGGCCACGTACGACCGGTCTGCTGTAGCAGCTTTTCGATTTTATCGTGATCGTATTCCGGCGGGTTCTTCTGGTCGACGTTAATTGTAAACATGACACGCGCGTAAACAGCATCGTCCATGGCTACTATCAGATTGCTTGCCACGCCGTTAAGTTCGCGTTCCAGAATCTGCCCCATCTGAATACGGAGTGAGGTTTCGAAACGGTCGCGCGGAATATAAATCAGGCAGGATACATAACGTCCGAACGGGTCGCGGCGCATGAACAGGGCAATGCGTTGGCGTTCCTGCAAACGGATAATGCTCAGGACCGTTGTAAAAAGATCTTCGGTGGAAATCTGAAACAGCTCATCGCGGGGGTATTTCTCCAAAATATGGCGCATGGCTTTGCGGTCATGGCTTCCCTGTATGAAGCCGGACATATGAATCACCTCTTCGACTTTTTCACGCAGGTAAGGTACGTCACTGACGCTGCGGGAATAGGTGACGGAGGTAAAGAGGCCGAGGAACAACTTTTCCCCGATTACCTTGCCGCTTTTGTCGTAAACTTTAACGGCAATTGCATCCATGGGCACACGTCTATGCACCGTGGATACGCGGTTTGTTTTAGAGATGGAAACGGGCGGCAGGCGCAGACGCAACTCCTGCAAATTATGCGGCAGACCTTCTTCGTTGTCGTTGATGTAAGCCGGTTTTACGTCGTCAGCGAGCAGGCCGAGGCTGGAGCCTTTTACAATACGGCTCTGGAGCTTGCCATCCTTTTCGAAAAATTCATATTCCCGGTAGCCCAGAAGGGTGAAATTGTTGTCATAGAGGTATTCAAGAAAAGCGCAGTGCTTTTCAACTTCTTTCAAAGAACGCTGAGTGCGGGCGGTGGCCAGTTCCCCTTGCGCCTCTTTGAGACGTTCGAGCATTGGTTTCCAGTCTTTATTGGCAATTGCCAAGTCTTTAAGGGCGACATAAAGACCTTCCTCAAGCGCGGAAATTGCCTCATCGGAGAGAATTTCCCGGATATGGATATGAATGTGGGACTCTCTTTTCAAGCCGGGGCCATCTTCATTGCTGACTTTTTTCAGGCCACCCTCTCCATCGTAGGCTGTATAAATGATCGGATGCGCGAGGAAATCGATCAGCAGGTTATGGCGGTTGATTTCCGCCGCCACGGAATCGACCAGAAAGGCCAGATCGTCGCTGACGATATCGATAATGGTTTTGCGGTGTTTGATGCTTTTGCTGGCTGGACAGTAAAGAGAAATCCGTCCCTGGCCTTTAGCGCGCTTCTGGGTTAGCCCCCAGTGGCTTTTGTTCATTTCCGCCAGGTCCGAAGTTTCCAGAAGGGCGAGGTCTTCGGGCGGGATATCCTCGCACATGGCTTTCAGCAGTTCTTTTTGTAACGCAGGCAGTTTTCCCGGCAATGCCTTTAAAGTGGCATTAATGGCGGTTTTGGCGGATTTCGATTTTGTCATGGAAATAACTTTATGTTTTTGCCTTTTTGTTTTGCGATTGTAATACAATAAGTCATAGGCACTACACAAGATCGATCAAGCATTATCTGCAAGATTAATTATGTGCAACCGCAGCATGGAAACAGGAAAAGGCCTAGTTCCATTCTTTGGGAGCGATTTCTTTTTCAAGCTTTGCAAAGGATTTCTCCAGAGCGTCCATAAATTCCGTTTTATTTCCGTTCCATTCAAGTTTTTTACCGATGTTTATTTCACATACGAAAGGTACCAGCAAAGTTTCTCCTCTGGGCAGTGATTTGCCGAGTCCATACATAAAAACAGGAGTTACTGAAATTTCCGGGCGTGCCTTAAGAATCTTTGCAATGCCATACTTCAGCTCTTGCCGTTTTTCCGGTTCCCCCCTTGTTCCTTCAGGGAAAATTGCCACTGTATATCCATCACTTAAGGCTTGCATAACAGGGGCCAGCGGATCTTTGCTTTCGCGCTTGCGGTCAATGGGAATGACACCGATAATGTTAAGAGAAATCCACTCAAGTAAAGGCGTACGGCACCAGTAGTCCCTCGCGGCTACCAGCTTGATTTTGGGAATGTCGTGAAAGCGAAACAGGCTCATCAGAACCATCGCATCAAGGTGTGAGTTATGATTGGCGGCGATAATATGGGCGCCCTTTGCTTTCAGCCTTTCATAGTGGCGGACGTTAAACCCCAGCAATAGCAGCAATAGCGGCCTGATCAGCAGGGTGTAAAAAAGCTGACGTATTAATATGCAGTGTCCTACATCCATGTGAAACTGTGGCTATGAAAAAAACGGAAAAAATGGAAGAATAGCGGCGCTGTCAGGCTAAGCGAATCAATGCGGTCGAGAATGCCGCCGTGCCCCGGGATTAGTGAGCCGATATCCTTGATTTTCATGTCGCGTTTAAGAGCCGAGAAGGTTACGTCGCCGATGAAGCCCGTGAGAGCAATAAGAGCCCCTGAAACGATAGAAAAATACAGGCCCATCGGCGTAAGAAGCGGGGCTAGTATAACGGCGAACACGGTCGTAGTGATAACGCCGCCCAAAAATCCCTCCCAGGTCTTTTTCGGGCTGACGGAGGGAAGAATTTTATGTTTTCCCAAGAACTTGCCCCACACATACTGCGCCACATCGTTGCCCTGATTAAGGATGGCCATAAACAGGACCAGTCCGACGCCGCCGATCGCGAAATTTTCTGTCGGCGGGAAGCTCATCAGCATCGCGGCGTGCGATACGGCAAAAACCGTGATCATCAGGCCCCAGCTAATCGCTGTTACAGATTTCAAAAACCCTTCTGTTTGTCCTGCGAGGATAAGGCGGAAGGGCAGAAGGAAGAAAACCCATACGGGAATGAAAACGATAAAAAGCCCGTACCATTGCTGCGCTACAAATATGTATTGAATGGGAATGGAAAGGTAAGCCCAGAACAGGACGCGTCTGTCGGCGCGGCGCAGCGGTATAATGGAGACATACTCCTTAAAAGCCAGAAAGCTAAGGAGCGCGAAGAAAATTACGGATACGAGCGGTGACGTCAGAAGCGCCACAGAAAAGATAGTGGCCATAAGCCACCAGCTTTTTATCCTGTCGGAAAGTTCTTTAAAGCTGCCGCCTTTATCCCGGCTGCACATGAGGTAAACAATAACGGAAGACAGCGCCAGCAGGGTATAAATGCCCGCGACACAAAGATGGACCGGGTTGGCGAGTTGAAAATCAACCATGCTTATTGACTTTCCAGATAGGCATAAGCGGCTTTTGCGCGGCTCCATATCGTGGCGACGCATCCTCCTGCTATAATGGCCAGGGCCAGTAGCAGGAATATTCCGTGGCCTATAAGAGGGGTTAACAACGTTGCCACAGAAATTAAAAGCATGCGCGTTACTTTGCCCATCGGACCGCGAAAGTCCGGCGGTGCCCCGATGCTTCTGGCCAGTGTGCGGGTGTAAGCCGTCATAACCGCAAGCAATGCCGCCAGCCATCCCAGAACCGGGAGGCCTGCGGCATATCCCGCGGATACGATAATCAGCGAGTCGGCCGCCCGGTCGGGCATATCGTTAAAAAGTTCACCGGATTTAGTACTTTTACTGCCCTCAATGGCAACCATGCCGTCAAAAATGTTGCACAGTGCCCTGCACAGAATAAAGAAGGCCGCTAATAGAGCGAAAATCCATAAACCTGTGCCTTTCAGTCCGGGAAAAGAAAGCAGGCACAACGCGCACAAGGCGGCGAAGACAACGCTGGCGATGGAAATCTGGTTAGGGGTTATGTTTTTTTTGCTTAGCCATTTTGCGCCAAACTGGATTATTTTCCACTCACGGGCCTTTAAGGGCCGCCTGTTTTCGTGAATCTTCATGCTGTATCCTTTCCTTGTGGATGATAATAAGCTTATCAAATCGGACAACCGAAAGTACTATCAGGCCTTATGCATTTTACCCGGGTGGCTTTATGAATGTCTATACCTGTTGATATATTGAAAAACGAGACTGTTATTCTGCTTCACGGCATCGGCCATATGAAATGGAATATGTTCGGCATGGAAAGGGCGTTGCGCAAACAGGGTTATAAGACGTTGAATATCACATACCCTTCCCTGAATAACGAGCTGGATGCGTTGACAGCATTTCTTCACGGACGCCTTAATGTGGCATCTGTGTGGGAAAGTGCAGGTCGGGTGCATTTTGTGACGCATTCGATGGGCGGGCTTTTGGCGCGCTGGTATCTTGAAAAATTCAAAAATGAAATCCCACAGGAAAAACTGGGGCGCGTTGTTATGCTGGCGCCACCCAACAAGGGGAGTGAAGTTGCCGATTTTCTAAAAGATTTTCCGCCATACAGATGGATTTTCGGTCCGGCCGGGCAGGAATTGACAACCAGCTACCAGGAACAAAAAACCAGCGCACCTTATTACGGGCTCGGTATTATTGCAGGCTCAAAGGGCGGGCCATATCTATTGGGAAATATGGCCATTCCCGGCAAACATGACGGGTGCGTGGCGGTGGCTCGCACAAAACTTGACGGGATGGCCGACCATATCGTCGTTCCGGCAACGCATGGCTTTATTGCGTGGCAACCATCCGTTCACAGGCAGGTCCTGAATTTCCTCGCGCACGGAAAATTCGCGCAGGAGGAATAAAAAAACCTCTTTACTGGTGTTTTTTGATAAACCGCCTGAAAGCTTCGAGCGTTTCGGCGCTGACGTGGTGTTCTATTCCCTCCGCATCCGCTTCGGCGGCTTTTTCCGATACACCTATAGTTTTGAGAAACTGCACAATCAGAATGTGCCGTTCCTTGCACTGTTTTGCCAGCTTTTCTCCTTTGGCGGTCAGGAAAAGAGAGCGGTAAGGCCGGTTGGTGACGAACCCTTCTTTGTTCAGGCGGGCGACGATTTTATTGACCGTTGCGTGTGAAACGCCGAAACGTTCTGCAAGGTCTGAAACCCGCGCTTCTCCATGAACTTCTATGAGATCGGCGATCAATTCTACGTAATCTTCGGCGGTCTCTGACTGATGTGCTTCGCGCAGTCTGTTGAACCATGCGGCCTGTTGGAGCGGGTCTGCGAGATTTCCTGTACTTTCCATTGTATCGTCCTGTTTTGATTATTCTGACAAAACTTTTTAAACGTGTCAATTTATGTTGCCATGGCTAAATATTTTTCTTTATACTTAAAAGAACATTCAATAACGTTTTCAGGAAGAGTTGGTATCGGGCAATGCTTGCCAAACCCAGATCGAAACCCGCCAGTTTGTCGGAAGCCTACCGCACCGTAAGGATTCCCGAAGGGGCGGGATTCTGGCGCAAGCTATTCGCTTTTTCCGGACCCGGTTATCTTGTCGCCGTGGGCTATATGGATCCCGGCAACTGGGCAACCGATATCGCCGGGGGTTCGGCGTTTGGTTATACGCTGCTTTCCGTGATCCTGATATCCAATTTGATGGCGGTGCTCCTGCAATCCCTGACCGCCCGTCTGGGCATTGTTACCGGTATGGATCTGGCGCAGGCATGCCGGCATAATTATTCCCGTCCGGTTAATTTTGTGCTCTGGATTTTATGCGAAGTTGCGATTTGCGCCTGCGACCTTGCGGAAATTATAGGCACGGCGATTGCCCTGAAACTTTTATTCGGAATCCCGCTGCTTGCCGGCGTGTGCCTGACGGCGCTGGACGTATTACTTGTACTTTTTCTGCAAAGCAGAGGGTTTCGTTACCTGGAAGCGTTCATTATCGCCCTGATGCTGTTTATTGGGGGGTGTTTTGCGGTCGAGCTGGCGCTGGCGCAGCCGGAAATCGGCCCGCTTCTGAAAGGTTATATTCCCAGCCCTGAAATTGTAAGCAATCCGGCCATGCTTTATATCGCCATCGGGATTTTGGGGGCAACCGTGATGCCGCATAATCTTTACCTTCACTCCTCAATTGTGCAAACACGCGACTTTGGGAAGGGCAAAACCGGTAAGGCCGAAGCTATTAAATTTGCCACAATTGACTCGACTATCGCTTTGACTTTTGCCCTGCTTATCAATTCGGCGATTCTCATTATGGGGGCGGCAGTGTTTCATGCGGAAGGACTGTATGAAGTTGCGGAAATTCAGGAGGCTCATGCGCTTTTTACGCCGCTGCTTGGCACAGCGGCGGCCAGCATCTTGTTTGCGCTTGCTCTGCTGGCTTCCGGTCAGAACTCTACAATTACGGCAACGCTTGCCGGTCAAATTGTTATGGAAGGGTTTCTGGATATCCGCATCGCGCCGTGGCTAAGGCGCCTGATTACGCGTCTGATTGCGATCGTGCCTGCTGTTGCAGTCGCCGCTCTTTATGGTGAAAAGGGCACGGCGCAGCTTTTGGTGTTTTCCCAGGTCATTTTAAGTCTGCAACTGCCTTTTGCTGTCGTGCCGTTGATCCAGTTTACCGGGAACCGGAAAATAATGGGGTCATTTCGCACCGGTTTTGTTCTGAAGGGCTTGGCATGGCTGGTTTCTATAGTTATTATCGCCTTGAACATCAAGCTGCTTTACGATTTTTTCAGCGCTTTGTAATTTCAGACGACAGTTTACCTTTACTCTCCGTCTAAAAACAGAAGGCGGGCTTGTCTTAAGTTTCGCTTCAGGTTCAAAATATAAAGTCTGCTTTTGTCAATAATCCCGGGCTGTTGGAAATGATTACCGTTGTTGTTCCGATTTATAATGAAAAAGATAATATCAGGCCGCTTATAGAAGAAATCTCAGAGGTTTCGGAAACATTGCCTATAAGTGAAATTATTTACGTCGATGATGCCAGTACGGACGGTTCGTGGGACCATTTAAAGGAATTGCGTTTACACTATCCGACGCTGAGAATTATGAGACATTTAAAGAATTCAGGCCAGTCTGCCGCATTGTGGACCGGGGTCAAAGCTGCCGGGAACGAGTTGATTGTCACTCTGGATGGTGACGGGCAGAATCCTCCGGCGGATATCGGGCTTTTATGGGAGAGTTACAACCGCCACAAGACGGAAGCGCCGAAGCTGATGATTGCAGGGGAGCGCACAAAACGGAACGATAACTGGTTGCGGCGTCTTTCTTCCCGTCTCGCGAACGGCATCCGATCCGCTCTTTTAAAGGATCAGACCAGAGATACGGGCTGCTCCCTGAAGCTTTTCAGGCGCAGGGATTTTCTGAATTTACCTTATTTCGATCACATGCATCGATTTCTTCCCGCATTGATGATACGTGAAGGCGTTACGCTTTTTCATGTCGGTGTTTCGCATCGGCCCCGCGTGCATGGACACTCAAAATATGGCACACTCGATCGTATGCTTGTGGGTGTCAGTGACATTCGTGGTGTTTTATGGTTGCAGCGCAGGGCGCGGCGGGTACATGAAGACGAAGTATATGAAGAATTAAATTAAAGGAGACGTCATGGATACATTTATGCCTTTTTTTACTGCGGAGCATATATGGCTTTGCATAGGTTTTTTAGGACAAAGCCTGTTTTTTATGCGTTTCTTTGTCCAGTGGCTGGCTTCGGAAAAGCAGAAGAAAAGCATTATACCCACGGCATTCTGGTATTTTTCCCTTGCCGGAGGCATCACGTTGTTTCTTTATGCTTTGCACAGGCAGGACCCGGTTTTCATACTTGGGCAAGGGATGGGGCTTATCATATATCTGAGGAACATCTATTTCATCACGATAGGCGAAAACAAAACCACCAACGCGGCCGCCTGAGGAAATCATTATCTTGCTGACATCTGAAAAACTTTATAAATACGGGCTTCCGATTTTCCTGCTTGTCGCCCTGTATTGTGCCGTTATGGCCTTCCGTCCTCTCTTGCCGGTTGATGAGACACGTTATATGTCGGCGGCCTGGGAGATGCATCTGCGCGGTGACTGGCTTGCTCCTCTGACGGTTAATTTCCAGCCCTATCATCATAAACCGCCTTTGCTGTTCTGGCTTATCAATTTGTGCTGGACCGTTTTCGGTGTGAGCCGCTGGGCTGGTACGATCCCGATGTTGATTTCTTCTCTGGCCGTCGTTTTTCTGACCAAAAACCTGGCGGAAAGATGCTTCCCCTCCGGACGGGCAGGGCTGAATGTTCCTTTGCTCATGATCGGCAGTATTCCGTTTATCATCTACAGCCTTCTGGTGATGTTTGATATTACGCTTACCGTTTTCGTATTGTTGTCGCTGATTTCGTTAATTTCCTTCGCCCGGTCAGGAAAAATTATAACCCTGCTGGGGCTGGCTCTTGCCATGGGGCTGGGCGTTTTAACCAAAGGACCCGTAGCCTGGTTGTATGTTATATTTCCCATTT
This sequence comes from uncultured Pseudobdellovibrionaceae bacterium, assembly GCA_964493095.1. Taxonomy (GTDB): domain Bacteria; phylum Pseudomonadota; class Alphaproteobacteria; order Micavibrionales; family Micavibrionaceae; genus CAYXSX01. Next base: position 16,833 of record CAZBNG010000004.1, read on the forward strand.
TATTCGGACCGCTTTGGATACCCCGGCCGATGAAACCGTTTAAATGGTATGGCGGCTGTTTCGCGGCGCTCGTATTGTCGGTTATACCGGTCCTGCTATGGCTTGTGCCGGTTTTATCCCAATCTTCCGATAAATTCGCCTATTGGCTTGTATGGGAGCAAACCGCGGGAAGAATCACCGGAAGTTTCAACGATGCGCATATACGCCCCGTCTGGTTTTATTTGCCCTTTTTTCCCGTTTTGTTGTTGCCGTGGGCGTTTTTTCCATCCTTCTGGGGAGGATTAAAAAATATAAGACGCGATTATGCCGGTGAATGGGGTGTCCGTTTTCTTTTGGTCTGGATTATCCCGGTTTTTATCGCCTTTTCTCTCATCAGCGGCAAGCAGCCCCATTATCTCGTTCCCTTACTTCCCGGCGTTATTATACTTATCGCATTCTGGCTTAAGACCTCTTTTAAAAAAATAGCTGCTGTAACGCTGACGGTAGTTTTTATCACGGTTGCAGGGCAGGGCATAGCGGCGCAAACAATATTCGAAAAATACGACCTTAAACCTATAACCGAGTATTTGCTTACCCATAAAAACAGGGACTGGGCTTTCGTCAGGAAATATCATGGCGAGCTGACCTTCTTGGGACGGCTGGAGAAAACGGTTGACGACGAAGAAAGAGGGACTGTGGGGGAATGGTTTAAAGAACACCCTGATGGTTTGGCAATCATCCGGTATGACGAAAACAATGATGACTATGTTCGGAAATATAAGGTGCTTTTTGATATGCCCTACAGGGGCAGGCATCTGGGGGTTTTTGCAGAAAAATAAAAGAAATGGTGCCGTTGAGAGGATTTGAACCTCCGACCCACGCATTACGAATGCGTTGCTCTACCCCTGAGCTACAACGGCGGGAAACAGGGTATCCGTGTAAATAATCTTAAAAGGCTGGCCTTTTCAACGAAAAACTGTAAAAAAGCACTTGCATTCGCACTTCTTTTATATTATGTAAATATTTGTTTTTTAAATTTTGACTCGGAGTTCCAATTTTAAAGTGTTTGTTTCCAATAATAATGGCCCTGATGGTTTGCAAAACCTCCCGTCGATTGAAGTTTTGTTCGCGCAAGTTGCACCTATTGATAATGTTGAACCTGTCGAGCTGGATGCCTTTGCAGGTCCACCTGCCAATGATCTTGGGCAAACGATTGGTATCGGGGGTGTCGATGATTATGATCCTTGTATTGGAGATGGTCCTGTCGGGCATCCCGATCTTCAGCAATTACGTATCAGCAATTGCCTTGCATTAAGTGTTGCGCGGTAAGTTGATTTAACGCTATAAAGCGGGCGGAAAGTCGGCGCGGGCGGTTTGTTCGCCAACCCGGTCAGGGCCGAAAGGCAGCAGCCGTAACGAATTTTTCCGGGTCGTGTCCGGCTTTCCACCTTGAATTCCTTTCTTTTTCGTATTTGTTCCCGGTGCCCGTTTTTTTGTCCGGGAACCGTAAGTTATGTCTGGATGTTGGCTTCTTGAATTCTGAAAAGACCAGTTAAAGGAGCTTATAATGAAAACTCTTATACTTTTGACAGCGCTCTCTTCCGCTATCCTGCTTGGTGCCTGCAGCGCACGCGAGGTGGCCACCGGGGCTGCTGCGGGCACCGCCGGGTATATTATTGGGAAAGATGCTGACGATTGAGGGCCGTAAATATATGAAATCGTATTTGTCGAGCTGGAAAGATGTCCCCAATAAGATACGCGGCGTTTCATAATTTTCTTGCGCTTTTCCCAGTAATCCGGCCCAATGGGAGAGGATAAGACTTTCCTCTTCCTGTTCACGGAGAAAATTGCCAGTGTTCGACTTTGGCAGTGGTTTATCAGAAGAGATTTCCCGCTATAAAACGCCTTCAGAACCGGCGTTTTATTATCCTGCCATTTTCATTTCCGACACCCATTTGGGCAAGGATGTTGCACGGGCCGATATGCTTGTGGAATTTCTGAGTCACGTAAGCTGCGATCTTTTGGTGATCAATGGCGACGGGATTGACGGCTGGTACCTGGAGGGACATGAGCGGCGCGAATTTCCTGAAATGCATGCCCGTGCCCTGGATGCTATTAACGCTATGGCGGCGGCTGGCACGCGGGTGGTTTATATAGCGGGTAATCATGATGAAAAACTGAGGGGCATATGGGATCGTCATGACCACAGGGTCGAACCGCCGGTGCTTACAGTCAGTTCCAAAAAACGCCGGATTTTTAATCGTCCCTATTCCTTTAAAACACCTTGCCGTGCGGAACCAATAACGATCGAAATCCGTAAAGGGTTAAAATACACTGATCGTCGGGGCAGATGCCTTCTGGTTATTCACGGTGACCAGTTCGATACAAGGGCGTTAAAAACGCCCTTTGGCAAAGTTGTTTCCAAATATGTCGGCGATCCGATATACGACAAACTGGTGAAGGCCAATTCGGCGGCGGCGCGGTTCCAGAAAAAATTTCTTCCTGCGCACAGTCGCTTTCGTCATTTCTCGATTGCCAAATATCTCAAGGGTAAGACAAAGAAGCTGATCGGCATTATTGAGAGTTTTGAAAAGGCCGTGGCAAAAACCGCGCGCAGCGTAAAATTCGACGGGGCGATCTGCGGCCATATCCACCATGCGGAGATATGGGAGAGAGACGGTGCCTTTTACGCCAATTCCGGGGACTGGGTGGAGAGCTGCACTGCGTTGGTGCATGACGATGCGGGGGAATGGTCGATTATCAACTGGGCGGAGGAAAGGCTGTCGTTGGGTTTGTGTGAACTGCCCTGCGAAGCGAAGGAGAATTTTAATGCCGCGTTACGCCCTGTGACAGAAAAGCAGCTGCGCTGGGTACACCGCCTCTGGCCTGGACGCAAAGTGAAAAACAGGGGCTGTGAACAAGTTTCCATGAATGTGCCGCAAACCAGAAAAACTATGGAATCGGCGGACAAAGGGGAATTAGTCGCTTAAACAATTGCAACGGCGGCCGGAATCGCACTAGATTGATGGCATGAGTGATCAAAAGACCCCCTACCGCGTGCTGGCACGCAAATACCGCCCGCAGAATTTTGATGAGTTGATCGGTCAGGACGCGCTGGTGCGCACGTTGACCAACGCCATTGAAAGCGGTCGGATTGCCCATGCTTTCATGCTGACGGGTGTGCGCGGCGTAGGCAAAACCACCACTGCCCGCATTATTGCCAAGGCGCTGAACTATACGGGCCCGGACGGTAAGTCCGGACCGACAACCGGGAATACGGATGACTGCCAGCTTTGCCGCGCCATTGCCGAAGACCGCCACCCGGACGTGCTCGAGATGGACGCCGCCAGCCGCACGGGGATCGACGACATTCGTGAAATTCTTGACGGCGTGCGCTATGCGCCCTCTGAAGCGCGCTATAAGGTTTACATTATTGACGAGGTGCACATGCTTTCCAAGCAGGCGTTTAACGCCTTGCTGAAAACGCTGGAAGAGCCGCCGGAGCATGTAAAATTCATCTTCGCCACCACGGAAATCCGCAAGGTCCCTGTAACGGTTCTCTCCCGCTGCCAGCGTTTTGACCTGCGCCGCGTGGACGGTGAGACGCTGTTTAACCATTTTAAAAATATCTGCGCCAAGGAAAACGTGGAAATCGAGGATGAGGCGCTTACCCTGATCGCCCGCGCCGCAGACGGTTCGGTGCGTGATGGCTTGAGTCTGCTTGACCGTGCCATGGCGCTGAGTGACAAGATTTCCGGGGAACACATCAAAGATATGCTGGGTCTGGGTGACCGGGCGCGCAGCATGGATCTTTTGGAAAAGGCGTTGTCCGGCGCGATGCCGGAAGCTCTTGATATCATGGACGAGCTATATGGCAGCGGTGCCGAGCCCGTGCAGCTTTTACAGGACCTCTTGGACATGACTCACATTTTAACGCGCCTGCGTGCCGTCCCTGGTGCGCGTGACATGAAATACGCGATTGCCCCGGACGAAGTGGCGCGCGCGGCGGAAATGGCGGGCCAGCTATCCATGCCGAGCCTGAGCAAGACATGGCAGATACTTCTTAAAGGTCTGCCGGAGGTTCAAAACGCTCCCAATCCGCAAAGCGCGGCTGAAATGGTGATCATACGCCTTGCTTATGCCGCCGATCTGCCCGACCCTGCCGAATTGATCAAACGCCTGAAGGACCAGCCGGTTGGCGGTGGTGGCCATGGGGGCGGAGCACCTTCGGGAGGAGGCATGCCGCGTGAAAGTGTGGATGCTTCGGCTTCTTCTTACGTATCGGGCCCGGCTTCAGGCACGAGTGCGCCTGTGGCCTCTATGAATGGCGGCGCGGCTTATGTAGCGCGGGGATATGGCGAGCGCGCGGTCCTGTCCGTGGTTGAGCCAGCCCCCATGCAAAACGCTGAAATACCTCCTCTGACCAGTCTTGAAGTGATTGTGACTTTCCTTGAGGACCGCGGCGAGATGTTGCTGGCTTCGCAAGTATTCCAGTATGCACATCTTGTGAAGCTGGAAGAGGGGCGTCTTGAAATCCGCCCTGATGAAAATGCGCCTCCCCGCCTGACGCAGGATTTAAGCGCCAGATTGACAGCACTTTCCGGCACTCGCTGGATGGTCAGTGTGTCGGGAAAGCCCGGCGCACCCACGCTTGCCCAGACACGTGGTGAGGAGAAGGAAAAAGAATATGCGCAGGTCTTGGCGCACCCCGAGGTGCGTGGTATTTTGGAGCTCTTTCCCGGGGCGGAAATAATTGGAATTGAAACACTCGCCGATGAAGGCGGTAAAACAGAGGACGATGTACAATCATGATGAATTTTCAGAAAATGATGCAGCAGGCGCAGGAAATGCAGTTCAAGCTGCAGGAAATGCAGGAAAAGCTCGCCGATATCGATGTTGAAGGCGAGTCCGGCGGCGGGATGGTGAAGGTCGTCATGAGCTGTAAGGGAGATGTGAAATCCCTGAATATCGATGTTTCCGTGATTAGCGCCGAGGACAAAGAAACGATGGAAGATCTGATCGTGGCGGCTATCAATAATGCCAACAATGTAAAAGATGAGCGGATCAAGGAAGAAACTCAAAGCATGATGAAGGATATGGGCCTGCCTTCCGATATGAAACTGCCGGGCGCGTGATGCGTCTTTCCACATGGAATATAAACTCCGTACGTCTGCGCATGCCGCTTTTACAAAGGCTGGCGGAGGAGGAAACTCCCGATATCATCGCGCTGCAGGAAACAAAAACGCCCGATGAGCACTTTCCGCTGGAAGCTGTAAAAGAGGCAGGATATCCGCACGTACATTTTACCGGTATGAAGGGTTACAACGGCGTAGCGATCCTCTCGCGCATCCCCTTTGATGCCACCGAAATTCACCACCGCGTCGGCAGGGAGGACTGCCGCCATATCGCTGTACGTTTTCCCGGTTTCGAGCTGCACAATCTTTATATCCCGGCGGGTGGCGACGAGCCGGACCCGGACGTTAACGACAAATACGCCCACAAGCTGGATTTTGTCGATGAAATGACGCGCTGGTTTAAGGATCGTTATACAAGCGATCAGAATGTGATTGCCGTGGGAGATTTTAACATCGCGCCGGGCGAACATGATGTATGGTCGCATAAGCAGCTTTTAAAAGTGGTTTCGCACACTCCCCCCGAGACAGAGCGCCTGACCAAAATGCAGGCTTCGCTGGACTGGGTGGACGTAGCCCGGCATTTTATTCCGACGGAAGAAAAATCCTATAGCTGGTGGTCTTACCGTAACCGCGACTGGAAGGTTTCAAATCGCGGGCGCCGTCTCGACCATGTATGGGTAACCCCGCCGCTGGAAAAATCGCTTAGGGCGTATAAAGCTCTGACAATGGCACGCGACTGGGAAAAGCCCTCCGACCACGTACCTGTTATCGTCGATTTTGATTTATAACTTCCCCGCCGCGACAATCTCGCCCTGCTCTTCTTCTTGGAGAAGGACGGCGTAGCCTTGCGCTTTCATATCTTCGAGGGGAATATCTAACGTATCCTTGCCGTCCCAGATGCCGAGATTTTTTATTTCCCTGACCATGTTGAAATGCTCCAGCGTAAGCCCGGTATTGGGTCCGACTTTCATCGGGACGATGGCCTGATTGTCGTAGCCCATCACCCATATTTCAAGCGGCGCTCGCGGAGTAAAAGCAGGCAGCCGGGCCGTAAGGTGATCGTCCTTTTTCGTTATAGCCAGAGGCAGCAGGGAGGCTGTACGTCTTGATGCTTCAATAAGTACAGGCAATGATGGGCTGTTCTGACCGTTCAGGATGGTGCTGCCGTTTACGATGATTTCGGGTGTGCGGATCTGCTCTAGATCCAGTTCGCGGAAATAACTGAAATGCCGCTTGTCACAAAACTGGTGAGAAAAGCTGTCTTCCCATCCTTCCTTGTTAAAATACGTCACATGACAGTTCAGGATGATCAGGTCAGGGTCGGCGTTATGTAACTGGAGCAGGTAGTTCTCAACCGGCGGGGCATCGCCGCAGCCCTGCGATGTCATGGTTTCGATGACCACGGGTGAGGCGGCCAGCGCGGCATGGGCGCTAAAGAGGACGAGCAGGGCGAGGGTGGTAAAAAAGCGGCGCATGCCTTTATGATAGCATGGCTTGCGCGGGGACCAAGAAAAAGTATATAACCCCGCTATGACAAGCGCTGGCAGCAAATCACAGGCAAAGGACTCTGCAACCGTAGGGCTGATTTCTCTCGGTTGTCCCAAGGCACTGGTCGACTCGGAGCGCATCGTCACGCGCCTGCGCTCCGGCGGCTATAACCTGACTGATACGCATGAGGGTGCCGATGTGGTGATCGTTAATACCTGCGGGTTTCTGGACAGCGCCAAGGCGGAGAGCCTGAATGCCATCGGTACGGCGATGAATGAAAATGGCCGTGTGATCGTCACGGGCTGCATGGGGGCGCAAGCCGATGAGGTTCTGGCGGCTTATCCCAATATCCTGGCCATTACTGGGCCGCACCAGTACGAAGATGTTGTTAAGGCCGTGCACACGGCCCAGCCCCTTGAGCACAACCCGTTCACCAGTTTGGTGCCTTCCCCGCGCAAGCGGGGACCTTTTGATGGCAATGAAAAGACCCCTGCTTCCGCAGGGGAAGCAGACGAGTGGGAGGGTGCCGGGGAAAAGCTGACGCCGCGCCATTACGCGTATCTGAAAATCTCTGAAGGTTGTAATAACCGCTGTAGCTTTTGCATTATCCCCAGTCTTCGCGGCGATCTTGTTTCGCGTCCTATTCACCGCGTCCTTTACGAAGCCGAGCAACTGGTGGCGGCTGGCGTGAAGGAAATCCTGGTGATTTCGCAGGATACCAGCGCGTACGGGGTGGATTTAAAATACGCCGAAAGCCCGTGGAAGGGTGGCAAGGTACGCACCAAGTTTTATGATTTGTGCGAGGAGCTCGGGAAGCTCGGCATATGGGTGCGTCTACATTACGTTTATCCATATCCGCATGTCGATGATGTCATCCCGTTAATGGCGGAGGGCAAAATCCTGCCCTATCTCGATATTCCGTTCCAGCATGCCTCCCCGGCTGTTTTAAAGGCCATGCGGCGTCCGGCCCATCAGGAAAAGACGCTGGAGCGTATCCGCAGATGGCGGGAAATATGCCCCGATCTTACCTTGCGCTCTACGTTTATTGTTGGATTTCCCGGCGAAACAGAGGAGGATTTCGAGTTTCTTCTGCAATGGCTGGAGGAAGCGCAGATTGATCGTGCGGGAGCCTTCCAGTATGAAGATGTGGCCGGGGCCAAATCGCATGAATTGGCCAACCATGTACCCGATGAGGTCAAGGAGATCCGCTGGCAGCGCTTCATGGAAGTACAGGAATCTATCATGGAAAAGAAAAATTTAGCCAAAATAGGCCAAAAAATTCAAGTTATGGTGGATGAAGTTAGCGAGGCTGATGAGGATGGCCATACTGGTGCCGATGCCCGCTCCAAGGGCGATGCGCCTGAGATCGACCAGACTGTTTTCCTGCGCGATGCGGATGGTCTTAAGCCCGGCGATATCGTAACGGTGGAAGTCGAAGACGTCGATGATTTCGATTTGCTAGGTGTTCCGGTTTAGTGTGTTTCCATAAATTTGACAAAATCCGCAAAAAGGACTACCCTCCTCTCAGAATTAATAAAGTTCTGTAAAAAGGGAGCACGGGATGGTTTTAAGAGTTTTTCGACGCGAAGCTGGTGTTTCGGCCCAGCCGCAAATGCAAACACTTTCAATCGAAGATCTTTATAAGCAGGGACTGATCCAGCTTGCGGCGATAGAAAGAGCAGGCGTTCTTGCTTATCAGGCGTATAAACCCGGTACGTCCGAAGCTGAAGCTCTAAAAATCATGAGAAGGGACCTTGCAACCAGAAGGCAGAAAGAGCTTGATTCTTATCTGATTCGCATTACGCAGCCCGGCGGTCCTGACAATATCCATTTTCAGAGAGAACATATAAACGCAATCGATCCGGCTATTGTTAAGGACCTTGTGGCTTTTATACATGGCAATCCTGCAACAGAGCAGCAAGCAGAAACCGGGATTTTCTCCCGCTTTGTTCCTGAAAGCGTAGGTGATTTTTTGAAAAAGAAATTTGCAGCTGTCAAGGAAGCCAGAGATGCTTTCTTCGAAATAGAGCCAGATCTTGGGGCTGATTATAGCAGTGCCTTGGCTCATTATAATGCTGTCTGGCAAAACTTACGGCTTTTGCACGCCGCCAAAACCGGTATTCCCTTCGACAGGAAGATCAGTGATAAACATTATATTCCAAAACTTTACAGGATTCATGTTTCTGGCGATGCCTCTGATATTGCGGGTGTAAATATCCGCGAGACACTTCTGGCGGCGTTTGAGCCTACCTTTATTGATTCCTGTCTGCTGCATCATGGCGGCACCAGATTTACCGGCTTTTCTCTGGTTAGCTGGGGCAACAATGATCGTGCCGCTTGTGATCAGCCTGTATGTTCAATACGAATACGCCACTATCACGGTCGCGATTATTGGGATGTAGGCACTGACGAAGCCGAAGCAAAAGAAGTTTTTGCAAGAATACTGCACGCCAAAACCTATGGCGAAATATACAGAGCGTGTGGTTATCCAGTACTTAGCGATCAGGATCCTGAAGTATTGGCAAGCTCCGAAGCTCCCACCGCCATCGAACACACCTGGGAAGGTAATTTTCCGGGGGGCTGCTTTACTGATGACAGGTGCCATCCCAATGCGACCGTTCGTGCCCGCGCCATTGCCAGGGAAGCTGAAGCGGCCCAGCAGGCAGCGCGAGCGGAATATGACGCTGCTTAACTAGTAACACGTTGCTTTAAAAATCGCTGCACCGACCGTTGACTTCCCAGTCGCCAAAACGGGTGGGTTCGGCAAGACCGGCGTCTTTAAATCCGCCTCTTTCATCGGCGGGGGCCTGCGTGTCCGTGCGTTTGCCTTGCGGCGCTTTATTCTTGATATCTGGCGTTTTTGGCGTTTTGGGGCTTGGATTCTTCGTATTCATGCCTAATGATGTAACCTATAGATAAACATTTGAAAAGAGACGAGGGGCAAATGGGAAGCCTTAAGCCGTTCCGTGATGAAATCGATGCACTGGATGAACAACTGGTTACGCTTCTGGCGCGGCGTTTCGCCGTGGTGCGCGAGGTCGGACGTTTTAAGGCCGGTTCGGATATGGACGTGGTGCAAAGCGGCCGCGCCGAAGAAGTCAAGAATCGGGTGGCGGAAATGGCGCGGGCAAAAGGTCTGGATGCTGAATTTGTCCGCAGTATTTGGAGCATGATGATCGATCATGCCCATGTGATAGAAAAAGAGATCAAGGATGAACACGCGGGCTCCCATGGCTGAAAATACGGAGCATCAGGAAGATGCGCAGTCGGATCCGCTGGCGGCACGCCATGTTGCGTTATCTTTGCTGGAAGAGGTGCTCCAGCGCGGCCAGTCGCTTGATATTACGCTGGAGCGGCATGACGGATTTCGCTCTCTTCCCCCGCGTGACCGAGGATTTTGCAGGATGTTGGTGGCTACGGCGCTGCGCCGTCTGGGGCAGGTCGACGACCTTATTCACAAAACGGAGGAACGGCCCGATACCTCCCGCCCGCCGCGCTTGCATAACATCCTGCGCCTTGGTGTGGTGCAGATTGTTTTTATGGGTGTTCCCGACCATGCGGCGGTCGATACCTCCGTACGTCTTACCGAAGAATATGAGTACGAACGCCAGAAAGGGTTTGTGAACGGGCTTCTGCGTAATGTGGCGCGTACGTATGCCGAGATTGTCAAGCGGCAGGACCCGGCGCGGCTCAATACGCCGGAGTGGATGCTGCGTTCGTGGATAGCCGATTATGAACTGCGCAGCGCGGCGGAAATTGCCACAGCCAATCTTTCGGAAGCGCCGCTGGATATCACGATTAAGGATGAAAGGGAACGCAATTTCTGGGCTTCCGAATTGCAGGCCACACAGCTTTCCACGGGTACGCTGCGTCTGATGGGGCGAAGCGGGGCCGTGCACGAGCTTCCCGGTTTCGGCCAGGGTGCGTGGTGGGTCCAGGATGCCGCCGCCGCGATCCCTGCGAAATTATTCGGGGATATTAGCGGGGAGCATGTGATCGATCTGTGCGCGGCTCCCGGCGGTAAAACGCTGCAATTGCTGGCGCAGGGTGCGCATGTCACGGCGATTGATCGTTCCGCGCAGCGTCTTAAACGCCTGAGTGAAAATCTTGAGCGTCTTGATCTTAATCGCGATGTGGACATTCAGGTCAGTGACGCCACGGTCTGGCGGCCGCACGAACTGGCGGGTCGCATATTGCTTGATGCACCGTGTACGGCTACGGGCACAATTCGCCGCCATCCCGATATTCTGCATCTGAAATCCATCCGCGATATGGAGAGCCTCGTCACCCTGCAGGCGGCGATCCTGCAAAATGCTTTTGATATGATGATGCCCGGCGGTGTGCTGATTTACTGTACGTGTTCTCTGCAAAAGGCGGAAGGCGAACATCAGATAGAGCGTCTTCTTGCGGCCAATCCGTCGGCGGCGCGTGTACCTATCCAGAGCGAGGAAGTGGGTAAATACGATGACCTGCTGACGGATGATGGCGATGTGCGTATCCTTCCCTTCCACCTCGCGGCGCAGGGCGGCATGGACGGGTTTTATATCGCCCGTTTGACGAAAGTTTAAGGCTGATAAATTTATCAGTTCGTTTGCTAAAAATTTTTTTTGAAACTTTAAAGTCTTGTTTTTAGCGGTTTTTCTATCAGTTCGAATGCTACGTTTTTTATGCTATGGTTTCTTATGAGAAAAACCATGCGGTTCATAATATTCATGGCGCTGGGGATTTTGATGTGCTCCTGCGCGGTTGGTGATGGGCAAAGCGGCACGGTGCAAGACCCGCTGCAAATGCCTGAAATATTCCTGGGGCAATGGTATCACGATGGACAGCGCTTTCTTTTAACGGTTAAGCCAGATGGCACGATGGAAGATGTCTATATAGAGGATAATAAAGTGATTGATGAATACCAGTATAAGATTATCCATGTATATGGCCCGGAACGTGTCGCTATTCTTTTTAAAGAAACGTCACACTATCCTGATCATGCTTATTATAATAAATGGTCAAAGCCGCGATTTTCACTTTTATGGATTGATTATCCCAAGGTTTTTCCCGATATTTTGGATCCGGATTTTCTCTGGGGATCGGATTGTTATGCCATTGCCGGTGAAAAGGAATGGGAAAATATTGACCAATACCGTGACGTGCTAATGCAGCGTATAGAGGCGCTGTACCCGACCAGCGGTTGCGTGGATGGTTCTTACAGGATGAAAATGCGGTCCGTTGACGAGCATAAATTCGATTAACGCCATTTTTGCATGTCCATTTTTTGCAGCATGTCTTGTACGTCCTTATTTCGGTTCTCGTGTTTTGTGACACGGTGGATTTCACGGATAATGCCTTCTTTGTCCCGGTTATTTATCGCGGTATTCAGGCCTTTCCATGTTTCCGGGGTCATTTTACCGGTGTTGAAATGGACATCCAGCATGCCGATTTGTAATTCTTTCGGCAATTTGTCGAAATTGGGCCAGTTTTTTCTTAGTTCTTCCGCTTTGCTGCGCAGGTCGCGTTTGAATACCGCCTTGGTATCTTCCGGGAGCAGACGGATATTTTGCATTCCCTTTGCCTGTGGCTCAAATTCTTTCGCGGCATCCTCTTGTCCATGCGGTATTGTCCGTACCTGCTCGAAGGCTTTTTCGATTTCGGCATCAGTGGCAACGCGGAGCGGGTTATCGTTTTCATCATACACGTAAAATGGAAGTTTTTTGGCGTCATCGGCGTTTTTCAGGAGATGCCCGATGCCGACCGTTACGTTACCTTCTGTATCTTTGTATAAATGATACACTTCGTCTTCCTGTTTCAGGATAAAGTCAGCGGCGGCGGTATCGTCTGCATTTGAGAGAATAGGCGGTTTGCGCGGGGGAACAGGAATGTCAGCGGGTTTCTTTTGCGGTGTGGGCGGCTGGTTGCGCTCTTCGCGGATCATGCGGCCGGTGGCGTCGACATTTTCAGGGAGTTGGCCGAAGCTGCCGATTTTGCGTTTGTCGGTTTGAGAATCAGGTTTCACAATCAGGTGCCTCTCATGTTGGGGTTTTTTGAACATTTCCAATAAAAAGCGCCACGAAGACAGACTCGTGGCGTTATTGCTGAATATATTCCTATAAAATGGCCAGAAAGTCAAGAAGAATAATTACGTGAAATTTTCGTTCAAAGTTGCTAAAGTAAGGGAGTAGCGATAAACTCGCACCCGCCTTAAAACCCTTAGCTTGGCCTGTTCATGACGAAAAATTCTCAAACGCGCGGCGTCCGCATTGCGCCCTCCATCCTTTCCGCCGACTTCGCTCGTCTGGGTGAAGAAATCGCCGCTATAGATGCGGCGGGAGCCGATTATATTCATATCGACGTGATGGACGGGCATTTCGTGCCCAACCTGACATTCGGCGCGCCGGTGGTGAAGAAAATCCGTTCCTATACTAAAAAGCTGTTCGACGTGCATCTTATGGTTACGCCTGTTGATCCGCTAATTGATGATTTCGTGGATGCGGGGGCGGATATTATCACCGCCCATGTGGAGGCCGGGCCGCATTTACACCGCACGTTGCAGGCGATTAAGGCCAAAGGCGTAAAAGCCGGTGTTTCGCTTAATCCGCATACGCCGATCGAGAGTATTAAACATGTTATGGACCTGCTCGACCTGATCCTGATCATGACGGTAAATCCCGGTTTCGGCGGGCAGAGCTTTATCCCGTTGCTTGATAAAATTGCCGATGCCCGCAAGATGATCAACGCCACAGGGCGCGCTATCGATCTTGAAGTTGACGGCGGCGTAAACCCGGAAACGGCAAAACAATGCATTGCCGCCGGGGCGGATGTTCTGGTCGCCGGAACAGCCGTATTCAAGGATGGCCCAACCAAATATGTCGAAAATATCAAGGCGCTCAGGGGCTAAAGGAGAGGCGGGGCTAGCTAATGGCGTTTAATGTGATCAGCCACATAAAGAAAAAAGCCTCGCAGTTTACATGCGGCAGCCTTCTTTATGACTGGAGCCTGTATGGTCACGTTCCCGAGCGTCTGATGGTCAAACCTGTCGATCCCTGGCCGGGCGATGCCGGGCGGGGCCGCTGGCTGTGCGAAGGGGCGTTCGATATTGAGGGTGATCAGCTTGCCGCCAATGCCTGCTGGGAGCCGCCGGGGGTTTCCGTTATATGGCTTGATCACATGCACGGCTTTTCATGGCTTCGCGATCTGCGCGCTCTGGGCGGGGATATGGCACGCAGACAGGCCAGAGGCATGGTCGGGCACTGGATTAACCGTTATTCCCGCTGGGACGAGATGACATGGCGTCCAGACCTCACCGGGCGGCGTCTTTCAATGTGGATTGCCCTGTACGAGTTTTTTGGTGCCAGCGCCGAGGACGATTTCCAGGATTTCTTTTTCAGCGCCGTGATGCGGCAAGCCCGCCACCTGCAACGGGCTTTGACCGGAAAAACCGATGACGTACAGGGCATCGGTATGCTTTATGCGATTCAGGGGCTTCTTTATAGCGGCGTAGCGTTTGGGGTGAAGGAAAACTGGGTCGGGCAAGCCCTAAGTCTGCTGGAGCAACAGATAGATATTCAGGTGTTGCATGATGGCGGGCATGTTTCCCGCTCGCCGGCGCAGCTAATCGAGGCGCTTCAGATCATGCTTGATATTCGCGGCGCGTTGGCTGCAGCAGAGCACGGCGTGCCGGAAAAGCTGTCCTGTGCGATTGAAAGCATGGGCAATGCCCTGCGCTTTTTCCGCTATGCGGATAAGGGGTTGTGCGTGCTGGGCGGCGCGCAGGAAGGTAATATTGCCCTTATGGATATCGTGCTGGGCCAGGCGGGCATACGGGGAAAGACACCGCATTCCCTCCCCTCCAGCGGGTATGAACGTGTGGCGCTCGGGCGTACGTGTCTGATGGTGGATACCGGCAAGACACCATTTTCCCCATTTGATCAAAGCGCACATGTTGCGCCGCTGGCCTTTGAAATGCTGTATGGCAAGGACCGCGTTTTTGTCTCTTGCGGTACGCATCCGACCGACCCGGCGTGGCAAGAGGCGCTGCGTGCCACAGCGGCTCACAACACGCTGTGCCTTGATAACCGCAACGTCGGGGAAATTAGGGAAGACGGCCATATTAGCCGCGGCATCCGCAATATCGTAAGTGTGCGCGAGGATCTGAAAAATGCTGTGCTGTTGGAGGCCTCCCATGATGGCTATGTACCGCTGAACGGCATTACGCATGCGCGCCGGATTTATCTTTCCGACAAGGGCAACGATATTCGGGGCGAGGATACGCTTAGCGCCAATGCGCCGCCTGTGAAACCTCACAATATCGCTATCCGCTTCCACCTGCATCCACGGGTGAAAATTTCGTTGATACAGGAGGGCGAAGCGGCCTTGCTGCGTCTGCCCTGCGGCACAGGGTGGCGGTTCCAGCATGATTCCGGGCATCTGGCGCTGGAAAACAGCGTCTACCTTGGCTCGGGCACGCGTCCTGCCAAGACCAAACAATTGGTTATATATGGCCAAACGTCCAGCGCTTTCACCCAGATTAAATGGGGGTTGCGCAAAGAAGGCTAGATTTTCACTTTATGTTCTCATTTTTTGTTTGCATTTTGTTCTTATTGTTGTAGAGTAGGTCCAGATAAAAAACAGGAGGACCTGCATCATGAATACCGACAGCCTGAACCCAGTAGCTGAATATCATTGTCTATATCACTACACGATTCCCAAAGGATTGATATTAAAGAGAAAAATAGCACGTTTTTTAAAAAACAGGGAACGAACCGAATAGTCGTATTTGCTGTTGTTTTTCAATGGGTTAAATAAAAATGGCCAAAAATCAGAAAACCTATGTCTGTCAGTCCTGCGGTGCGGTGTCTTCAAAGTGGGTAGGAAGATGTGAATCCTGCGGGGAGTGGAACTCCTATCAGGAAGAAGCTGGGACATCAGAAACGGCTCCTAAGGGGCTCGGCGGGGTTAGTGGCCGTAAAAAGGGCCGTCATATCGAATTTTCCGCTCTGAAGAGCGAAGGAGAGGCGCGGCCCTATCCACGTTATATTTCCGGCATCAGGGAATTTGACCGCGTGTGCGGTGGCGGGCTGGTGCCGGGTTCGGCCACGCTGATTGGCGGCGATCCTGGAATCGGCAAATCCACCCTGCTGCTGCAGGCGGTATGCAAACTCGCGCAGGGGCAGGCGCGCTGTCTGTATGTTTCCGGCGAGGAATCGGTGGACCAGGTGCGTATGCGTGCGCAGCGCCTTGGTCTTGCTGACGCGCCGGTGGAGCTGGCAAGCGCGACGAATGTGCGTGATATTGTCACCACGGTGGAGGATATGCGGGGCAGCGAAAAGGGTATACCCTCGCTGCTGATTATCGATTCCATCCAGACCATGTTTATCGACACGGTGGAAAGCGCGCCCGGTACGGTAACGCAGGTCCGCACATCGGCGCAGGAGATTATCCGCATGGCTAAATCCCGGGGGCTGGCGGTTATTTTTGTCGGGCATGTTACCAAGGATGGACAAATCGCCGGTCCCCGCGTGCTGGAGCATATGGTTGATACGGTGCTGTACTTTGAGGGCGACCGCTCCCACCATTTCCGCATATTGCGCGCTGTAAAAAACCGCTTCGGTCCGACCGATGAAATCGGGGTCTTTGAAATGGCCCATGAGGGGCTGGTCGAGGTTGAAAACCCTTCCGCACTGTTCCTTTCCCAGCGCAATGAAAACGTAGCGGGTTCGACCGTTCTGGCGGGGCTGGAGGGTACGCGGCCCCTGCTGGTGGAGGTGCAGGCGTTGGTAGCGCCATCCTCGCTGTCTTCCCCGCGCCGTGCCGTGCTGGGCTGGGATCCGAACCGTCTTGCGATGGTGGTGGCTGTTCTGGAGAGCCGCTGCGGGATTTCCATCAGCGGCCATGACATTTTCCTCAATATCGCCGGGGGCATACGTATCAGCGAGCCTGCCGCCGATCTGGCCGTTGCCGCCGCGCTGATCAGTGCGCTGAGCGGTCAGGCTCTGCCGCCTGAAACGGTTTTCTTCGGGGAAATCGGGCTTGCCGGTGAAATTCGCCAAGTGGCGCAGCCCGATCTGCGTCTGCGGGAGGCTTCCAAGCTCGGCTTCAGGGAGGCGGTAACGCCTCGCCCCCACAAAGCGCAAAGCGCTAAGGTCAGCGAAATGATCACGGTGAAATCTGTCGGTCGCATTCAGGAACTGGCCGATATGCTCATGGCGTCTCCCGCCCCCGCCGCCCGGCATGGTTTCGGCGGGTGATGCTCATACGCGCGGCATATTGCTTATGCCCGGCATGGAGGCGAATAACTGCGCCAGCCCCTTGCTTTTTTCTGTAATTTTGCCTAAGACTTTCTTTTTAAAACCAACACCCGCGAACAAGCATGATCATTGACCTTATCGTTCTGGCCGTTGTCGTTATTTCGGCCCTTATTGCGTTCCTGCGGGGCTTTATCCGCGAAGTTTTGACGATTTTCGGCACGGTGGGCGGTCTTGTGGCGGCTTACTTTTTCGGCCCTGTCCTTTCCCCTTATATACAGGGATGGCTGGGCGTAACGGAAGGGGAGGAGCCTGGCAGGCTCCTCGGCCTTATCCCTTATACGCTGCTCGGTGACGCACTGGCTTACGGCAGTATTTTTATCATCGTGGTTGTTGTACTGTCCTTTGTTTCCCATTTCCTGGCTGAATCTGTGAAAACACTTGGCCTTGGCGCGGTGGATCGCTCCATGGGCGTGGTGTTCGGCGTTTTGCGCGCAGCGGCGCTTCTGGGGCTGCTTTATATGCCCGTTTACCTTTTTGTTGAAAAAACCGAGCGTGATGTTTGGTTTAAGGGCAGCCGGACCTATTTCTATCTTGAAGCCACAGCCGGATTTATTGCCGAATTTCTGCCTGAAAATGCGGCCGAGAAGACTGAAGAAAAGGCGCAGGCGATAGAGGGAAAAGCCGGTGAGGCGCAGAAGCTTCATGAAAAGCTTCAGCAGATTGATCTTTTGCAAAAGGACAAGCCGGAAGAAAAAAGCGGCGAGCAAGATAAGGCCAAAGGTTATACCGACGAGTTCCGCCGTAAGATGGACAAGCTTTTTGAAGACGCCGGTGACGGTTTAAACGAGTGATAATGCGATGAATCCTGTGTTTTTTGATGACGATGACAAGATGAAAGAAGAATGCGGCGTGTTCGGCATATACGGGCATCCCGATTCTGCCGCGCTTACTGCGCTCGGTCTGCATGCACTCCAACACCGCGGACAGGAAGCGTGTGGTATCGTAAGCTTTGATGGCGAGCATTTTCTCTCCAAGCGCGCGCTTGGCCTTGTAGATAACACGTTCAGTTCCGCCGAGGTAATCGATCGCTTGAAAGGCCATGCGGCCATCGGCCATAACCGTTATTCCACAACGGGCGAGCCGATGTTCCGCAATATCCAGCCGCTTTATGCGGATATGGATTTTGGCGGGTTTTCCGTGGCGCATAACGGCAATCTGACCAACGCACATACGCTGCGGCAGGAGCTTGTAAAGCGCGGTTCAATTTTCCAGTCAACCAGCGATACCGAAGTGTTCGTTCATCTTTTGGCTGTGGAGCGCGAGGGCAGCCTTGTCGAGCGCCTGAGCAAGGCCCTGCAACAGGTCAAAGGCGGTTATGCGCTTGTGGCGCTGGCCAAGGACCAGTTGATCGGCGTACGCGACCCGCACGGCATCCGTCCGCTTGTGCTGGGTCGTCTGGACGGCAGCTATATCCTAGCTTCCGAAAGCTGCGCGCTCGATATCATTGGCGCAACATTCGAGCGTGAAATCGGACATGGTGAAATGGTGATTATCGATGCCCAGGGTATCCGCAGTCACAGGCCGTTTAAATCCACACCCGCCGACAAAGCGCCGGAGCGTTTTTGCATTTTTGAATATATTTATTTCGCCCGCCCCGATAGCTTTATGGAAGGGCGCAGTGTTTATGAGATGCGCAAAAAAATCGGCGCGGAGCTGGCTCATGAATCCCCGGTGGAAAATGCGGATATCGTCGTTCCCGTTCCCGACAGCGGGGTTCCTTCCGCCATAGGCTATGCGGAGGCCAGCGGCCTTCCCTTTGAACTGGGTATTATCCGCAACCATTATGTCGGGCGTACCTTTATCGAGCCTACGGATAAAATCCGCCATTTGGGAGTGAAGCTGAAACACAACGCCAATCGTGCCTATATCCAGGGTAAAAGCGTTATTCTGGTTGATGACTCCATCGTGCGCGGAACGACTTCGCGCAAGATTGTGGAAATGGTGCGCGGGGCAGGCGCGAAAGAAGTGCATATGCGCATTTCCTCCCCGCCGACGACGCATAGCTGTTTTTATGGTATTGATACGCCTTCCAGTTCTGAACTGCTGGCGCACAGTATGAGCGTGGAGGAAATCTGCAAATATATCGGCGCGGATTCTCTTGCCTATATTTCCCGCGACGGTCTTTACAAGGCGATTACCGGCAAGACGCGCGGCGGAGATTCCCGGAAATTCTGCGATGCCTGCTTTACCGGTGATTACGAGGTTGAGCTCACTGATCATATCAATAACCGTACCGGCGCCGACGTCAGCAATTTGCGTGAACGGCAGGCGGTAAAGAGCTCCTGATCCATATGGGCGATTTCAAGAATAAGACAGCATTGGTTACGGGCGCATCGCGCGGTATTGGCCGCGCCGTGGCGCTTGGGCTCGGAGAAAGGGGCGCGCATGTGATCGCGCTGGCCCGTACGCAAGGGGCGCTGGAGGCGCTGGATGATGAAATTAAGGCGGTGGGCGGTACATGCACGCTGATCCCGCTTAACCTGACAAAGTTTGAAGATGTCGATAAGCTGGGACCATCTATTTTTGAGCGGTTTGGCGGGCTGGATATTCTCGTGGGCAATGCCGGTATGCTTGGCCCTCTTACGCCTGTACACCAGGTCGATCCGAAGGACTGGGACAAGGTTATGGCGTTGAATTTTACGGCGAATTTACGTCTGATTCGTACGCTCGATCCGCTTCTGCGTGCCGCGCCGGCAGGGAGGGCGGTGTTTACCACATCGGGAGCAGCACAGCGTTTTGATGCTTACCGGGGGCCTTACACCGCCAGCAAGGCCGCGCTTGAGGCTGTTGTAAAAATCTATGCGGCAGAGACGCGGCAGACAAATTTGCGCATTAATATCGTCAACCCCGGCTTTGTGGATACGAAGCTGCTGGGCGAAGCGTATCCCGGCGGGTATCAGGGTGAAATGAAACAGCCTGAAGACGTTGTAAGCACCTTTCTTGAATTATGTGCGCAAGAATGCCCCCATCATGGCGAGGTGGTCGCGGCGTAATTTACGCCGCTTTCTTTTTGGCCGCGGCCGTTTTTGCAGCAGGCGCATCACCTGCATATTCCACCCGCTGCGTCGGGAAGGGAATGGTGATACCGTCTTTATCAAGCGCCTCTTTTACGGCCTTGGTGACATCCCATTTTACCTGCCAGTAATCGCCGGTCTCTACCCAGAAACGCGCTGTAATATCAACGGAGGATGCGCCCAGATTGGTAACAAACAAAATGGGTTCTTTGCCGCTTGTAGGAACGAGGCGCTTTTCCTTTTTAAGCACGCCCTCGATGGTTTTGAACGCCTTGTTGATGTCGTCGCCGTAACTTACCGAGAAAGTCAGATCGAGGCGGCGCTGCAGGTTGCGGGAGAAGTTCTGGATCTGTGTGTTCCAGATCTGGCTGTTGGGCGCAAAGATATAAACGTTATCCGCCGTTGAAAGTTCGGTCACAAACAGGCCCAGGGATTTAACCGTGCCGCTGATATTTCCGGCGGTAATGAAATCACCTACGTTAAACGGGCGCAGGAACAGGAGCATGACGCCCGCCGCCACGTTGCTGAGCGTGCCTTGTAGCGCCAAGCCAATAGCAAGCCCCGCCGCGCCTAGAACAGCGATCAGGCTGGCGGTTTGAACGCCGAACTGGGTCAGTACGGTTACGATGGCAAGGGTGATAACCGCGTATTTGGCAAGTCCACCGAGAAAGGAACGCAGAGTGCCGTCGATGCGCTTGATTTTTCCAATCATCTTTTTAAGCCAGTTTCCGACAAGCCATGCGGCGATCAGGGTCAGGATTGCCGTGACCAGATTTAAACCGATTGTTGTTACGAAGGCCATGTATACCCCCCTTTGTTTTTGATAATGGGATCGTTTCGCTGACGCAGTGTTCTAAAAATATTGCAAGGCCGTATTTATAGGTTTTTTTACTCCCTTTGGCAACAAAGGGCTAGGCATAGGGGTTTTTACTTGTCCGCACCAGCAAGCGAATGGGAACGCCGGGGATATTAAAATCCTTACGCAGGCCGTTGATGATATAACGGCGGTAGGAATCGGGAAGTTCTTTCGGGCGCGCCACCCACAGAGCGAATGTCGGGGGACGCGTTTTGATCTGGGTAATGTATTTCAGGCGGTTGGAACGCCCGCCCACAAGCGGCGCGGGGTTTCTGCTTTCCATCGCGGCAAGCCAGCGGTTTAATCCGCCGGTGGATATGCGCGTATTCCACATTTCATAGGTTTTCAGCGCCGTTTGTAAAACCTTTTCGACATTCCGGCCTTTAAGCGCGGATAATGTGACATAGGGGATATCTTTGATCTGGGCGAGGGAGTGTTCAAGGCGGTGCTCAAATTCGGCAAGGATTTCTTCCTTTTCCCTGACCGAATCCCATTTATTGACGGCGATAACAAGGGCGCGGCCCTCTTCAATGACATGCCCGGCGATTTGCAGGTCCTGTTTTTCCAGTGCGGCATTGCCGTCCAGAACAAGGATAACGACCTGCGCAAGGCGGATGGCACGGTATGAATCTTCGGCGGACATTTTTTCAATGTTGTTGGTGACCTTGGCCTTTCTGCGCAGACCCGCCGTATCAACGAGTTTGAATTTGCGGCCCTCGTATTCCCAATCGACAGCGATGGCGTCGCGGGTGATGCCCGCTTCAGGTCCCGTCATAACGCGATGGTCGTTCACAATGGCATTGAGCAGGGTGGATTTTCCGACATTGGGCCGTCCGACAATAGCGATTTTCAGGGGTTTTTGCGGGTCGTCTTCCTCCTGCTCGAAAACAAAATCCTCGCGTCCTTCCAGGTCGTCGAGACCGTCAAATTCAATTGAGGAATTTTCCTTTTCTTCCGGGATTTCCTCTTCCTCATCCGGCATAAAAGGCAGCAGGGCATGATATAAATCTTCCATGCCAACTCCGTGAGCGGCGGAGAGAACTACGGGGTCGCCAAGACCTAGGCCGTAGGCTTCGGCTACGGCGTTTTGCGTTGCTTTTTCGTTTTCGCATTTGTTGATACCCAGGATAACGGGCTTCTTTTGCTTGCGAAGCCAGGAGGCAAAATGTTCGTCCAGCGGCGTAATGCCGGAGCGGCCATCCACGATAAACAGAACGGCACCGGCGCGGCGCAGGCCGGCTTCGGTTTGCTGGCGCATGCGTCCCTGAATGGAATCATCGAAGTTTTCTTCAAGCCCCGCCGTATCGATGATGTGAAATTCTTTATCGAACAGGAAAGCCGGAGCTTCGCGCCAGTCGCGCGTGACGCCCGGCGTATCATCTACGATCGCCAGCTGCTTGCGGGCAAGGCGGTTGAAAAGAGTAGATTTGCCGACATTCGGGCGACCGACGATTGCGAGTGTAAACATTACTTGTACGCCATCAATGTGCCGTCGTCACCAAGGATATAAAGAACTCCGCCGGCGATGATCGGCGTAATGGTGATGCTGCGTACGCCCGTTTCCCACTGGCGCAGGAAGGTACCGTGTTCCGGTTCGAACTCAAGGACACGACCATCGTTGCCGGCTACGAGTAAGCGCCCGTTAGCCAGCAAAGGGCCCGTCCAGAAAATGGGATCATCCTTGCTTTCTTCATCTTCATAGGAAGGAAGTTTTGTCACCCATCGTATCGCGCCTTGGTCGCGGCCCAGCGCGACCAACTCGTTTTCGTTGGAAATGAGAAACATGTGGTTGCCGGCGAGCCATGGCGTTTCGGCACCGCCGATTTCGCGCTGCCAAATGCGTGCGCCTGTGCGTTCGTCAATGGCCACCAGCTTGTCGCCAAAACTGATGCCGACCACCATACCCTTGTCGATTACAGGAAGGCCGCGAATATCGGACAGATCGGACAGGCCGCCAAGGCGGTGTTGGTTGGCAAGGTTATCAGACCATGCAACAGACCCGTTTTCAATGCGCAACGCTGTGAGCTCGCCTGAGGAGAAAGCCGCAATCACAACGTCGCGGTTTGCTGCCGGGCTGGCGGCTCCTACGATAGTGGCGGATTCGCTGAGGCCTTGATATTCCCAAAGCACTGTTCCATCAGATTCATTAAGTGCCAGTAAGCGGTTATCAAGGGTTGTTACAAAAACGCGTCCATCAATAACTGTCGGCGCGGCGCGGGCGGGCGCGGGAATTTTAACGCGCCAGAAAATTTTCCCCGAGGCTGGATTAACCGCCAGAACTTCATTGTAGCCATTGGTGATCAGCAGGCGGCCACTGCCGTAGGCGAGACCGCCGCCGATGACGGGATCATCATTTTGTTCCGCACCGACATAACGCAACCACTGCGTTTTTCCCGTCTCAAGCGAAAAGGCGGTGAGCACGGCTTTGCTGTCCATGGTGTAAATCATGTTATCAATAACGATGGGGCGGGCGGTCAGGGGGATTGCATCCGTGCCGCCTTCGCCGATATCGGTTTTCCATGCCAGTGTCAGGGGAGAATCGCTGAGCGCGAGATTTTGCATGGAATGGTTAGGGTAACCGCCGTTTTGCGGCCAGAAACGGTTGCGCCATGGCTGGGGCATAACCAACCCTTGTTTTTCAAGGGCGTCGTTATCCGGTTCAAGGGATTTTTGCAGCTCCAGCACGGAGAGGCGCTCGCCTTCCAGCGGCGGCTCCTTGTCGTTCGAGCCAAAATAGCCGGAACAGTTACTCAGAACCAGAAGGGACAGGGTCAGAAAAAGCCAGTGTTTGATCTGCGGTTTTTTAAGGCTCATGAAGACTTTCCTTATTCGCTTTTCACCTTGTTTTGTTCAAGTTCATAGATGTGATCGAGCTTTTCCGCCCGGGTTGTAAGCGTTTCAGGCAAGCCCTGGGCTTCCAGAACGGCGGCAAGCTGTTTGCGGGCTTCCCCGAATTTTTGCTCTTTGTTTGCCAGAAGCACGGCCATATCTATATGCGCATGAAAACGCCATGGGCTTTTGCCGTTATTTGTAAGGGATTCCAGATCTTTATACAAAGCGGCAATATCTTCGGGGTTTTGGGCTGTTTCAGCTTTAAGCCTTGCACTCATTAGCGTTCCAAGCCCGCGCCAATCGGCGGGCGTGGCTTTGTCTTCGGCCAGGCGGGTGTAAAGTTTCAGCGCTTCCTCTTTATTTTTTTTATCCATATAAACGCCGGCGGCCTGAAGGGTGGCCAGCGCTTTCGTTCCAGGGCGCAGTTTCAGGGCATCAATATCGAAACTTTCCGGGAAATCTTTTTCATCCAGAGCGTTGAATATAGCGGTTGTCTGTTCTTTTTTCACATGTGAATCCCAGCCACGGTAGGCTGAAATTACGGCCGTCGCCAGAATCGTCATGACTACGAATGCGACGATCCATTTGCCGTTTTCCTTCCAGAATTTTTCCAGTTTCTCCTGACGCATAACCTCGTCAAGTTCTGCAAATACATCGGACATCCGCTACTCCTCCTTGCTTAATGTCTGTCTAAAGCATATTGCGCCGTGTTTCCAGTATTTTGATTCTATTGTTTTATTTCCTTATCGCCATTTGATCGAGCAGCCCATGGAAGGAAACTGCTCATGTGGCCCCGCACCGATATCCGCAACGCGCAGCATGGCCTCGCGCATTTCCCGCCGTGTGTTTTCGTTAGGAGGGTTTGCGCCCGCGCTGTCGCATCGGCCGCGGTATTGCATAATTCCCTGAGCGTTGAAGCCGAAAATATCCGGCGTACACACGGCCCCGTAAGCTTTGGCGATTTCCTGCGTTTCGTCGATCAGGTAAGGGAAGGTAAAATCATATTCTTTTGCGAATTTTTGCATATTTTCAAAGGAGTCCTCGGGGTAGCTTTGCGCATCGTTGGGCATGATGGCGGCAATGCCAATGCCGTTTTCCTGTAACACCCGGCAATCTTCCACAAGGCGCTTTATAATCGCTTTTACATAGGGGCAGTGGTTGCAGATAAACAGCAGTAAAAATCCCTTTGGTCCCTTGATGTCTTCCAGACTGGTCATTTTTCCGTCGATGTTTTTCAGCATGAAGTCCGGCGCAAAGAAATCTTCATCGCGGGGTGGCGTGTGGAGCAGTGCCATGAGCTTCTTCCTTTCCTGATCCGGATTGTGATAAAATTATCTAATGAGTGAGATTATCACCTTTAGCCGCCAAAGCCACCCGTCGGGTTTTACAAATGCACAGTTCAAAAAACTGGACGGGCTTTATTTACAGGCTGCTGCTCATAAGGCAATTATGCATCGCACGGTTGAATGTGACTTTGATGAAGGTGTTGCCAGCTATACTTATTATAAAGCTGAAAACCAGCCGCCGCTATTGCGGTTCGTAATCCGCAAAGTCGGCCCCCGCGCCACAATGTATGAGCTCTACCTGCAGGGGAAAGGGCGCATCATAAAAAGCGGTCTTTTTGAGAAGGTGTTTGAGCGTCTGCAAAGCGAAATCGAAGTTTTCTTTCCCTAGTTTAGGGCATGGTTTTTCCAAAACGGTATTTTTCATGATGTCGCGGGTCTTGCCGCGAAAGCTGTCAGGCATTATGTTAGGGGCTGTAACTTTAAGGAACTTTTATGCGCAACTTTTTTAAAACAGTTCTTGTCTCAGGCCTTATCCTCTTATCTTCCTTTTCTTCTTCCGCTTTTGCCTCTTACGACAAACCCTATATTGGTGAAACGCAGACCTACATCGCGCGGCAGGAAGACACGATGGTACATATCGCGCGTGATAACGTGCTTGGATTTATCGAAATGCGCGCCGCCAATCCGGAAGTTGATCCGTGGCTGCCGGGTGCGGGTACGAAACTGATTTTGCCAAAGCGCCATATATTACCAAATGCGCCGCATGAGGGAATAGTGATTAACCTTCCTGAAATGCGGCTTTACGCTTTTATTAACGGGGACGAAGCCCCCCTGACATTCCCGATAGGTGTGGGGCGCGAGGGGCTGGATACGCCGCTGGGGGAAACCAAGGTTGTGCGTAAACAGGAAGGCCCTATATGGCGTCCTACGCCCCGCATGCGGGAAGAAAACCCGAAATTGCCCGAGGTCGTAGGCCCCGGTCCGGAGAATCCTCTGGGCGATTACGCGCTTTATCTGGGTTGGCCGCAATATGCAATACACGGGACGAATCGTCCCTTCGGTATCGGTCGCCGTGTAAGCAGCGGTTGTATCCGTATGTATCCCGAAAGTATTGAGCAGTTATTTCAGGTCGTTCCGGTGGGCACTAAAGTGCGCGTGGTCAACCAGCCGATCAAGCTGGCGTGGATTGGCGACGAGTTGTTCCTTGAAGCGCACCCCGATCTGGAACAGGCTTTTCAGATGGAGGAAACCGGTGAAGTCTATGAACATAAGCTTACCAATGATGACTTGAAGACAATTTTAAAGGCGGCGGGCGATTATAAAGATAGTGTCGACTGGACGCTTGTCCGCCAAGAGATTAAGGCGCGGCGCGGTTATCCGGTTGTTATCGCCCAGCGTGGCTCCAAGAAAGTTCATGCCGCTATAGCGGAGCCTGTACGGCAAGGGGAACTGAAGGCTGAAAGAGAGCCTGACAAGACCGTTGCTTATGAAGCGGACAGCAAGAGAACGCTCAATCCGTAGCTGAACGGGATAACAACCGGCGCCCATAGAAAGAACAGTCGGGCCGGGTTTTCCAGGAAAAAGGAACTGACGCTGAATACGGCGCATACGATCCATGTCACGGCGGAGCCCGTAAAGAAATGCTGCTGGAAAAAAGCGGCATTGGCGTTAAGTATTTCCGGGGTTATTAAGCCTGTCATGAAGCCCAATCTATAGCAAAGACCTATTCCCAGAAATCCAGCGACATTCAGGGCTACGAAAAGCAAAATCTGGCCTAAGTGGGACATGGTTGCCTAATTATGTTATCTGCATTTAAACAAGTTAAAAAACAAAAGGGCCGCCTGCTGTTATGGCAGGTAGCCCTTTCATAAAACTATTTGAAAAGCATCGTTTTGCTTCAGCTAAAACGATTACTTGTTCTGACCGCTCTTGAATGTACGGTGAGCAGGTGCTGCATCGCTGCCATGACCGGCTGTGCGCTCCGTAGCGTAAGGAGCGTCTGAATCTACCGTGCCGGTGGATGAGCAGGCAGCCAGGCCCAGAACAGTTCCAAGAATGCAGATTGTTGCTGTCAACTTTTTCATGTTTATCCTCTTATTCATTTGTTACCAGGTTAACTCTAGATCAGGCGTTAAAAGTAAACGTTAGCTTCCTTAAGCTAAAGCAAAACCTTTTCTTTCTCCCTTATACACAACTGAATAGAGGTTGAATACCGTTTTCAAGCATTTTTTTTTGTTTTCTCTCCACATTTTTATCTTTTGAAGGAGGGTCAGGAGCGTTCATTCAGTCTGACGCGCTCAAAATAGGCATCAATTCCGTTTTTAATGGCTTCCGTTACTTTGTTGCGGTAACTGTGCTGTGAAAGCATGCTTGCCTCACGCCTGTTGGACAAAAATCCGGCCTCTATCAGTACGGAGGGGATGTCTGGTGCCTTTAGTACGGCGAATCCGGCAAAGCGGTGCGGGTTATCCAGCGTGCTGACACCGCCTTTCCGGAACTGGCTTACGACGGTGTTGGCAAAAAACTTCGATTGATTCATGGTGTCGCGCATAGCCAGATCCACAAGGATATTGGCGACTTCCTGGTCTTCGTCTGTCAGGTCAATGCCGGCTATTAGGTCGACGCGGTTTTCACGTGCCGCCAGTTTTGCAGTTTGCGCGTCCGAGGCTTTTTCCGAAAGCGTATAAATTGAAGCGCCGTGAACGTTCGAGCGGTCAATTGAATCGGCATGGATAGAGACGAAAAGGTCAGCATTATGATGCCGGGCGAAACTTACGCGGTCACGCAAACGAATGAAGATATCTTTGTCCCTTGTTAGGATAACATTGTACTTACCCGAACTTTCAAGCTTCTTTTTAAGATCCTTGGCGAGCGCAAGGACAACATTTTTCTCCTTGAATTCGCGGCCGTTTATAGCCCCCGGGTCCTGTCCGCCATGGCCCGGGTCAATAACGATCAGGGGTTTTCTGACCTTTGTTTTAGGTACGGGAACAGAGGACGGGGCGGTGCCGGCGGTCCTTACTTCCTCCGCTCCGGTAATTGCGGCTGTTTTTGTGTCCAGTGTGCCGTGAACCTTGGTCTTGGTCGATTCAAAATCGCTAAGACCAACGGGAACATAGTCCACTACCAGCCGGTCGGGGTACTGGTCCTGACGGGGCAGTAAAAACGCATTTTTTACGGATACGGGCTGATTCAAATCAATTACGATACGGGATACGCCTGTTTGCAGTTTACCGTGACGGATGCCTCTGACATCTATACTGCTTGGCTTTGAAAGGGCCCCGGCGTTCCATGCAAATTCAGGCAGGTCGACAACCATGCGGTAAGGGTCGGCCAGGGCGAAAACCCGGAAATCCGTCGACTTGCTTAGCTCAATCACCATGCGGACTGCGCCGTCACGTTCGCCAAAGCGGATATTGTCTACGTTTAGGGCATAGGCGCATGAAAAAGGCAGTGAACTGATTATGAACATAATCAGAGCCAAGGATATGAATTTAAAAGGACGCAGATGAAGCAAGGGCCACCGGAGATTGTTTAGAAGTTTGTCATTTTTTCAAAGAATATATCATAAGGTTTGATGAGGACAGGGGTTTCAAAATTCTCAATCCACATATTATACGGAAATTTTTTGTGAGCGTGGCCGCTTCTTGTGTTTAAATCCGCTCAGGGCGCGGAAAACAGCGCCCGAATCACTTTGCGCTTGTACAAAAGGATACGCGGGTGTAGAGTGCGGTTGTTATTTCTGTTGTCGTATCCGCGTTTGGAAGTTTAGTCATAAAGTTTCGCGATACTACAATAGCAAGAATTTAGTTTAACAAATTTCGCGCGTACTTCGCGCCGCTTTGTGTTGTTATGTTTCAACGGGGACTTTCCCAGGACCTATGACCTCAAAGCAGGCAGCAGGCGCGCAGTGGAGATAAATATGACAAAGCGCATGCTTATTGATGCGACCCATGATGAAGAAACACGGGTTGCAGTGATCGATGGAAACCGTCTGGAAGAGTTCGATTACGAGAGTAAATTCCGCAAGCCCCTTAAAGGCAGTATATTTTTAGCAAAAGTAACACGCGTGGAGCCTTCGCTTCAGGCGGCTTTTGTAAATTTTGGGGGCAACCGTCACGGTTTCCTTCCCTTCTCAGAAATCCATCCCGATTATTTCCGCATTCCCATTGCGGACCGCGAAGCGCTGATGGCCGAGCAGGAAGCGATGCTGGCTGAAGCCGAAGCGCGGCAGGAAGAGCAGCAAAATGCTGAAGAGGCCGCCGCGGAAGAAGCCGGACAGCAGGAAGAGGGCAAAAATAAAGAAAGCAGTGTTGAGGATGGCGTCGAAATTATGGACTCCGTCGGACACGAAGAAATCGACGATGAAGCCGGGGAACTCGCCTCTGAAACGGATGAGGAGGCTGGCAGTGAAGCCAGTGCGGAATCCGCGACAGAGGATGAGGAGTCGGATGAAGACGAAAACGCCGACAACCGCGGTCGAGGGCGCGGACGTGGTGGCCGCGGCGGACGGGGGCGCGGAAAAGGCGGGCGCCGTATGCCTTATCGCAACCGTACGGATGAAACCTTTGAAGACGAAAACGATGTTGAACGCCGTTTTCGTTTTTCTTTACGCCGGAAATACAAAATTCAGGAAGTTGTTAATCGCGGGCAGATCATGCTGGTGCAGGTTTCCAAGGAAGAGCGCGGCAATAAAGGCGCGGCGGTCAGCACCTATCTGTCCCTGCCGGGGCGCTATTGCGTGCTGATGCCCAATTCTCCGCGTGCCGGCGGCGTATCGCGTAAAATTGCGAATTACAAGGACCGTGCCAAGATGCGCGACATGCTGAAATCCTTTGAAATTCCCAAAGGCATGTCGGTGATTGTGCGCACTGCGGGTGTGGAACGCACCAAAACGGAAATCAAGCGCGATCTTGATTACCTGATGCGTCTTTGGGACAATATCCGCGAGCTGACTCTGCAATCTTCCGCTCCGGCGCTGGTTTATGAAGAAGCCGACCTGATCAAGCGCGCCGTGCGAGATGTTTATAACAAGGATATCGAAGATATCCAGGTCGCGGGCGAGGAAGGGTTCAAAACAGCCAAAGCGTTTATGAAGCTGATGATGCCCTCCCACGTGAAAAAAGTGGTTCAGTATAACGATCCACAAGGCGTACCGTTGTTCCATAAACACAAGATAGAAAACCAGATCAGCGAGATAGGTGAAACGACGGTAACGCTAAAGTCCGGCGGTTACCTGGTGTTTAACCCGACCGAAGCGCTTGTTTCCGTGGATGTGAACTCCGGTCGTGCGACCAAGGAACGCCATATTGAGGAAACGGCGCTGAAAACGAATCTTGAGGCTGCCGACGAAGTGGCGCGCCAGCTTCGATTGCGCGATCTGGCCGGACTGGTTGTGATCGACTTTATCGATATGGAAGACCGTCGTAATAACGGCAAAGTTGAACGCCGCATGCGCGAGGCCCTTTCCGGTGACCGTGCGCGTATCCAGATGGGGCGTATTTCATCTTTCGGTTTGATGGAGCTGTCCCGCCAGCGTCTCAATCCTTCGCTGACCGAAGCGCAGTTTGAAAAATGCCCGCATTGCGCGGGGGTAGGTATGGTTCGTACTGCCGACGCGGCAGCGATTATCGTGTTGCGCACCATCGAGGATGAAGCAATGAAGGCCGTTCGGGGCGCACAGTTTATCGTTTCGGTTCCTACGTCTGTGGCGTTGTTTATGCTCAATAATAAACGCAAGCATCTGACTGATATTGAGGAGCGTTATAATCTGTCGGTCTCTCTCCGCGTTGACGATACTCTGGGTGCTTCCGGTTTCAATATTGAGGTTGTTCAGCCGCCGCGCGAAGGTGACGAAGCCGACGAAGATATTGAGGAGGGCGAGAATAAGCGCGAAGAACGTGAGGATCGTGATAATGAAGGCCGCGGAAGACGCAGCCGCAGGGGCGGGCGCGGTAGAAATCGCCGTGACCGCGATAACAGATCTTCCGAAGAGCATTCTGAGGCCGGCGATAGTGAAGGAGCCCCACAGGCCGAGCAGCAGGAAGAAAGCGCGCCCGCAGAACAGAAACCGGAAGAAGATAAGGAAAAAACGGAAAAGCCCAAGCGTGGCCGCCGTTCCTCCAAGGCTAAAAGCGGAAAAACCGAAGAGGTGAAGGAACAAGCAGAGTCTTCTGATTCCGAGGAAAAAACAGCCGAAGAAAAACCGAAGGCTAAACGCGGCAGGAAAAAAGCAGAAAAACCTGCTGAAGATAAAAAGGCGAAGAAAAAGCCCGAATCTTCAAAAGAAACCTCCAAGCCGGAAAACAAAATAGAGCCGGGTGAGCCTTCCAACGATACACCCGCTGCTCCCGAGGAGAAAGCATCCAGCCAGTATGAGGTGGTCAATGAACCGCCGAAAAAGAAAAAACGCGGCTGGTGGAACCGCGGCGCTTAGCGGGAGTGTTTAAAAAAATTAGAGAAGGCGGGCACTGGTTGGGTCCGTCTTTTTGTTTTTAACGCGGTAAAATCACGTAATAGAAGTAGGTAACGGCGGGATCGACACTTGTGTCGCTAAAACATCCCGCTGGCTGGCCGTCCAGTTCATAGGGCGAGGGATCGCCGTCTATCACGAGAGGGGTGCCGCTTGCGAAGGCACCGGTGAAGGCGGTTGTGGCGATACCGCTCCCATCGGTAGGCAATGTACCGGCGGTTCCAACTCCCAAATCCCTGTTTATCTGGTCGCACATGCCGCTGGAGGCGTTGGCCAGCATCATAACAAGATCGTTGCCCGTAACGGCCGCAGTTGTTCCCACAGGTTTTGCAGTGGTTCCGACATTATTGGCCCCGGTGAATATCCAGTCGCTGCCATCGTTTGTGCCGCCCGGAGGGCGCAGGTACGATTGCCCGCCGCCCGCCGCATCAAAAACAAGGCAGTTAACGGAGGTGCAGTTGGCGTTCGTATAATCGGTAGAAGTTATAGGGTTGGCGAAACTGATGTCGTTTTCAGAAATGCCGTTTAATTTCATTTTTTGTACGGCGGTCTCAATGCCTTTGGCGTAGCGCAGGACTTGCGAGGCACGTATGCGCTGCTGCTCTATATCGCCGCTCTGATCCACGCTGGAACCGCTGCGTGTCAGGGTTATTGTGAGTGCGGCCAGCAGGCCGATGGCAATCATGATAATCCAAAGGACGTTGCCGCGCTCATTTGTTTTTTCCAGGCCATTGTAAGGTCGGTTGTTCATCTATTTACCCTGCCATGCGGACAGGCGCTGTACAACCTTCTCCATATCCTCGGGTGTTCCGGCATAGGAAATCCGCATTGTCGCGTTGCCGCGGTTGGTGTCGAAGTCCAGCCCCGGCGTTGCCGACACTTTGGCTTCATCCAGCATGCGTCCGCAGAAAGCTTCCGAGTCGTTGGTCAGGTCGTGAATATCGGCATAAATATAGAATGCGCCTGCGGCGGTAGAGAGGTTTTTAAATCCTGCGCCAGGCAGTCCTTTTTTCAGAATGTCGCGGTTTTTGCGGTATTGCGCGACGTAGGTATCCAGAACGTCCTTGTGGTCGAAAATTTTGTACGCTACGTGTTGGGATAGTGTCGGCGGAGAAACGAACAGGCTTTCGGATAGTTTTTTCACACGGTCGCGCAAATCATCCGGCAGAACGATCCAGCCCAGCCGCCAGCCTGTCATGGCGAAATACTTGGAAAATGTGTTGAGTACGATCGTATTGGAGGAGTATTTCAGAGCAGTTTCCGCGGATTGTTCGTAAGTAATGCCGTGATAAGCTTCATCTGAAATCAGGCGTACACCGTTTTTTTCGCACCATATGCAGATTTTTTCGAGTTCCTGCGGATCAATCAGCGCTCCGGTGGGATTGGCCGGGCTGTTGATAATCAGGCCATCCAGTTTCTTTCCGCTTTTTTCCAGCAACTCAGCGGTAGGTTGGTAGTTTGTTGCCGCGCTGGTTTCAATTTCCACGATTTCAAGATTCAGGGATTTCAGGATGTTTCTATAGGCCGGGTAGGTAGGCATGGTTATACCAATTTTATCCCCTGCTTCGAAAGCGGCGAGAAATGCGAGAATAAAGCCCGCAGAAGAGCCCATGGAAAGAGCTACATTATTATAATCCAGATCGACGCCGTAAGTGTCGCGGTAATGCACGGCGATTCTATCGCGCAATAGCGGCATACCAATGGCGGCGGTATATCCCTGCTTTGCATCGCTGTCCAGTACCTGTTTGGCATACTCTATAGCCTGAGCTGGCGCGCCAAAGCAGGGCTGGCCGGCTTCAAGACGGATAATATCCTCGCCTTTCTCGATCCGCTCGTTTACCGCGCTGAGAATCGCCAGGGCGCGAAAATTTGGGATGTCCGAGCGTTTGGAAACTTTAAGGGCCATAGGGAACTCCGTGAATGTTTATACCTGCTTCCATAAAAGCCATAAAGAACCGATGCAGGCAAGGGTAAAGGTCTGAAAATACTGGGTTTGGGAATGGATAAAATTTTAGATAATTTTTATCCTTCATCGTGGTTAACCGCTTAGTTTTGTTCAAAAAAAACGCATTTTATTTACTTTGTATTTACCAGTTAAATGTTATGTTAAATATATAAGGAGTCGTGATTGCACGACAGTAGAATGAGGGACTTAATCACGGGTTTTTTGAGAGAAAATTTGATAGAGGCCGCCTGTTTTTTGTGCGGTTTTTCAGTTGTCTGTCAGAAGGTCCGCGTGGGTAAGTTTAAAGGTTCAGGGCCACAGGTTTTGCTTAGTCTCTTTAGTCATGTGCTGGCCTGTATATTCGGATGACTCGTGTTGCCCCGCCGATTATCCGATACTTGAAAAAGTAATACAGGTCTATCTTTCCGCCGGGTTCGTCCCGGCGGACTTTTTTTTATCTTTCCGATTTGGTACAAAAAGAAAGACTCATAGTTCATTCAAGCGGGGCATTTATGAAATTCCACTCTGTTATCAAGCTGTCTCTGGCTCTCATTATGCTGGGGAGTTTTCCAGTTTCGGCACAGGAATCGGGAGGAGAGCCTCCGGCATCCCTTAAGGCCATGCGCGAAGCAATCAAGGGGATATCAAAAGATTTAAACGAGAAAGACCGTACGCATTTTCTGACCATTACGAATAATTACAATCTTACCAGCACCGTGGATATTGTCCGGCGCGACGTCGGAAAAGCTGTAAAAGCGTGCGCCGAGAAAAATCCTGAAATTAAAGATAAAATTACGGACCGTTTTACCAAATGGGAAGGGGCTGTAGTTCCGGTGATTGATGAGGCGCGTGGCCATATCGATAATATGATATTGGCGCAGGATTATATATCCAAAGAGGCTATTGAGGATGTGTTTCATAAAATCGATGCCACCCGCGAGGAAACGGAAGGCAAAATTGAGAAAGTTCCAGTAACGACGCTTCAGGCTTGTAATGTGCTTTATAATAAAATGGATGAGACGCAGGAAACCGTTGTGAAATTGCTGCGCCAGATGTTGATTAGTTACCCGCAATCTCTGGCACAGGATGAGAAGCCTGAAACGGCTGCCCCTGAAGAAAAAGAGCCGGAGGAAAAGCAAGAACAAGAGGCTGCGCCAGCACCTGAACTTTCCGGAAAAGAAGAAGCGCCCGAACAGCCGGTGCCGCCGATGCAGAAAATCGATGGGCAAAAAAGCCCTAAAGAGGCGCAAAAGGTATTGGAAGAAACCCCGCCTTCCGGTGCTCCTGCAGAAGCGCAGCAGAATACAGCGTCACCAGCAGGGCAAGAAACAACGGGGCAGCCTGCAGAGGAACCTGCGCAGGATAAACCCGCCAACGGTCAGTAATCCATGAGAATTCTACAGGTCATGGCAGGCGGTGCGCATGGCGGCGCGGAAACGGCATTCGTCGATATGTGCATCGCGCAGCATGAAGCCGGGCAGGAGATAGAAGTCGTTACCCGCCCTAACCCCATCCGGGTGCCGCAGCTCCGCAAGGCGGGGATTACCGTGCACATGCTTCCTTTTGGCGGGGCAATCGATATTTATACGCCGCACAAAATTGCTGCAATTATTCGCAAATTTAAACCTGCTATTGTGCAGACATGGATGAGCCGCGCCCCGGCTAAGCTGCCGTCATGGAATACGGCAAAAGGCCCAAAACCGTATCGCGTTCTGGCACGTCTTGGCGGGTATTACAAAATAAAATATTTTAAGAATGCCGATTATTTCGCCACCATAACGCCGGATATAAAACGGCATCTGGTGGAGCATGGAATTGCTGCGGAAAGAGTGCGGCACATAAATAATTTTGCGGAAACCGAAGAAGCACCGGTTCCGGTAAACCGTGCAGATACGGATACGCCCGAGGATGCCAAGGTGCTGCTGACGCTCGGGCGTCTGCATCGCGCGAAGGCGTTTGATACGCTGATCAGGACTGTGGCGGAAATCCCGGACGCTTATCTGTGGATTGCCGGGGAAGGGCCGGACAGGGCGGAACTTGAGGCGCTTATTGCTGCATTGAATGTGCAGCAAAGAGTAAAGCTTCTGGGGTGGCGAGAAGACCGGGCGGCGTTATTTCAAGCAGCAGACATTTGCGTTTTCCCTTCCCGTTACGAGCCGTTCGGCACGGTGTTTGTTCAGGCCTGGGCGCAGGGAGTGCCGTTGGTTACTACGGCGGCGGCGGGACCGATGCAATTTATCCGTGACGAGGAAGATGCGCTGGTGGTGCCGATCGACGATGTTCCGGCGCTTAAAGTGGCGATTGAGCGAGTCATGCATGATGAGGAATTGGCGATAAAATTGGTAGCGAACGGCACGCAGCGCTATCTCGGGGAGTTCACCAAGGAGGGCATGCTCAAAGCCTACAGTGACTTTTACCGCGATATTGCCGTGCAGGAAGGTCTTTCCGATGTCAAAATGGCTGTAAAATCTGCCTAACCTCCTGATTTTCCGTGTTTTCAGCGCTCTCTTAACAAAGCCTTAATCTTTTTTCCGTATAACGTAGATAGCGTAATAGCGTTTCGACGCGGCGCTTGGCCCGTAAATGTAATGAAAACAAGGGCTAAAAAGAACAAAAAGGCATATTTATGGCAGTCGATCCCAAGGTAGTTATTAACGACAGAGATTTAGAACGCACCAAGGTGGATGTGGCAAGGAGCCTTGAAAGCCTGGGGTTTGGAAACGGCTCGGTAGACGATCTGCGCGCTAACGTTGATCAGGCTTTGCCGGAATTGCTTTCTCTTCTGGGAATGCCTGCTTCCCCGGAGGGATTAACTGTGGAGTTGATTGCCGAGTTATCTCATAAAATTGTGCAGTTTAAAGGTTCTCCTAAGGGAGAGGAACTTGAAGCTAGCAGACAAAGTGTAATGTCTGCCGACGATACAGTGTTAAATGGTGTATCTAAACTTTTTACGGGAGAATCAGTTCCTGAAAAACTAGCAAAAGCGGGAGTGCCTAAGCGTTTTATTCCGCATATGAAAGGCGTCTTTACTTTGTTGGACGACCCAGCGACAGTTACCGCTAACCTTGAAAAGCTTGTGAAGGCAGGCGTTATAGGCAAAAAGCCGGACGCCCCTGTACGGGTGGCAGAAGGACCTAAAACGACAGAAACGGATGGCAATAACGGTGCTTCAGGTGGGGTCGGGCCAGAAGGCTCTGGAGAAAGCCAAGGCAATAGCGGTGAAACACATGAAGAACCGCAGCCGCGTTCTTACAAAGATGCGGGCGAAGCATCGAAAGCTGCCAGCCAGTATTTATATGAACTTTCCGAAGGCATTGAAGGCATTCCCAAGCCGGGCCAGGCAAACAGGGTTTTTGACGAGCAGTCGCAAGCATCCGCCTGGACGACAGTCGCGATGATGAAACAGACATTGGGCGTGGGCGCGAAGGCGGACGGCACCTATGACGGAGTCTACAACGCGGTAGTCGGCAATCAGATTAAAGAAGCGCTTAAATTACCGGCTAGCAAGGTATATCGCGATAAATTAGCAAAAACGCTGGGCGGAGAGCAGGAGCTTGAGAATTTCCTGCTGGCTCTGGATGTGCTCGCGACGAATAATGCGCTGTTGGCACAACCGCCCGCCAAAAAGCAAAAGGGTCCGTTAGACGATATACAACAAAAATTACTACAGGGCGTGATGGATCTTTTGCTCGGTAAGGGTGATATGAACAGTTTCTTCAATCTCCTGATCGGTATTTTTGCAGAATTTTTAGGCAGTTTGGGACTGGATGCCGGGCCTATATTCGGCGCGCTGGGTATTCAGGCACCCAGGGGTCCGAATGGAGAGGTCCGCAGTTTTAGCGAGGAGGACCGGAATTTAGCGCTGCAAGATCTTTACACAAAGGCATGGCAGGAGGCGGGTAACGATCCTGAGACTTTAAAGGCCAAAGTTCTGGAGGAACTGGACAAAGGTATGAAAAACGGCGGTATTATTCAGGATATCGTGCGATTTTTCGGTGGTGACGAAAAGGTAAAAAAATCCGTGACGGAAGCTCTGGACAGAGCGGCCACAGCGGAAGGGCTGGCGCAAAAAGCAGCAATTTTTGCCAACGTTATGCAGGGCAAGGCCGCAGACGCCGCTAAAATAATAAAACAGCAGCAAACGCAGACGACACCTCCCGGTGGTTCGGAGACGACCCCGGAGCCTTATGTTGGTCAGGATCCCCGAGAATCCCGGACTGAGACGCAACAACAGCCGCCTAAAGCCGCCAGTGCGCCGCACGCGGATACATCCGGTACTCAATCTTCTGCCGCTGCACCGAAGCGTGGCGATCCGCTATCAGAGGTGAAGACGAAATTTGATCTGGCGGCGATGAAATCCGCGATAGCCCCGGAAGGGAGCCAGGCTTACGCCGTAGTGGCGGATGCTTTGAAAAAACATCCGGGAGCAATTATCAGCACGGTTTCGGGCGCCAAAATCTTTTTTGGACGAGAGGAAAGCGGAATTATTAAAGTTTATGACGTAACTGGCGCCATTACCGATGATCCTGAAAAATACGGGGAGCTTGTACGGCAATCTGTATTTGCAAAGGGTAGCGACAGCAATTCACCAGTCACGACATTGTTTAAAGATTACTATACGAAAATCAGGGAGCGTACTTCTTTCGATACGCATCATACTCCAGAGGGGCAGA
Organism: uncultured Pseudobdellovibrionaceae bacterium; assembly: GCA_964493095.1. Lineage (GTDB taxonomy): Bacteria > Pseudomonadota > Alphaproteobacteria > Micavibrionales > Micavibrionaceae > CAYXSX01. Next base: position 54,811 of record CAZBNG010000004.1, read on the forward strand.
TGCAACTGCAAAAGCTCAGGCAAGCGGAAAGCGATGCTGCCTATAGTCTGAAAGCGGGCTATTCCGATGCTCTTGGGCGGGTCAGTCAGGGGGGCAAGCTGAAAGGACCTGACACAGCAACAATGAACGGCGCTTTTGGAGGCGCTGCGGCGGAAAAAACACCTGTAAAGGGCTTGCCTTGGCTTACGGAGAGTTTTGGAAATTCTGCTGATGGCGCGCATCCTGATAAAGTCCGATTCCACTGAAACTTCGATGATGTTTCCAATCCTTCACCGGCAGCGGCAGAGGCAGCATCGCGCAACGCACCTGTCCATACACCGGATTCGCCCCAGCGCGAAGATTTCGGCCATTAATAGCAGCTACTTTATGCGTTTTTGTATTTCGGGTATGGTAAAATCCCGTTAATCAGATGACACAACACCTTTATGTCACGTAAGCCGCAAAACGAACCGGATGCCGTACAACCCTTCGCGGAGGGGTTTGCAGAACTGCGCGCGGCGTTGGAGCGGCTTTATATCAAGGGCAATCTAAGCGGCCGTTTGAATTTCCGGGTCAAGTTCCCTTATGCCGCTTCCATAGTTTTCGGCGCTGATTTGCTGGGTTATGACGCGGATGGCACGGACGACCGGAAACGTCGTGCCCTGCTTGAAAAAAAAGCGGATGTGAAGCGGGTTGAATTACTGGAACATCTTGCGGAGATAGAAAAGAAAAGCGTCGATAATAATACTCTTCAACTGGATTACGTGCGCGGCGTTCTGGAAAGATACGGCCGTGATTTTACGCTTTATGTTTACCGGCAGGACATTATTGACGGGTTTGTGTCCGGGCAGACACAGCCGGAGGGACTGCAAAATTTCAAGCCCCAGTTGGCGGCAGTGGAACTGGTTGAATTCCCGCGGGAGGGCATTACTTACCGCGAGTTGCTGGAATCGCTCGCCGCGGAAGAGGAACGTGTGCCGCTCAGTCTGATTTTCAATGAAAGAGCGTATTTACGCTAAGAATTACCGCGGTTTTACGCGGTACAGACACGCCACAAGCAGCAGAAGCACCGTCAATGCGCCTGCCTGATGCAGGACGGCGAGGGGGACGGCTACCCCGCTTAGAAGCGTGGCGATACCCAGAGTCATCTGCACAAGCGACATGATGGCTAGTGTATGAAAAACAGGGGAGAGCGCATCTTTACGCCATGCATGAAACCAAAGACCCCAAATCATGACGACGGTAAACATGGCCAGCCAGCGGTGCGTAAACTGTACTCCGGCATGGTTTTCAAAAAAGTTGCTCCACCACGGTGAAAAATGCCACATGTCGGGAGGCAGCAGACTTCCTCCCATCAGGGGAAAGCTGTCGTTATAAATCAGGCCGGCATCCAGCCCCGCAGTGTAAGCGCCCCAGAATATGGTGGTAATAACGAAGCCCAGGACAATCCATGCATGGGTGTAAAGGGAGGGTGAGGCGGCCTGCTTCGCATTAATGAATTTTAATCCGAGAGCGAACATCAGCGATATAATCAGGAACGCCAGTCCCAGATGAGCGGCGAGACGATAGTGACTGACATAGGGTTGGTCTACAAGCCCGCTTTTTACCATGTACCAGCCCATAAGTCCTTG